>NZ_CP047895.1:0-300000 GCF_009913435.1 Sphingomonas changnyeongensis | reverse complement strand
ACGCCTCCTCGATCGCTTCCTGCAGCCCGGTCGACTGGCCGGTCCCGACCGTCTTCAAAATGTCGTTGCGGACCTTGGTCAGCGATTCCTCGGCGCCGCCCAGATTGGCGTCGACAATGGCAAGCGTGGTGTTGAGCCGCTTGGCGACTGCGCCATGCGCCTCCTGCCGCGCGACGAGCGTGCGCGCCGACAGGTTGCGCACGGCCTCGACGCCCAGCGATGCGAAATCCTGGGCCTTTTTGCCGGTGGCCATCTGGATCTGGGTTTCGGCCAGCTTCTGCTGCGACTTGCCGATGGCGCCAAACAGGATGCGCTGATTGGGAATGGTGGCGACGCGGGTCATCGGTTTTCCTTTCAGCCGACCATGGCGATCAGGGTGTCGTACATTTCGGTCGCCGTGCTCATCACGCGCGCGGCGGCCGAATAGCTGTTCTGCAGGACGACAAGCTGTGACAGCTCCTCGTCGATGTTGACGCCGGAGAAATTGTCACGCCGGTTGACCGCATCCTCGCGGCGGGCGGTGGCGTCGACCAGCTGATCCTGTGCCTGGGCGGCGTCCATGCCCGCCCGGCCGAGCACCAGGCTGGCATAGCGTTCCATCGCGACGATGCGGTTGCGCCCGAGATCGACCGGCCGGGCCAGTTCATCGACAAAGGCGGTCGCGCCGCGATTGTCGCCGGCGCCGATCGCGGGCTGGCCGACCGTGGCCGCGAGGTTGAACCGCGCGAGCGGCAGGCGCTGGGCGGTTGCCAGCACGTCCGGCTTGACCTCCGCAAGATTGAGGCCGCTGTTATCGCCCGACAGGCCCATCAGCGAGGCGAAGGACCTGCCCGTGCCGAACCGGCTGGTCGAATCCGACGTGATGCTGACCGACGCGGTCGGGATCGCGGCATTGGGAGTGAACTGCATCCGCCCGCGCGCATCGAGCGCGAAACTGCCAAAGGCGCTCAGCGGACCGCCATTCAGAGCCGTGGTCAGATCGTTGAACGTGCCGCCGGTTGCCGGGGACAGCGTCTGGCGCGCGACGACGCGGCCATTGGGGTCGCGCACCAGCAGCTCGACCGTCTCGCCGGTCGTGAAGCCATGCGCGTCGGTGCCGATGAAGCCGGGCGGAACCAGCGTGCCGCGCGGGCTGGTGATGATATCGTTGAGGCCGAAAAACTGCGAAAAGCCGACACCGGCCCGGCTGCTCGGCTGCGCCGGATCCTGCGCGATCACCACGCCATTGCCGGGCGCGGCAGCGGTGATCGACAGCTGGCCATTGTTCCAGGTCGCGGTCGCGGCCCCGCCCAGCCCGGCATTGATCGCCGCAATCGCATCACCGATGGTCGCGCCGGCACCGAGTGTGCTGAAATCAACCGTGGTGCGCGCGACCAGATTGCCATTGGTCTGGGTGACGGCAAACACCGCCCGGCCGGTAAAGCCCAGCCGGTCGGTCAGCGCCATGCCGCTCTGCCGTCCTTCAAGCCGGTTGGGTGCGGGCACGGTCGTGCTGGCATTGGCGACGGCATTGAGCGTTTCGGCAAGGCCGCCGAACAGCGTGCCGACTTCCTCGCCAAAGGCGGGCAGCGCCCGGTCGCGCAGATCGATCAGCCCGCCCAGCTTGCCACCGATCGCGGGGCCGTCCAGACGCTCGCCGGTCAGCGGGCCCATGCTGCCATCTTCCTCGACGAAGCGGATGTCGATGGGCGGATAGACCGGCTGATCGACGCCGTCGCCGACCGGATAGGACAGCTGGCGCAGACGCTTGTCGACCAGCGCGACGCCGCCTGCGGTTTCGATGTTGAGCCGCCCGTCGGGCATTTCGCGCACCGTGACCTTGATCAGGCTGGCGAGTTCCTCGACCGCGGTCATGCGCAGATCGGTCGCCCCGCCGGTTGCGCGGCCCTGGGATGCGGCGCGCGACACGGTGTCGTTCAGGTCGGAGATGCGCCGCAGCAGGTTGTTGATCGTGTCGATCGTGTAGCCGACCTCGGATTCGACGTCGGTCTTGAGCACCGACACGTCGCGCGACACCTGCTGCATCGACACCAGCGCGTCCTGCACATTGGCGGTGAAGTTGCGCACCGTCTGTTCGGTCGAGGCCGAACCGGTCATCGCCACGGCTGCCGCGCCGATGGCGTCGAGCCGGGCGGGAAGGCCCGATTCATCCCCGGCGCGCCGAGCAGCGACTGAAGCCGGTTGAGATAATTGGCGACCACTTCCGACCGGCCGAAATCGCCCTGGCGCCGATAGACATTGGCCTCGAGGAAGCGGTCGGCGACACGCTCCGGCTCGCTGACCCGCACGCCGGTAATGCGGCCCGAGGTGACGCTGGTCGCCAGATTCACCCGCTCGCGGGCATAGCCGGGCGTGCTGACATTGGCGATGTTGTTCGAAGCCGCGCGCAGGCCCGCCTGCGCCGCGCCGAGGCCGGAAAGTGCGGAGCCGAGAATATCGTTCAGGGACACGGTGTTTCAGGCCTCTGGCTGTCGGGCGGGGGACGTGCGCGCGGATCGGGGGTCAGATCAGCGCTTCAGGTTGCTCAGTTCCTGCAGCATGTCGTCCACGGTCGTGATGATCTTGGACGACGCGCTGTAGGCGCGCTGGAAACGGATCATGTTGGTGAACTCCTGCGCCAGATCGACGTTCGACGCTTCAAGCGTGTTGGCCGCGATCGTCCCCGCGCCGAGCGCGCCGGGCGTGTTGATCGCCGCCGAACCCGAAGCGCCGGACACGGCGAAGGCGTTGCCGGTCAGCCGGTTCAGCCCGTCGGGGTTCTGGAAGGTGGCGATCGGCAGCTGGAACACCCGCCGGGCCGTGCCGTCCTCGAAGATCGCGCTGACCACGCCTTCCTTCGACACTTCGACCGAGGCGATGTTGCCGAGCAGGCCGCCATCGACCGACGAGGAGATCAGCGACGAGGTGGCCCCGAACTGGGTCAGGCCGTCGAGCCCGCCATTGCTGCCGAGCGCCAGGTTGATCGGCTGCGACCCCGCGCCGTTGGTCCAGCTGACCGACAGCGGCGCGAACAGCGCGGGCGTCGAGCCGGCAAGGTTGAGGCTGCCATCGGGGTTGAAGGCGACGGTGCCGCTGGCGAGCAGGCCGCCCGCCGCCGTCACGTCGCTCGCCGGCACCGCATAGATTTCGCTGCGCCAGGTGTTCGGGCCGGTCTTCAGATAGGCAAAGTTGATGCGGTGCGCGCTGCCCTGCGAATCGAACACGTCGAAGGCGCGCTGGAAATGCGGCGTCACCGTGCCTGCGGCCATGTTGCCCGCCGCATAGGTGCCGGCAAACGGCACCTGGTCCGACTGGAGATTGGCGCGGAACTGGACCCGCGTCGTCGGCGCCGCCGAACCGGTCAGCTCGCTCAGCCGCACCGGCTCAAGCGCGTTGGTGTTGCCGGTGTTGACGAACTGGCCCTGGGCGTCGAGCCGCCAGCCCTGCAGATAGAAGCCGCTGGTGTTGCGCATGAAGCCGTCAAGGTCGGGCTTGAACGATCCGGCGCGGGTGAAGGCGATGTCGGCATCGCGGTCCGAGCCGGTGCGCACGACGAAGAAGCCGGCCCCGTCAATGCCCAGATCGGTCTCGCTGGCCGACGCCTGGAGCAGGCCCTGCTTGGAGATCAGCGCCTGCGGTGCGGCGGCGACGCCGCCGGCCGAATAGCTGGAGCGCAGCCGGCCGTCGGTCACGAGCGTGCGGAACTCTGTCGTCACGCCTTTATAGCCGACGGTGTTGATGTTGGTGATGTTGTCGGCGACGGTTGCCATCGCGCTCGATTTGGCGCCGAGGCCGGACACGCCGGCATAAAGAGCGGAAAAGAGGCTCAAAAGAGGTCTCCTGGGACATGTCGGGCGCTCGTCGCCCGCCTGCATTCACCATTATAGGAGGGGGGTGGGGGCGACCAAAATGCGGTTGCCACGGCTTTTTTCCCGGGCCGTGCCGGCCGGGTGCGGGGCGGCAAATTCCGCCGGGCCTAGGCAAATATTGCCGCACATGCCGCCGTTCGCCCCATGTTCGTCCTATAGGAGAGGGGACAGACTGAAGGATTGCAGCATGACCCTCCGCATTTCACTCCGGCCCGGCGAAAAGGTGATCGTGAACGGCGCGGTGTTGAGCGCGGTCGGCCGCACCGAGCTGGCCGTCGAATCCAAGGCGGCGATCCTGCGCGGGCGCGAGATCATGAGCCCGGCCGAGGCCGATACCCCGGCCCGCCTGCTCTATTTCCACACGATGATGGCCTATATCGATGCCGAAAGCAGCGAGGCGCACCAGGACCGGATCATCGAGGCGCTGCGCAATGTGTCGGCGCTGCTCAGGACGCCTGAGGCCAGCGTCGCGACGATGAGTTTCGCGCGCAACGTCGCGGCCATGCAATATTATCGTGCGCTCGGCGATTGCCGCCAGCTGATGCGGCTGGAGGACGAGCTGCTGGCCGACGCGCAGCCGGAACAGGCGGCCTGACATGCTGCGCGACCTGTCGGCGCTGGCCCAGTCGGTCGCCACGCTCGATCCCGATCTGCGTTTCGGCAAGGTCGTCGGCGTGCGCGGCGCGCTGATCGAGGTGGCCGGGCTGGCCGGGGCCGCGCGCATCGGGTCGCGGCTGTCGATTGCCGGTGCCGACGGGCTGGTCGAGGCCGAAGTGACCGGCCTGGATCATGACATCGCCCATTGCCTGTCGTTCCGCGACCCGCAGGGCATTGCCTCGGGCGCGCGCGCCGATCTGGTCGCCGGCCAGTTCGTGCTCCGCCCGTCGACCGCCTGGCTCGGCCGCATGGTCGACGGGCTGGGGCGGCCGATTGACGGCCGCCCGGCGCCGATTGCGGGAGCCGAGGCGCGGCCGATCAAGGCGATGCCGCCCGCCGCCGCCGAACGCGCGCGGGTGGGGGCGAAGATCGAAACCGGGGTGCGCGCGCTCGACGTGTTCGCGCCTTTGTGCGCGGGCCAGCGGCTGGGGCTGTTCGCCGGTTCGGGCGTCGGCAAGTCGGTGCTGCTGTCGATGCTGGCGCGCTGGACGGCGTGCGATGTCGCGGTGATCGGCCTGATCGGCGAGCGCGGCCGCGAGGTGCAGGAATTTGTCGAGGATGATCTGGGACCGGAGGGTCTGGCGCGCAGCGTCGTCGTCGTCGCGACATCGGACGAACCGGCGCTGATGCGCCGTCAGGCGGCGTGGACCACCCTCGCCATCGCCGAATATTTCCGCGACCAGGGGCTGCACGTGCTGTGCCTGATGGATTCGGTCACCCGCTTTGCGATGGCGCAGCGCGAGATCGGGCTGGCGAGCGGCGAGCCGCCGGCGACCAAGGGCTATACGCCGACCGTGTTTGCCGAACTGCCGCGCCTGCTCGAACGCGCCGGCCCGGGGCGGCCGGGCCAGGGATCGATCACCGGCCTGTTCACCGTGCTGGTCGATGGCGACGATCACAATGAACCGGTGGCCGATGCCGTGCGCGGCATTCTGGACGGCCATGTCGTGATGAGCCGGCGGATCGCCGAGCGCGGCCGCTATCCGGCCATCGACGTGCTGAAATCGGTCAGCCGCACCTTGCCCCATGCGCACAGCCCGGCGGAAAACGCCGCGCGGATCGAGGCGCGGCGGCTGATGTCGCTTTATCAGGACATGGAGGACATGGTCCGGCTGGGCGCGTACAAGGCCGGCGCCAGCCCCGAGGTCGATCAGGCGATCGCACTGGCCCCGGCGATCGAGGCGCTGATCAATCAGGGCAAGGATGATCGCGGATGGGCCGGCGCGACCTTTGCCGCGCTGGGCGAGATCATCGGCACCGCCGACGCGGACGCCGAAGAGGACGCGGCGCAGGGCGCGGACTGGGCGGGGGCGGATGGCGCGCCTGATCCGGCCGGCCAGCCCGATGACCTGATGCGCGAGGCGGCATGAAGACGCCTTATCACGCCGCGCTCACCATCCAGCAGCGCACGGTTGACCAGATCAAGGTCGAAATCAGCGTGGCGCTTGAGACCGCAGACCGGCTGCACCGCCGCACGACCGAGGTGCAGGCCGCGATCCAGGCCGAGCACCGTGTGGCGGCCGCGGACTGGCGCCTGCCCGAGAACCGTTACTTCCTGCGGATGCGCGACGAACGCGCGCGGCTGGCCGCCGACCGCGCCGCCGCCGACCGGCAGCTCGATCAGCTGCGCGCCCGTGCGCGCGAGGCCTATGGGTCACTGAAGGCCGTGGAGAGCGCCGCCGACAAGTTTGCGGCGACGATGCGTCAGGCCGCCGCCGCCGCCGAACAGGCGGAGGATGATGACCGCGCCGCCGCCGGGCTGCTGCGCGTCGCCCGCGCCCGGCGCGCGGCCCGGCAACGCCGGCCATGATCGTCCGCCCCGATCTGAAGGCACTCGCCCCGGCCGAGCGGGCGGCGTTCATCTATGCGAGCGCCAAGAGCGAGATGACCAGCCGGCTGTGGCGCGCCGCGCTCGGCAGCGGGGACCGCGATGGCGAGGGGCAGGCGGGGGCGAGCACGCTTGCCAGTGCCGGCGGGTTCGATCTCGATTCGCTGATCGATGCGCTGTCGGCGGGCCTGCCCGAGGCCGCCGGGCGCGCGCGGGGGCCCCAGCAGCTGCTGCCTGAAAACTTTGCCGCGCCGGTGCCGCAGCCGGTTGCCGGGCCGGTGCCCGATCGCGCCCCCGGCCGCGCCGATTCCGGCACCGCCGATGCCGATGGCCGCCGCAGCGCGGCCGCGCCGTCCGGCCTTGGCCCCAATGCGCGCCATGCCGCCGCCATCGACTCTGCCGCTGCCCGCACCGGCCTGCCCGCGCCCGCGCTCGCTGCGATCATCGATGCGGAGGCCGCGAAGAAGCGCGACGGCAGCTGGAACACCCACAGCCGCAATCCCCGGTCGAGTGCGGCCGGGCTCGGCCAGTTTCTGGCCGGCACCTGGGAAGGCGAGGCGGAGCGCCCCGGCACCTGGCTCAACCGCGCCGCGCATGAACGCGGCTGGCTGGACGAGGGCGGGCGCGTCGTCGCCGCGGCGCGCTCGGACCTGCTGGCGCTGCGCTATGATGCGCGCGCCGCGATCGAGGCAACCGCCGATTATGCGCGCCGCAACCTCGACCGGCTGCAGGCAGCCGGGGTGCGGATCGGTGATGGCATGGCCGAAATCGCCCGCGCCGCCTATCTCGGCCACCATCTGGGCGCGGGCGATGCGGTCAGGTTCCTGAGCATGGGCGGGCTGCCCGCGGCGCGGGCGGAAAAGCTGCTGGTCGCCCAGATTGGCGGCGGCGCTGCGGCTGCGCGCATCGCCGAGGCCGGCCAGGCGACCGCCGCGCACCGCGACTGGCTGCTCGGCTTTGTCGACCGTCATATCGATCCCGCGCGCTTCGCGGGCTGATCCGATCGCCCGACCGGACCGGGGCCGGGCAAGCAGCAACGCGCCGCAACCGCCGGTTGCCGACGCGGCTGACTGCTGATTTCGGCCGCAAAACGCCGTCCGGCGGTTCGTCCGCTCTATAACGGAAAAGAAACCGGTGCGGGGAGCGATCGGGTGGATGCATCGCGCATGACTGTCGGGGACGTCCGGGCTTGGCCGTGTGTGCACCGCGCGCCGGGCGTCCGGGGGCGGACGTTCGCGTTAACATCCGCTGCATTTCTGAACGGATCGCGGGCGCCGCACCGCCGCCACGCGCCGGAGTCGGGCCTGTTTTCGCCCCGATCCGGGCACTGGCCGGTGCTGGATCGCGCCTTGTTTGCGGAGAGCCGCGCCGCTGCCCGGATCCGCAGGCGCTTTCGCCAGGATGCTGAAAAAACGCTTTTTATCAGCTCGTTCTGACCGGCGAGATGCACCCGGCAGGGCCATTCCGAGCGGCATGATTATAGGATAGGTAATTCTCCGTAACCATATTCTGGGAGGTCGTTAAAGGATAGCTGCGATCAATGCCCTCGTCACGCCGCCGGGACAGCCCGAGCGGATTGGAATGGGGGTTCCAAATCTCATGTCGAAGACGACCATCGCGCTCGAAGAAGCTGTTGCCATCGTTCTGGAAAACACGCCCAAGGGCGAAGAGCGGCAGACCGCTCGCCAGCGCGCCAATGTCGACCGCGCGTTCATGCGCATCCTGAAGCTGATCGCGCCGCGCATCCGCCATTTCATCCGCCAGTACGGGCTGACCGCGCACTGGGACGATGCCGAACAGTGCTGCGCGATTGCCGTGCACCGCGCCATCCAGGCCTATGAGCCGGAAAAGGCGCAGTTCACCACCTTCGTGAACTGGCAGATCCGCGGCGAGCTGCAGAGCCTGCGCTTCCGCCTGATGACCGACCAGCGGCCGTCGGCCAAGAAGGTCGAGGCGACGACGATTTCGCTCCATGCCTCCGCGACCGGTGCCGAGGGCGAGGAAACCACGCTGGAAGCAATCATCGTCGACGAAGAGGCGCTGGCGCTGACCGAATCCGCCGCGTCGGACTATCTGGCCCGCGCCGCAACGGCGAGCCTGCTCGACGAGTTTGTCCGGTCCGGCCGCGCCGCCGGCATCGAGCAGCTGCGCCGTCAGCAGCCCAAGCGGGCGCTCGCCAAGGCGCGCAGCGAAGGGCCGCGGTTCAAGAACGCGCTGGCAGGCATCGACCCGACCGAAGTCGCCAAGCTCGACCAGAAGCTGGCCCGCGACCGCGAGATCCTTGAGCGCCGCGTGTTCGGTGACGGCAGCGACGAACTGGATGTCGATGCCGGCATCACCAAGGAGCGCGTCCGCCAGATCAGCAAGCGCGCCACCCGCACCATCGCCGATCTGGCCGCGCAGCAGCCGCGTTTCCGCCTGATGGCCGAATATGGCTCGGTGGGTGCGCCGGCCAAGCGCGCGCCGCGCACCGCCGCCCAGCCGCTGCTGCCCGATCCCAATGCGCCGCACAATCTGGCGCTGCGCGTCCGTGCTGTTGATGCGATCGGCGATCTGGGCGGCACGCTGCCGCCCCGGCCCGCTGGCCCGGCGTCGGTCGGCATCGCGGCCTGACCGTTCCTCTCATCCCATCCGCCGGGCTGACCGCCCGCCGCCCCGGACCCATCCCCGCATCTCCCGCGGGGATGGGACCTGTCATTCCAGGCCCGGATTGTCCGCAATGTTGACCGGGACCCGCCGCCGGACCGCATGGTCGGGCGGTGTTGCAAAATCGGACACAGTTTCCCCGGCACGATCCTAGACGCCAGCCTGTCATAAATATAGGTTCGCAAGCCAATAAAAGGGGGGATTGGCTGGCATGCGGCGGGACGAGAGTGCGTCCGGGGGCGGGGCGGAGCCCTGCGCGATCCGGGTCGATCCGCACCGCCTTGTCGTTTTCCCCAATCGTATCCGCGATTTGCGGCGCACCCATGGCCAGTCGAAGCTGCTCGCGCTGTCCGCGCGGCTGCCGGCCATTCCCTATATCCGCCTGTCCAAGATCGAACGCGGGGAAGTGGTCGCGCGCGCGGATGAACTGCGCGCCATCGCCGCTGCGATCGGCGTCGAGGCGGTCGATCTGCTGATCGATATCGATGCACCGGATTTCGACATCGCCCGCTGGGCAGAGCCGTTTCAGGATGGCGGTGCGTTCGATGCCGCGGAGGAGGGGTTTGCGGTCAAGCTTGCCGCCGCCGTGCGCACGCGCCGCGCCGGGGACCGTGCGCTGACCGTGGCCGTGCTCGACCGCGATTACGGGATCGCGCCCGTGATCCTGTCGCGGATCGAAAACGCCCACAAGACGCTTGATCGCTGGAACGCCGCCACGGTCGGCGCGCTGTGCCGGTTGATGACGGTGCGCGACGAGGGCGAGCTGCGCGCCCTGGTCGAGGCCCAGTATCGCGCGGGCGCGCTCGATGCCGCGCTGGTCGGCTTCGGGGATCCCGAGGCACGGCGTGCACGCATGCGCGCGCGGATTGCAGCACTTGTCGCTGAACTGGGCGGCGCTGCGGCACCCGGCCCCTATGCTGGCGGAAATGGCGGTTCGACCGCAGGCACGGACCGCATCCCGGCCTCTCCCGAACCGCATGTTCGGCGGCGCGCCATTGCCCCGCCGCCGCTTCCCGCGCCGCCACCGCCGTCATTCGCCACGATTCGGCTGGTGCCGGTGTTCGGGGCGCCGCGTGCCGACGGGCTGATCGATCCGGTGATCGTCCCCGGCGCGCTGGTCGAAGCGCCGCGCCATGCCGGGCCGCGCGCCTTTGGCCTCAGGGCATGCCGCCCCTCGCTGGGCGCAGGTTTGCCCGGCCACGGCGTGTTGATCGTCGATCCCGATGCCTATCCGTTCGGGGCGGGGCTGGCCGTGCTGCGCGAGGATGACGGCTATCGCCTTCTGCAGACCAGCTATGATCTGGCCGGGGCGATGCGGGGCCACAGCCTCAATCCACCGCTCGATCTGGCGCTTGACGGCACCGATCCTGCCCGGCTGGCGGCGGTGCTTGCCGTGATCTTTCCCTGACCCGCCGGATCAGAAGCTCGTCCAGTCGTCGCCGCCACCGTCATTGCCGGAGTCGGGCCTGCGCAGCGCTGCGATCGCATCGCTGGGCAGCTGCTTGATCGGCGCGCCGAAATCACCGGGGCGCGGGGTGGCCGGTGATGGCCGGTGCGCCGGGCGCGGCTGGGCTTCGGCGGCGGCCGGCCGGGGGCGGGACGATGCTTCGGCTGCCGGGCCGCCGGCACCGCCATGGGTGCGGAAGCGCGCG
Source organism: Sphingomonas changnyeongensis (assembly GCF_009913435.1). Lineage (NCBI taxonomy): Bacteria > Pseudomonadati > Pseudomonadota > Alphaproteobacteria > Sphingomonadales > Sphingomonadaceae > Sphingomonas > Sphingomonas changnyeongensis. The sequence continues at coordinate 289,369 of NZ_CP047895.1, read as the reverse complement.
GCCTGGGTGGCGAGCGAGTCGATTTCCGAGGTCAGGTTGCGCGCGGCGGCCGAGGTCTGCTCGACCATCGCGGCGTTCTGCTGGGTCGCCTGATCCATCGCGCCGATCGCAGCGTTGATTTCGGTGATGGCGGATGCCTGGGACTGGTTGTCGGTCGCGATCTCGCTCAGCAGGCCGAACACGGCGGTCACGTCGGTCGAGATGTTGGCAAGCGCATTGTCCACCCGCTCGACCGCGCCGACGGCGGTGCCGATATCGGTCTGGGTGACGGTCAGCTGGTCACGCGCGCGCTTCGCCTCCTCCTCGGCGCGCATCGCGAGCGCGGAGACGAGATCGGCGACGACGGCAAAGCCGCGTCCCGCCTCGCCCGCGCGGCCCGCTTCGACCGCCGCGTTCATCGCCAGAACGCGGGTCTGGAAGGCGATCTTGTCGAGGCCTTCGATCACGCTGTCGATGCCCTTGGCGCTGTCGGCGACGCGGGTCATCGCCTGCACCGCCTCGTCGGCGACCGCGCGGCCATCGCCCACGGTGGCCAGCGTCTGGTCGGCACGCTTGACCGTGCGCTCGGCGGCCCCGGCGGTGGCCTTCAGCCGGTCGTCCATCCGCGCGATGCCGGCGGCGGTCTGCTCAAGGCTGGCGGCGTTGCTTTCCGTCCGCCGGGCGAGATTTTCGGAGGCCTGGCTGATGTCGTTGGCTTCACGCCGGATCGCGCGGATCGTCTCGGCCAGCGACCCGACCAGCTGTTCAAGGCTGGCGAGCGCGCCGTTGAAATCGGTGCGGATGCGCGCATAGGCACCCGGGAAATCGCGATCGAGCGTTGCGGTCAGATCGCCCTCACGCAGCGCCGCCAGCCCCTGCTGCAGCGAGACAAGGATGGTCTCCTGATGCGCGGCTTCCTGTTCGCGCTGCGCTGCTGCCTCGCGCTCGATGGCGGCGCGCTTGGTGTTTTCCTCGCCGACATGGGCGACCAGCCGGGTCAGCTGTTCGGCCGTCATCACCAGAAAGCCGGTTTCGACGAGCAGGATCACAGCATGGAGCAGCACGCGCATCACCCCGCCGCCGCCGGCAAACACCCAGCCCGGCATCGCCATGCCGAGCACCAGATGATGCACGGCGACAACCAGTGTCGCGGCGATGATCGTCCGCCAGTCGCACAGCATCGCGGTGGTCGCGAGCACGGCGAAGAACAGCATGTGGATGTCGGTCTGCCACGCATAGCCTTCAAAGACATAGAGCAGCAGCGCGGGATAGACGGGGGCGGTCAGGCCAAGCGCGATCCGGGTCTGGTCGTCGGTCCGGCCGGCCTGGGCGGCCAGTAGCGGATAGATGGCCAGCGCGACGGCAAGCAGGGCGGCGATCCATTTGCCGCCGATGGCCAGCGCCGCCCCGGCGGTGATCAGCGTGAGCAGCAGGATCAGCCCTGTCAGCGTTTTCACGCCCATCAGGCGGATGGTTTCAAGGTCGATTTTCTGCATGGCCGTGACGATCCCGCTCCGTATCCGGCCGGGCCGACGGCATGTTGACCGCTGCGCGCCATGGCATGGCGGGGCCGCGCCATCGCCCGGACGCACCTCCGCTCATTATAGAACGGCATCGGATCGGCGGTTCGCACGGCGCGCAGATTCCGGCCGCCATGGGGGGAAGGGGCGCGCGGCGGCCCGCCCCGCCGCGCGCCTCGTTCAGTCCTGCGGGAACAGCCCGGCGGCGAAGGCGATCTTGAGCGCTTCGGACAGGCTGCGCACCTTGAGCTTGGCCATCAGATTGGCGCGGTAGATCTCGACCGTGCGCGGGCTGATCTGCAGGTCATGGGCGATGACCTTGTTGGCATGGCCTTCGATCAGGCCCTTGAGCACGTCAGTCTCGCGCGCCGACAGCTGGCTGACCAGCTGGCGGGCCTGTTCGACCCGCGCGGCGGCGGCGCTTTCCTGCTCCAGCTTTTCGAATGCGCCTTCCATCACCTCGGTCAGCGCCTGGTAGTTATAGGGCTTTTCGAGGAAATCGAACGCGCCCGCCTTCATCGACTTGGTCGCGACCTCGATGCTGCCCTGGCCGGTCAGGATGATCGCCAGAAAGCGTTGCTGGTCGCGGATCGCGCGCAGCACATCAAAGCCCGAGGATCCGGGCATGTTCATGTCGAGCAGCAGCACACCGGGATCCAGCTCGTCCGCGCCGCCCAGAAAGGCGTCGCCCGAGGCGAAGCTGCGGATCACGACATCCGAGCGCAGGCTGAGCAGCCGGTGCAGCGAAATGCGGAGTTCGTCATCGTCATCGATGATGTAGATCGAACGCATCAAGGGTCGGGATCTCCGTCTTGTTCTTCGAGCGCCGGCACGGTGAACCGGAAGCAGGCGCCGCCTTCTGCGCGGTTTTCCGCCCAGATGCGCCCGCCATGCGCCTCGACGATCCTGCGACTGATCGTCAAGCCAACCCCCATGCCGCCTCCCCCCTTTGTGGAGCGGAAAGGCTGGTATAGCCGGTCAACCACGTCTTCGGAAATACCCGGGCCGGTGTCGATCACGCTGATCTCGACCATATCGCCGGCCTTGCCCGCCTTGACGAGGATGTTGCGATTGTCCGGCCCCACCTGTTGCAGCGCGTCGATCGCGTTGCGCATCAGGTTGACGATCACCTGCTGCACCTGAACGCGGTCGGCCATCATGAAGGTCGCCTGGCGGTCAAAGGCCAGATTGACGCGCACATCATATTGCGCGCGCCCGACAAAGACGAGGTTCACCGCATCGCGCACCGTTTCCTCGACCGGTTCGATGCGGATATCGACTTCGCCGCGCGTCACGAACTTGCGGATGCGGCGGATGATCGTGCCTGCACGGATCGCCTGCTTGACCGCCGCTTCGATCATCTCCACCGGGCGCGGATCGCTGAGCGTTTCCCGGCCCAGCAGCAGTCGCGCGGCTTCCAGATAGTTGGACAAAGCGGCGAGCGGCTGGTTCAGTTCATGGGCGATGTCGGCCGCCATTTCCCCCATGGCATTGACGCGCATCGCATGCGCAAGCTCGTCATTGAGCGTGCGCAGCCTTTCCTCCGCTGCCAGCCGTTCGGAGATGTCGCGCATCGACACCGCGTAAAGCGGCTCGTCGCCGGCAGAGACGGTTTCGACCCGGACCTCGATCGGGATTTCGCGCCCGTCGGCATGGCGGCCGCGCATGATCAGCGGCGGCGCGGGCTGGCCGCGATTGCCCGAGCGCACGAACCGGCCAAAGGCCAGCTCGTCCGCGCCCAGCACCTCGCGCGGGGCGAGCATCGACAGATTCTGGCCCATCGCCTGTTCGGCGCTGTAGCCAAAGGCCTGTTCGGCCGAGCGGTTGAAGCTTTCGATCGTGCCCGATTTGTCGACGATCAGCATCGCGTCGGGAACCGCGTTCAGCAGCGCGCGCAGCTGCGACCGGCGGGTGGCGACGCGCCCCTGGCTCAGCCCGGTCAGGTCGGTGTTGCGCCCGAACAGCCGCGCGATGCACCCGTCATCGCCGTAAAGGCAGCGGGCGACGCCGCGCATGATCCGGTATTCGCCGCCGCGCATCTGCAGCCGGTAGACGATATCGATCTTGGCGAGCCGCGCGGCCTCGGCGGTCGTGACCAGTTTGCGGACATGGCCAACGTCTTCCGGATGGATCAGTCGGATGAACTGGCTGAGATTGGCGACCGTCCCGGACGGGTAGCCCAGGCTCTCTTCGGTGCCCGACGACAGCCGGATGCACCGCGACCGCAGATCGATGTCGAACGTCCCGAAGCCCGCTGTCGTGACGGCCTCGGCCAGCGTTTCCTCGATGATCCGGCGCTCGTCCCGGGCCGCGCCGTTCGCCTCCGCCATTCACAGCCCTCTTGCGTCTCTCAAGGCCGTTATGGCCCCGGTGGCCCGGTTTATCCCGCCGCAGACTCTCTGACTGCTGCCGAAATGACCGTGCGTCTCCCGCCCTTTAATAGGTTAAAGTGACACGAAAAGCGGCGTTCGCCTATAACAATGTTGCACATCGCAGGCGGGGTAGGCCGGATCTGGGGCCGCACCGCCCGGTGCGGCCCCAGACTGTGGAGGCCCGGCTCAGGCCAGCTGGAACCATTCCTGGCCGAGCGCGAACATGTGCCGCTCCGGGCCATGGCCGAACAACGCGCTCCCCTGATCGAACGACGGGGCCAGCCCGGCAGGCTGGTTGTCGAATGCCAGTTCGCGCGCGAAGATCGTCTCGGCGGTGGGCCCGAGCTGGAACAGTGCCAGCAGCGGGTTGTGGTCGGTCGACAGCTGGACGCCCGCGGGCAGATCGGCATTGATCTGCACCGCGTCGAACTGCGCGCCCGCCAGCAGGTTCGACGTGGCGACGATATGGTCGAGCGCCTGGTTGTTGCCCTCGAACACATAGGAATAGCGCTCTTCCTCCGGGAGCAGCGCGGTCGCCATGTCCTGCATCAGCCCGCCATTGGTCAGCGACTTGATGGCGTTTTCCCAGACAAAGCCGTTGAAATCGCCGAGCACGGCGATCTTGGCCGCCGGGTCGGCCGCAACCTTGGCATCGATCCAGCTGCGCACCGCCGCCATCTGGGCGGTGCGGGCGGCATCGCCGGCATCGGCCGGCGGCTGCTTCGCCCCGAACAGCGGGTCGGACCCGCCGCGCGAGGTCGAGTGGACGTTGACCAAAGTCAGCGTTTCGCCGTTGAACTCAAAGCTGGCGACGAGCGGCCGGCGGGTGCCGCTGTAGATCGGATCGTTGATCAGCTGCAGCGAGCCGGCGACCAAAGTGACCCGCGACGGATCGTAGAAGAAGCCGTTGCGGATATTGCCATTGGGTTCGCCGCCGGTCGAGTTCGCCGCCGAGGGCGCGATTTCGGCATAGGCATATTCCGGCCCGCCCATGTCGAGGATCGCCTGGATCAGCGCCTGCGCCGTCGGCACGCCCGACAGGTTGCTGCCGGTGCCTGCGCCGTCGCCGTCCTGGATTTCCTGCGCGGCGATGATGTCGGGCGCATTGAGGTTGAAAACGATGTCGGAGGCGAGCGAGTAGATCTTGTCCGCGCTGTCGACCGCCGACAGGTTTTCCATATTGTAGGTCGCAACCGACACCCGGTCGATCCGCTCCTGCAGGTTGGTCGTCTCACGAACCAGCTCGACATCCTCGGTCACCGCGACCGCTTCGGTCACCAGCAGCTCATAGGACTGGAAGGAATAGCTGATGATGCCGCTGACATCGCTCAGCCGGTCGCCGACCGTGTAGAGGTCGTTGAAGCCGGCGAACAGGCCATTGTCATTGTCGAGCTGCAGCCGCTCGGGATTGTAATCGCCCTCGCTGATCGTGATGCCGCCGCGCTCGGACACGCCGGTCGCGCCCGCGCCGCCGCTCGCCACGACATAGGTTTCGCCGAAGCTGTTGGTGTTCGACACGACGAGCGGCTTGTCGATCGTGACATACATGCCCTCGAGCGACTCGTAGAAATCGATGCCGTCGGTCGTCGGATCATAGGAGGTCAGCCCGTCATCATCGATGACCTCGGTCGGCGCCTGGCGGCCGCCCTGGCCGATCAGCACCGTCTCGAACGCCGCCGTGCCCAGCTTGGTGAAGCTCGGCGACACCAGCTGGGTGATCGTCAGGTTGCGCGCGTCATTGCCCGGACGGAATTCGGTGACGGTCGCCCGCACCTCGATCAGGTCGCCGCGCGCCACGCCGGTCGGCGCCGAGCCGGTGAGCACGAAAATCCCGTCCGACGTGCGGTCGTCGCCGTCCGAAGCCCCGATCGCCGACTGGATGTAGAAGCCGTTGGTGTCGATCGCGGTGACGACGCCCTGGGTGAGCACCTGGGTGTTCACGAACCCGCTCTGATGGCCAAGGCCCTGGATCTCGCCGATCGTCACCGCCTGCGTGCCGAGCGTCGTGAAGTCGAGCGCGCCCTGCGGCAGGCCCGCAAAGGCGTTGCCGGCCAGATCGGCGAGCACGCCCGCGGGTGCAGTCAGCGTATAGGTGCGCCCGCCGATCAGATCGGCGATCGGGTTGATCGTCACCGTATTGCCGCTGATCGTCACCTGCGGGTCGGTGACGGCGATCACGCGCACGTCATTGCCGCTCGCAAGCGTGAAGCTGCCCTGGCCGGCCTGCACGGCCTCGCTGAACCGCAGCACGATATTGGCCGCCGGGTCGACGGCGACTGCGCCGTCATCGGGATCCGACGGGTCGAACCCGGCAAGGGTCGGCGGGGTCAGGTCGGGGCCGCCGGCGACGCTCGACACCACGATGTCATCGATGCCGATCGTCTCGTCATTGCCCGCCGCATTGGTGGTGATGACGCGGATCTGCAGGTCGGCGGCATTGTTCGCGCCCGCCGGCAGGGTGACGTCGATCGCGGTCACCAGCGTCGCGCTGTTCGCCTGGGTGGCGTCGGCGATATAGGCGATGTTCGACCAGCTGCCATTGCCGGTGCGCCACTGCACGGCGACCTGCTGGATCGCATTGTCGGCGGTCGCGTCGAGGTCGCGGATGTTCGCCTGAAAGCGGATATTCTCGCGTCCGGTGGCATCCAGATAGACCACGATCGACGGCGCATCGGCGGTGCCCGATCCGTTGAGCGCGATGGTCGGATTGGCGATGCCGTCAAACTCGAGCACGCCGCCCGACAGGTTGCCCGCGCTCGGGTTGCTCTGATTGGCGACCACATTGACCACCACTTCCGACGTCGTGGGGGCGGTGATGGTGCGCGGGTCGACCCCGGTCGCGGTCACGATGTCGTCGCCGCGATAGCCCATGATGCTCGGCACGCCCGACCAGTCATTGGCGGCGGTGATCAGCCCGGCATTGCTCCAATCCTGGCGAAAATCGCCCGATGCCAGCACGTGGCGCACAGTGGTCATGATTCCCCCTTTTTCGAAAAAAGCTTCCAGCCCCAGAACCCCATCACGGTTACAGTGATGTTAAGATTTGTTAAGAAAATCTTGTGCGGCCGGGTTGTGCCAAAATGGGCCGTGCCGGTGCCGGCAGTACCGGGGCCGGCCCCCGATCGGGTCCGGAACCGGCGCAAAATAGGGGATTATCCGCACTGTCGCCGGTCACCCCCGGGGCGCATGATGGGCATTGGCCCCTCAGACGGGCGGTGGGAGATTTGGGACAGGCATGCGGCGGGCACCCGGCGCGGAGGATGAGGCGGGCGGCGGCCACGCCGTGACGGCGGGCCGAAAGGCCGTGCTGGCGGGCGCGCGAATCGCATGGCCGGGCGAAGGTGGCCGGCTGGTGCTGTCGGCCGGGCTGTGCGCGCTTGTCGGCCTGCCCGCGATCGAACGCGGCATCGGGCGGGTGGCCGCCCTGCGCGCCATTCACCCCGGTGACCGTGCGTTCGTGCGCGCGGCGCTGACCGATTCGGGTTCGCCCGGCCGCACGGCGCTGGCCCTGCTGTTCCGCATCCGTGGCGCATCCGGCTGGGTGTGGGTGCATGGCCGGATCGTGCGCGGCCCGCGCGGCGGCCGGGCGGGTGCCGTCCATTATCTGCTGAGCGACCATGATGTCCGCGCGCCTGGCCGTCGCGCTGCCGATCTGCTTGGCCGGATCAGGCTGGCGATCGCGACCGCCGCTGCGCCGCACGAGGCGCTCGACCGGGCAGCGGAGCTGATCGGCCGCTATCTGGACGCCGGCCAGGTCGGGGTCGCCCATGTCGATGCGCAGGGCGCATATGCGCGGATCGAGCGCGGCTGGAATGACGGCACGATTTTCCTGGTGCGCGGATCATGGCGGATGGATGATTTCGGGCCGGAGTTCATCGCCGAGATGCGCGCCGGCCGCATGGCGGCCATCCCCGATCTTGCACGCGATCCGCGCACCAGCCGCCCCGATTACCTTGCCCAGTTCCAGGCGCTGGGCGTCGGCGCGATCGTCACCGTGCCGTTCATGGACGGGGAAAGGCTGGTCAACTTCCTGTTCGTCCATGCCAGCGGCCCGCGCGACTGGACGGCGCTGCAACTGGCGACCGCGCAGAAGGCCTGCGCGCTGCTGGCCGATGCCGTGCGCTTTGCCCGCTGGACCGCCGATCTGGAGGCGCGCGAGGCGCGCTTCGCCATCGCGGCGGGCAGTGTCGGCATGGTGGTGTGGGAATGGGATGTCGCCGCCGGCCGCCTGCATCATTCCGGCCATCTCGACTGCCTGCTGGGCCTGCCGCCGGGAACGATCCGCGAGCCCGACGATGTGCTGGGTCTGATCCACCCCCAGGATCTGAGCGCGCTCGAGCTCAACATTGTCGACGCCCTGGCCGGGACGGGTCCGGAAGCGTTCGACACGGTCATGCGCGTCGGCGTTGCAGATGCCGAGCGCTGGATCCGCGTGTTCGGCGCGGTCACCGCGCGCAGCGGCGCCGGGCAGGGCATCCGCGCGCACGGCTTCGCGGTCGACGTCACCGCCGCCCATCAGCTCGAGGCGCGGCTGGCCGCGACCGAGGACCGGCTGCAAAAGGCATCGCGCCTGTCGGCCATGGGCGTGTTCGCCGCCACGCTCGCGCATGAACTCAACCAGCCGCTGACCGCGCTCGCCAACCATCTGTCGATCCTCGCCGCGCTCGCCGCCGGCCAGGACCGGCCGGGCGAGACGATGCGCCAGTCGGTGCTGCTGGCCCAGAATCAGACGCGCCGGGCCTCCGACATTATCCGGCGGATGCGCAAGCTGGTGACCGGCGGCGGGCGCGAGACCGTCTGCTGCCCGCTGCGCGACATTGTCGATGCGGCGGTGCGCGGCAATGAGGACCGCATCCGCAAGCAGCGCATTCTGCTCGACATCGAGTTTGCCGATCCCGACCTGTCGATCGATGTCGATCCGATCCAGATCGAGCAGGTCGTCTACAATCTCGTACGCAACGCCTGCGAGGCGGTGTCCGCCGTCACCCGCCCGCGCATCCGCATCCGCGCGGCAACCGACGGCGAGACGATGTCGCTGACCGTGGCGGACAACGGCCCGGGCGTCGCCCCGGCGATCGCCGCGCGGCTGTTCGAGCCGCTGGCGACCAGCAAGCCCGAGGGGATGGGCCTCGGCCTGTCGATCTGCCGTTCGATCCTCGAGGCGCATAATGGCCGCATCAGCCTGCTCGACAGTGCCGAGGGCGCGGCCTTCCGCATCGCCCTGCCGGTCGCGGCCTGCTGCGCGCCGGCCCCGGCATCCTGCCGCGCCGAACGGGCCGGTGCGCAGGCCTTGCTGCTCGGCAAGGACGATTGACGGAACCCGGCAGGCATGGCAGTCGCGCACCCGACAGGCCGGGTGCCCGGTGCACCCTGTCCCGGGCGGGTATAGCTCAATGGTAGAGCACTAGCCTTCCAAGCTTGTGATACGGGTTCGATCCCCGTTACCCGCTCCATTTTTCCGGCCTGCTCCGGCCTCCTTATCGTCCCGCCAGCCCGTTCCCGCCTCCGCTTTGCTCGGGATCGGATGCGATGATCATTGCCGCATCGCGGTGCCGTGGCTTAGCTCCGGTGCCTGCTCGATCTCATCGTTCGGGAACCGGGATGAAGCTGCCTCTCGCCTCCGCTGTCTGCTGCCTGTCGCTTGGTCTGTTGTCCGCGCCGGTGGCTGGCCGGGCGGTGCCGACGGACACCCCGGCGGGCATCGACCCGGTCTCCGCGTCAGCCGGGGCGCGGGCCGCGCTGCGCGCCCGCGCGGTCTTTTCCTGTTCGGATGACCGTCTGTTCGGCCGGGTCGGGCAGGATCGCCTGTGCCTGCCGGCGGCGCTGGCCCCCGTGCTCGGCGGCGATGATGGCGAGGTTGCGGTTATCGCGCTCGCGCTTGCCTATCATGCGCGCCACCGCCCGGCGCCCGCCCCGCCGCCGCTGGTGGCTGCGGCGGGCGAGCTGTTGTCATCTGCCGTGGCAGAGCAAGTGCGCGCGCGGGACGATGCGCTGCCGGAGCGCGTTGCTGAACGGTTCCGCCTGCCGTCGCCGCCCGCCGGGCGGGGGGAAAGCGCGCCGCCCCTATGGGTGATGGACGGCTTGGCACGGGCGCGGACTGCGGGCGTTTGCGCGGCCGATCTGGCGCTGACGCTGCGCCGGATCGGCGATGATGCCCGCCTGCCGCCGGGCTTGCGGGCCGAGGCGCGGGCGACACGCCGGGCGCTTGGCATGTTCGGGTGGAGCGCAGCCGCCGGCGCCGCCTGCTGAACTCGGTCGCCGATCCCGGCCGCGATGGCGTCGCCGCGCGACATTTTGCGACAATGCAGGCCCGGTGGCGCGATAGGCTTGCGAAGGATTGATGCGATCACTGCGTTCATCAGGCCGGGCCGGGTGGTCCGGTGCCGATTGTCGCGGGAGTTTGTCGCCATGTCGCTCGCTCTGTTGCTGTCCGCCCTTGGGGCCTTTGCCGTCACCGGGGCATCGCCCTTGCCGCCGCCGCGCCGCCGGTCGCCGCTGGTGAGGCCGCTGTGCAGGAGCCGGGTTGGGCCGGTGGCGATCTCAGCCGTGCCGCCGTCGAGGCGCGCATTTCCAGCCGGTTCGCGCGGATGGACGCCGATGGCGACGGGCGGCTGACCCCGGCCGACCGCGCGGCGCGGCGGGCGGCGCTCGCCGGGCTGATGTTCGACCGGCTGGATGCCGACCGTGACGGCAGCATCAGCCGCGCCGAATGGGCGGCCGCCGAGGCCCGGCGGGGTGATGGCATGCCGGCCGGTCGCCGGATGCAGCCCCGCGCGATGAACGCTGGCCGGGGCGGCCGGGGCATGGCGCTGCTGGCCGGGGCAGACCGCGACCGCGACGGCGCGGTGACCGAGGCGGAACTGCGCGCGCATCTGCTTGCCCGGTTCGACCGCGCCGATGCCGACGGCAATGGCGTGGTGACGGCGGCGGAACGTGCGGCTGCCCGCGCCGCGCGCCGGGGCGGCTGACCGGCGTCTCCAGCGTTCCGATCCGCGGCATTTTCCGCGCCGCCGGGTGATTGGGGCGGGCGAAAAAATGCTCTAAGCCCGGCCTATGGACGACAAGCCGCACCTTCTGCTCGTCGATGACGAACGCTCGATCCGCGAGCCGCTTGCCGCCTATCTGACGCGCAGCGGCTTTCGCGTGACCCAGGCCGGCGATGCCGCGGCGGCGCGCGAGCGGCTCAACGGCTATGCGATCGATCTCGCCATCCTCGACGTGATGATGCCGGGCGAGGACGGCCTCAGCCTGTGCCGCCACATCCGCGCGACCGGCGACCTGCCGGTCATCCTGCTCACCGCCATGGCCGAGGATACCGACCGGATCGTCGGGCTGGAAATGGGCGCGGACGATTATGTGGTGAAGCCGTTCAACCCGCGCGAGCTGGTCGCGCGGATTAAGGTCATCCTGCGCCGCGCCGGGCGCAGCGGCGGCACCCGGCTGAAAGCGCCCGAAACCGGCAGCTATGCCTTTGCCGGCTGGGTGCTCAAGGCCGGCGAGCGCAAGCTCGTCGATCCCGACGGCGTCGGGGTGCCGCTGTCGACCGGCGAGTTCAACCTGATGCTCGCCTTCGTCACCCATCCGCATCAGGTGCTCAGCCGCGACCAGCTGCTCGATCTGGCCTATGGCCGCGAGGCGCATGCCTTTGACCGTGCGATCGACAATCATATCAGCCGCCTGCGCCGCAAGGTGGAGGCGGATCCGCGCAGCCCGGCGCTGATCAAGACGGTGTGGGGCGGGGGCTACAGCCTGGCCGCCGATGTGACCCGGCTGTGACCACAGGCACCGGCACCGGCACCGGGCTGGGGCGATCCGCGCTCCGGCTGCTGCCGCGCAGCCTGGGCGGGCAGCTTGCCCTGCTCGTCGCGCTGGCACTGGGCGCGGCACAGGCGGTGAACTTCACCCTGTTGTTGCAGGCGACCAAGCGTCAGGCGGTCGCGCAGGCCGGCACCTTCGCGCTGGCACGGCTGGCCGAGGCGGTGCAGCGCGCCCGCGCCGGCCAGCCCGAAGCGGCGATGGCGGGCGGCGCGCTGCTGACCGGGGACAGCCCGGTGCGCCCGGCGATGGCGCAGCTGCCCGACATTGCCGAGCGCGGGCGCGACATGCTGGCCCAGATCGGCGTCGAGGTCGATGCGCTCAGCGCCGCGCAGGTGCCGGCGCGCGAGTTCAGCGTGCGCGTCGACGGGCGCGGGCGGATGCTGCGCGGCGCGGCGGTGCAGCAGCGCCAGATCATCGTCGTGTCGGCGGCGATCGCGCCGGGGCGCTGGGTGACGACAGCGGCTTCGCTGCCGCCCGGCGAAGGGCGGGTGATCGGCTGGCTCGCCTTCCAGACGCTGGTGCTTTACGGCTTTGTGCTGCTGGCCGTGCTGTGGATCGGCCACCGGCTGGCGCGGCCGCTGGCCGAGCTGCGGCTGGCGACCGAGGGGTTCAGCCGCGACCGCGCGGCACCGCCCGTCGCCGAACGCGGGCCGGACGATATCCGCCGGCTGGTCGCGGCGTTCAACGCGATGCGCACCCGGATCGTCGGCATGCTCGATGAAAAGGACCGGATGCTGGGCGCGATTGGCCATGATCTGCGCACGCCGCTCGCGTCGCTGCGCGTGCGCACCGAACTGGTCGATGACGAGGGCGAACGCGCGCGCATGGCCGCGACCATCGACGAGATGAACCGGACGCTCGACGACATCCTGTCGCTGGCGCGGCTCGGCCGGCCGAGCGAGGCGGTCGAGCGCATCGACCTGCCGGCGCTGATCGACAGCCTGGTCGAGGAATTCGAGGATCTGGGCGCGGACGTGGCGTTTGCGCCGGCGGGCCGGCTGACCGTCGCGATCCGCCCGACGCTGATCAAGCGGGCGCTCAGGAACCTTGTCGAAAACGCGCTCAAATATGGCGGCTGCGCGCGGATCGATGTCGAACGGGACGGGGATGGCGGGGTTGCCGTCCATGTCGCGGATGACGGGCCGGGCATCCCGCCCGACCGGATCGAGGCGATGTTCGAACCCTTTACCCGGCTGGAGACGTCGCGCAGCCGCGAAACCGGCGGGGCCGGGCTGGGCCTCGCGCTCGCCCGCGCCATTGCCGAGGGGCATGGCGGCGGCATCCGCCTGGTCAACCGCCCGGGCGGCGGGCTTCAGGCGACGCTGAAGCTGCCCCCCGGCTGACCGGCGCGCGCGCCGGGTCAGCCCGCGATCAGAAGCTGTATTCGCGGTAGACGCGGCTCAGGTCGCCGCCCCAGTCGCCATGATACAGGTCGAGCAGCCGTTCGGCGGGCGTCTTGCCGCTGCGCACCACATCCCAGAGCGGGGCGAGGAACCCGGCCTCGGTGTCGCCGGCGCTGTTGCGCGCCGCCCGGCGGTTGAGCCCGGCCTCGGCGATCGCCAGCACTTCGCCCGCAATGTCGCGCAGCGTGCCGCCGCCGGGCAGCGGCGCATCCAGCCCCAGCCGCGGCACATCCTGGCGCAGCGCCTCGCGCGCGGCCATCGACCAGGGGCGGACCAGATCCCAGGCGGCATCAAGCGCGGTCTGGTCATAGAGCAGCCCGACCCAGAAGGCGGGCAGCGCGCAGATCCGGCTCCACGGCCCGCCATCGGCCCCGCGCATTTCCAGAAAGCTCTTCATCCGCACTTCGGGAAAGGCGGTCGACAGATGGTCCGCCCAGTCCGACAGGCGCGGCCGTTCGCCGGGCAGCGCCGGCAGCTCGCCGCGCAGGAAATCGCGGAAGCTCTGCCCGGCGGCGTCGATGTAGCGGCCGTCGCGGAACACGAAATACATCGGCACGTCGAGCGCATAATCGGCATAGCGTTCATAGCCGAAGCCGTCCTCGAACACGAAGGGCAGCATGCCGGTGCGCGCCGGATCGGTATCCGACCAGATATGGCTGCGATAGGACAGGAAGCCGTTCGGCCGCCCTTCGGTGAAGGGAGAGTTGGCGAACAGCGCCGTCGCCAGCGGCTGCAGCGCCAGCCCGACGCGGAACTTGCGCACCATGTCGGCCTCGCTCGCATAGTCGAGATTGACCTGGATGGTGCAGGTGCGCAGCATCATGTCCAGCCCCAGGCTGCCGACGCGCGGCATGTGGTTGAGCATGATCGCATAACGGCCCTTGGGCATCACCGGCAGCTCGTCGCGGCGTTTGTCGGGCCACATGCCAAGGCCCAGAAAACCGAGCCCCAGCTCATCGCCCACCGCCTTCACCTGTTCCAGATGGCGGCCGGTCTCGGCGCAGGTCTGGTGCAGGTTTTCAAGCGGCGCGCCCGACAATTCCAGCTGGCCGGCCGGTTCCAGGCTGATCGTCCCGTCCGCGCCGCGCAGCGCGATCATATGGTCGCCTTCCATCACCGGCCGCCAGCCAAAGCGGGTCAGGCCCTGCAGCAGGTCGCGGATGCCGCCCGGCTCGGCATAGCCGGGTGCGGCATGGCCGTCGCGGCGATAGACGAACTTTTCATGCTCGGTCCCGATCCGCCAGTCGGCGGGCGGCTTTTCGCCACCCGCGAACAGCGCGACCAGCTGGTCGCGCGATTCGATCAGGGGATCGTCCTTGCTGCTCTCGTCGCGCGTGCTCATCCCGTCCGGTTCCTTGCTGGCTGCCCGTGCCTCTATTGGGCCGGGCCCGAAAAAAATAGATTTTATTTTGCTACCCAATCGCCCGCGACCGCCATCCAGACGGACAGGGCGGCGGCCGCCGCGGTGTCGGCACGCAGGATGCGCGGGCCAAGCGACACCGGCACTGCGGCGGGCACAGCGCGGATGAGCGCGCGTTCATCGGGATCGAACCCGCCTTCGGGACCGATCAGGATCGCCGCCGGGCCGGGCCGGGCGGCGATGGCGGCGGCGATCGGCGTGCCGCCTTCTTCGTCGGCGAAGAACAGATGCCGGTCCGCCGGCCATGCGCCGATCAGCGTTTCCAGCCCGGTCAGGTCGTGCAGTTCGGGCAGGGCGGTGCGCGCGCATTGTTCGGCCGCCTCGATCATGTGCGCGCGCAGCCGCTCAAGGTTCAGCCGGTCGACGACCGCGCGGCGCGTGCCCACGAACATCAGCCGCGCCGCGCCCAGTTCGGCGGCCTTTTCCACGACCCAGTCGATGCGGCCGCGCTTGATCGGGGCGGCGCACAGCCAGATGTCGGGCACCGGCTCGCGCGGGCGCAGCCGCTCGATCAGCCGCACGGTCAGGTCGCGCTTGCCCTGCGCCACGATCTCGCCCGCCCATTCGCCGGTCTGGTCGTCGCACAGGATGACGATGCCGCCGGGGCGCATCCGCATCACGCCGCCCAGATAATGGGCCTGCGCCCCGTCGATGCGCAGCTCCAGCCCCTCGGCCAGCGGCGGATCGACGAACAGGCGCGGGGCGGACCGGGGCGGCCAGGCGGGGGTGGCGGGCATGGCCGGGGGCTTAGCCGAGCGCGGCCGTCGGGCCAAGCATCGCGCCGCGCCCGCCGCCCGTTCGGCGCACGGGACCGGCCGGTCCAGACGCCTGATTTGCTGCATTTTCCGGGGCGCGGGGTGATTCCACCCGCCCGGAAAATGCTTTACGGCGCGGCCATGTCCACCGTGCTTCCCGATACCGAACACCGGCGGCTCGCGGCGTCCGGCCGGCTGCGGCCCTATATCCTGCTCGCCCGGCTCGACCGGCCGATCGGCTGGTGGCTGCTGTTCTGGCCCTGTGCCTGGGGCGTGGCGCTGGCGGGCGGGGCGTTCAGCCATTTGGCGTTGCTGGCCTGGCTGCTGCTCGGATCGGTGGCGATGCGCGGCGCAGGCTGCGTCTATAACGACATCATCGACCGCGATCTCGATGCGCGGGTGGCGCGCACGCGCGGGCGGCCGCTCGCCGCCGGGCTGGTGTCGCTGAAGGCGGCCTGGGCCTGGCTGCTGATCCTGTGCGGGATCGGGCTCGTTGTGCTGGTGCAGCTGCAGCCGCTTGCCATCGTCATCGCGCTGGCGAGCCTCGCGCCGGTTGCCGCCTATCCGTTCATGAAGCGCATCACCTGGTGGCCCCAGGCCTGGCTGGGCATGGTGTTTTCCTGGGGCGCGCTGGTCGGCTGGGCGGCGACGTTGGGCACGCTCGGCTGGCCGGCGGTCGCGCTCTATCTGGGCACGGTTGCCTGGGTCGTCGGCTATGACACCATCTATGCGCTGCAGGACCGCGAGGATGACGCGCTGGTCGGCATCCGCTCGTCGGCGCTGGCGCTGGGCGGGCGGGTGCGCGCTGGCATCGGCTTTTTCTATGCGCTGGCGCTGATCGGCTGGGCTGTGGCGATCTGGGGGGTGCGTGCCGAGCCGCTCGCACTGGTCGCGCTGGCGCCGGCGGCGCTGCATCTGCTGTGGCAGGTGATGGCGCTCGAACCCGGCGATGCCGATGATGCGCTTGGCCGCTTCCGCTCGAACCGCATGGCGGGGCTGCTGGTCTTTCTTGCCTGTCTGACGGTCGGGACTGGCGCGGGCTGAGCCGCGACCTTAAGTGCAGGCGATGCTTTCTGCCGAAGATGCCGCCGCCCGCCTTCAGGATCTGGTCGCCGCCGCGCGCCGTGCCGGTGCCGATGCCGCCGATGCGATCTATCACGCCAACCGGTCGACCGACGTGCATGTCCGCCTTGGCCGGCTGGAGAATATCGACCGGTCGGACGGCGAGGAAATCGGGCTGAGGGTGTTTGTCGGGCGGCGCTCGGCCAGCGTCTCCGCCTCCGACCTTGCGCCCGCCCGGCTGGATGCGCTGGCCGAGCGGGCGGTGGCGATGGCGCGCGAGGCGCCCGAGGATCTCCATGCCGGGCTTGCGCCCGAGGACGCGCTGATGCGCGATGCTGCCCCCGATCTTGACCTGCATGACGGCGTCGATCCCGAACCGGCAGAGCTGCGTGCCCGCGCGCTTGCGGCCGAGGAGGCGGCGCGCGGCGTCGCCGGCGTGTCGAACAGCGAAGGGGCGAGCGCCAGCGCCGGATCCAGCCTGGTCGCCATCGCGACCAGCCACGGCTTTGCCGGCGGCTACCGCGCCAGCGCCCATTCGGTTTCGGCCTCGATGCTCGCCGGCGAGGGCGGGGCCAAGCAGCGCGACGGGGCGTGGCACTGGACCCGCCATCTGGCCGATCTGGACCCGGCCGAGCAGATAGGCCGGCTGGCGGGCGAGCGCGCGGTGGCGCGGCTGGGCGCGGCGCGGCTGCCGAGCGGCGCGATGCCGGTGGTGTTCGACCCCCGGGTCGGCAATAGCCTGATCGGCCATGTGCTGGGGGCGATTTCCGGCCCCGCCATCGCCCGGCGGACGAGCTTTTTGCTGGAAATGGAGGGCGAGCATGTGCTGCCGCGCGGCCTGTCGGTCGTCGATGCGCCGCACCGGCGGCGCGGCCTGCGCTCGCGCCCGTTCGACGGCGAGGGCCTGCCGACCGCCGAGAGGCGGATCATCGATGACGGGCGGCTGACCGGCTGGCTGCTCGACAGCGCATCGGCCCGCCAGCTTGGCCGTGCGCCGACCGGCCATGCGGTGCGCGGCGTCGGCGGCCCGCCGGGCGTGGGGGCGAGCAATGTCGATCTGCTGGGCGGCACGCTGTCGCGCGACGAGCTGCTGGCCGGCATCACCCACGGCTTTTACGTCACCGAGCTGATCGGCCAGGGCGTCAATGGCGTGACCGGCGATTACAGCCGCGGGGCGGGCGGTTTCCTGATCGAGAATGGCGTGCTGACCCGGCCCGTTGCAGAGGTGACGATTGCGGGCAATCTGCGCGACATGCTCGCCAATCTGACCGCTGCCGACGATCTTGAGCATCGCTACGCGCTCAACGTGCCGACGCTGCTGGTCGAGGGGATGACGCTCGCCGGTGGCTGACCGGCTGATCGATGCGGTCGCCGCCATCGCGGGCGAGGCCGGGGCGCTGGCGATTGGCCGCGCCCGCGCCGGGTTCACGACATGGGAAAAGGCCCCAGGCCAGCCGGTGTGCGACGTCGATCTGGACGTCGATGCGCTGCTCAAGCGGCGCCTGTCGGCGCTTGATCCCGAGGCGGGCTGGCTGTCCGAGGAAACGGCTGACAGCGCCGACCGGCTGGCGCGGCCGCGCACCTGGATGGTCGATCCCATTGACGGCACGCGCGATTTCATCCGCGGGCGGCCGGGCTGGGCGATTTCGATCGCGCTTGTCGCGCGCGGGCAGGCGGTGCTGGGCGTGCTCGCGGCCCCGGCGCGCGGCGAGCTATGGCGGGCCGAACTGGGCGGCGGGGCGTGGCTGAACGGCCGGCGGCTGGCGGTTGCCGACCGGCAGGCGCTGCCCGGCGCGCGCGTGCCCGCCGACATGCTGCCCGCCGACGATGCCGATCTGGTTGCCGTGCCCCGGCCCAACTCGATCGCGCTCAGGATCGCGATGATCGCCGCCGGCGAGGTCGATCTGGTCGCAAGCCTGCGCTGGGGCCGGGAATGGGACATCGCCGCCGCCGCGCTGATCGCCGGCGAGGCGGGAGCGGTCGTCACCGATGCGCTGGGCGCGCCCATTGGCTGGAACAGCCCGACGGCTGAGCTGTTCGGTGTGCTCGCCGCCGTGCCCGGCATCCATGATGCCGCCCGCGCGCGGCTGTCCGAACGGGCGGCGCGCGCCGCCCGGCGCGACTGACGCCAGAGCGCTCCGGGCCGCAGGGTGAGTCCGCCCTGTTCGAAAACGCACCAGGCGAAGCGGCGATCCCGACCGCTTGGCGGTTGATCCCGCCGCCGTCTCGCGACACAGACGGGCGATGGCCCTTTCCCGTCCCGCATCCGCCCTGCGTGCCTTCCTCGCGACCGAGGCGGCGGGCGGCTATCTGCTGATCCTGGCCGCCGCGCTCGCGCTCATCGCCGCCAATCTGCCGGCGACCGCCGACGCTTATCATCATTTCGTCCATGCGGTGACCGGGCCGGTGCTGGTGCCCAAGCTGGGGCCGATGACCGTGCATCTGTGGGTCAATGACGGGCTGATGGCGATTTTCTTCCTGCTCGTCGGGCTGGAGATCAAGCGCGAGCTGCTCGACGGCCAGCTGGCCCGCCCGGCGGACCGGGTGCTGCCGGTCATTGCCGCTGTCGCGGGCATGGCCGCGCCTGCGGCCATCTATCTGGCCTGTGCCGGGCCGGTGGCGGGGCTGGCCCGGGGCTGGGCGATCCCGGCGGCGACCGACATCGCCTTTGCGATCGGGGTGATGGCGCTGCTCGGCCGGCGGGTGCCGACCTCGCTCAAGCTGTTCCTGACGACGGTCGCGATCGTCGACGATATGGGGGCGGTCGCGATCATCGCGGCCTTTTACACCGAAAGTCTCGATCTGGGTGCGGCGGCGGCGGGGCTGGCCGTGCTGGGGGTGATGTTCGCGCTCAACCGGCTCGGGGTGCGCGCGGTCTGGCCCTTTCTGATCGGCTTTGCCGCGCTCTGGTATGCCGAACTGGTGTCGGGCATTCACGCGACGGTGGCGGGCGTGCTCGCCGCGCTCGCCGTGCCGATCCGCGTCACGCCCGCCGCGCCCGATGCCGAAGACTCGACGCTCCACCGGCTGGAACATGCGCTGGCGCCCTGGGTGGCGTTCGTGATCGTGCCGGTGTTCGGCTTTGTGAATGCCGGGGTCGCGCTTGGCGCGGGCACCGATGTGCTGGCGCCGCTGCCGCTTGGCATCGCGCTCGGCCTGTTTCTCGGCAAGCAGGCGGGGGTGTTCGGCGCGGTATGGGCGACGGTGCGGCTGGGGCTGGCCCCCCGCCCGGCGGGTGCGGGCTGGGTGCAGATCTATGGTGCGGCGCTGCTGTGCGGGATCGGCTTTACGATGAGCCTGTTCATCGCCGGCCTCGCCTTTCCCGGCGATCCGGCGCGGGTCGATGCGGCCAAGATCGGCGTGCTTGCCGGATCGCTTCTGTCGGCGCTGGCGGGCTTTGCCGTGCTGCGCCTCGCTGCCCGCCGCTGAGGCGCTGGCATGGGCGATGTTCAGGCGCTGCTGCAGTCGGTTTTCGGCTTTCCGGGCTTTCGCGGCGTTCAGGGGCAGGTGATCGACCGGGTGATGGCCGGCCGCCATACGCTGGCGGTCATGCCGACCGGGGCGGGCAAGTCACTCTGCTACCAGCTGCCGGCGGTGGCGCGTGATGGCCTGTGTGTCGTCATCTCGCCGCTGATCGCGCTGATGCATGACCAGCTGCGCTCGGCATTGGCGGTCGGCATCCGCGCGGCGACGCTGACCTCCGCCGACGACAATCGCCGCGAGACGATCGACCGGCTGCGCGCAGGCGCGCTCGACCTGCTCTATGTCGCGCCCGAACGCGCGGCGACGCCGCAGTTCCGCGAGCTGATCGCCGAGGCGCGGATCAACCTGTTCGCCATCGACGAGGCGCATTGCGTGTCCGAATGGGGGCATGATTTCCGCCCCGATTACCGGCTGCTGCGCCCGCTGCTCGACAGCTTCCCGCACGTGCCCCGGCTGGCGCTCACCGCCACCGCCGATGCGCATACCCGCGCCGACATTCTGGTCCAGCTCGGCCTGCCCGAAGACGGGATGATCATCGCCGGGTTCGACCGGCCCAATATCCGCTATGCCATCTCCCCGCGCGACGGCGCGGCGCGGCAGATCGCCGATCTGGTCCGCCAGACGCCGGGGGCGGGCATCGTCTATGCGCCCTCGCGCGCCGGCACCGAAAAGCTCGCCGCCCAGCTGGCGGCGACCGGGCGGCCGGTGCGCGTCTATCATGCCGGGCTGTCGCCCGAGCTGCGCCAGGCCAATCAGGCGGCGTTCGTCGCGTCCGAGGACATGGTGATGGTCGCGACCATCGCCTTCGGCATGGGGATCGACAAGCCCGATGTGCGTTTCGTCGCCCATGCCGCGCTGCCGCGTTCGATCGAGGCCTATTATCAGGAAACCGGCCGTGCCGGGCGCGACGGGGCACCGGCTGCCGCGCATCTGTTCTGGGGCGCGGAGGATTTCGTGCGCGCGCGCCAGCGGCTGGACGAGGTCGAGCCCGACCGGCGGGCGAGCGAACAGGCGCGGCTGGCGGCGCTCAGCGGTCTGGTCGAGACGGGCGACTGCCGGCGGATGGTGCTGCTGCGCCATTTCGGCGAGCAGCCGGCTGGCCCGTGCGGCAATTGCGACAATTGCCTGACCCCGCCGGCGCGCGTCGACGCGACCGAGCTGGCGCGCAAGCTGCTGTCGGCGGTGTTCCGCACCGGCCAGACCTATGGCGCGGGCTATGTCGAGGAAATCCTGCTCGGCCGCTCGACCGCGCGCAGCCAGATGAACGGCCATGACAGCCTGTCGGTGTTCGGCATCGTGGATGCCGCCGACGCGCCGCTGATCCGCCCGCTCACCCGCGCGCTGATGCTGCGCGAGGCGCTGGTGACGACCGAACATGGCGGGCTGATGCTGGGCGCGCAGGCCCGCCCGATCCTGAAGGGCGAACAGCCGGTCGAAATCGCACTGCCGCCGCGCCGGACGCGCAAGCGGGGCGGCGCAGCCGTGCCCGCAGCCGATGATCCGCTGTTCGAGGCGCTGCGCGCCTGCCGCCGCGCGCTTGCGGCCGAGGCGGGCGTGCCGCCCTATGTGATCTTCCATGACGCGACGCTGCGCGACATGGCCGCCGCGCGGCCCGACAGCCTGTGGGCCATGGGTCAGATCACCGGCGTCGGCGCGCGCAAGCTCGATGCCTATGGGCCGGCATTCCTGCGCGCGATCGCCGAGCATCTGTCGGCCTGAGCGCGCACCCGCCGGCAGCCGGGCGCGCATCCCCGCCCGGCGTTTCCGTCTCGGAACGGGACGTCATCGCCGCTTGACTCTTGGTTAACAGAAGATGAACGTCAACCTTCTCGGGGGAGTTCATTCAGAAGGGGTGCGATCATGAAGACCAGTCTGTTCGTGGCTGCTGCTCTTGCCACCGTCTGCGCATCTGCCGCGTCGGCCGGCACCATCGTGTTCACCGGCAACACCAGCGGCGGGCCGTTGTGGAACCGGCCGATCCAGGGCAATCCGCCGACGCCGCCGGCATCGGGGGTCGGCACGGCTGTTGCCTATCGTTTCCACCAGTTCGCCGTCGATGCGAACGGGGCCTACAGCTTCCAGTCCACCGCGGTCGGCGGCTGGGACAATTACGCCTTCCTCTATTCCAACAGCTTCAACCCGCTGACGCCCTTTGCCAATGTGATCGTCGGCAATGACGACAATCCCCTTATCGGCCTGGCGGGCTTCACCACCAATCTGACGGCGGGTACGACCTATTTCCTCGTCATCACTGGCTACGAAAACATCGATGCCGGCGCCTATTCGGCCGAAATCCGCGGCCCGGGCAACATTGCCGCCGTGCCCGAACCGGAAAGCTGGGCGCTGATGATCGGCGGCTTCGCGCTTGCCGGCGGCGCGCTGCGCGTCCGGCGGTCGCGCATCGCCTACGCCTGAACCGGTCTTCGATCATGGCCGACGGCCCCGCATGGCGACGTGCGGGGCCGTTTTGCCGTCCGGCGATCTGATCGCCCGCGTCCGCGAAATCGCTTATTCACAACGGGGTAAATCCGGTTACAGTTCCGGCATGATCCACCGTCTCGACGAACGCATGGCCGTGGCGCCGCAGATCTGGCCCTCCGAATTGCTCCCGCTTTCGGAACAGGGCTTTGCGCTCATCATCAACAACCGCCCCGATGACGAGGAGGCCGGCCAGCCCGCCTCGGTGGAGGTCGAGAGCGCGGCGCGCGTCGTCGGGCTTGGCTATCGTGCCATCCCCGTCACCCATGCCGGGTTCAGCCATGCGCAGATCGATGCGATGGTCGAAGCGCTGTCGGCGGCGCGCGGGCCGGTGCTTGCCTATTGCCGGTCGGGCACGCGCTCCTGCTTTCTCTGGGCGCTCGCCCGCGCCCGGATGGGCGACGATCCCGCCACGCTGGTCGAAAAGGCGGCCGCCGCCGGTTACGACCTGCGGCCGATCCAGGCGATGATCGAGGCGCTTGGCGCCGGGCGATGAACGGCCGGCCATGAACATCGCGCTGATGGCAGGGTCGCTCGCCGGGGTGCTGCTGCTCGCCTTCATCGCCCGCGCGCTGGGCCTGGGCGGCGCGGCGCTCGCCGACGAGGCCGAGGCCTGTGCCATTGCCGAGGCGGAGATGCCGGGCTTCATCGCTGCTGCCGCCACGCTTGATGGCGACCGCGCCGGCGCGCTGGTGACCGGGGTCGATGGCCGGGCGCTGCGCGTGCGCCGCCACGGCGCGCAGTTCGTGGCGGAGAGCGTCAATGGCTGAACTGCCCGATCCGGTCGATTATGCGGTGCCGGGCTTCATCCTGCTCATCCTTGCCGAAATGCTGGTCGCGCGCGCGCGCGACCGTCGCCGCTACTGCCCGCGCGATACCTTCACCTCGCTGATGCTGGGGTTCGGCTCGACGGTCGCCGGGGCGCTCAGCGCCGGGCTGGTCTACAGCCTTGCGGTCGCCGTCCACGGCCTTGCTCTGTTCGACATCGGCTTTGCCTGGTGGGCGTGGATCCTGTGCTTCGTGCTCGACGATCTGGCCTATTATCTCTTTCACCGCTCGGCCCACCGGGTGCGCTGGTTCTGGGCCAGCCATGTCATCCACCATTCGAGCCAGCATTATAATCTGTCGACCGCGCTGCGGCAGACCTGGACCGGGTTCATCAGCCTGGCCTTCATCTTCCGGCTGCCGCTGTTCCTGATCGGCTTTCCGCCCGAAATGGTGTTCTTCTGCGCCGGGCTCAACCTCATCTACCAGTTCTGGATCCATACCGAGATGGTCGGCCGGATGCCGCGCTGGTTCGAGGCGGTGATGAACACGCCGTCGCACCACCGCGTCCACCATGCGACCAACGCCGCCTATCTCGACCGCAATTATGCCGGCGTGTTCATCATCTGGGACCGGATGTTCGGCACGTTTACGGCGGAGCGTGACGATCTTCCGCCGCGCTACGGGCTGGTCAAGAATCTCGGGCGCTTCAACCTGATCTGGGCGGCCTTTCACGAATGGGTCGGCATCGCCCGCGACGTGGCGCGCGCCCCCGGCTGGCGGGCGCGCCTGCTCTATGCGTTCGGGCCGCCGGGCTGGAGCCATGACGGCAGCCGCGACACCAGCGAGACAATCAGAGAAAAAGAACAGAGGAGAGTGGCGTGGAAGAGTATGACATCATCGTCGTCGGCGGCGGATCGGGCGGCAGCGCCGTCGCCGGCCGGCTGGCGTCCGGGGGGCGATACCGGGTCTGCCTGATCGAGGCGGGGGGCACCAACACCAGCTGGCGGGTGCGCGCGCCGGGGATGCTGCCCTTTCTGCCCAAAAACACCAATTGGCGGTTCGAAACCGTGCCGCAGCCGGGGCTCAACGGCCGGCGCGGCTATCAGCCGCGCGGCAAGGGGCTGGGCGGGTCGAGCGCGATCAACGCGATGATCTATATCCGCGGCTGCGCCTGGGACTATGATCGCTGGGCCGAGCTGGGCGCGACCGGGTGGAGCCATGACGAGGTGCTGCCCTATTTCCGCCGCGCCGAGGGCAATGTGCGCGGGGCTGACGCCCATCATGGCGGCGACGGGCCGCTCAAGGTGTCGGACCAGAACTGGCCGCACCCCGGCAGCCTTGATTTCATCGAAGCGGGCGCATCGCTGCAGCTGCCGCGCAGCGACGATTTCAACGGTCCCCAGTTCGAAGGCGTCGGCCTGTATCAGGTGACGCAATATCGCGGCGAACGCTGGTCGGTGGCGCGCGGCTATGTCGAGCCCGAGGTCGCGGCCGGGCGGCTGGCGGTCAAGACCGGCGCGCTGGTCGAAAAGATCGGGGTGGAAAATGGCCGTGCCCGGTCGGTCACCATCCGCCGTGGCGGACGGACCGAGACGCTTGGCGCGCGCGGCGCGGTGATCCTGTCCGCCGGCGCGTTCGGCACGCCGCAGACGCTGATGCTGTCGGGCATCGGCCCGGCCGACCATCTGCGCGAACAGGGCATTCCGGTGGTGCTCGACCGCGCGGCGGTGGGCGCGGACCTGCAGGACCATATCGACTATGTGTCGGGCTATGAGACCGACGGCTATGAGTTTCTGGGCGGATCGGCGCGCGGCGCGGTCAAGCAGATCGGCGCGATCGTCGAATGGCTGCGCCACCGCACCGGGCGGCTGACCACCCCTTATGCCGAGGCCGGCGGCTTTGCCCGCACCAGCCCCGATGTCGCGGTGCCCGATGTGCAGTTCCATTTCGTGCCGGCGGTGCTGGAAGATCATGGCCGCACGCGGGTGAAGGCGCACGGTTTTTCCTGCCATGTCTGCGTGCTGCGCCCGGAAAGCCGCGGCACGGTGCGGCTGGGCAGCCCCGATCCGCGCGCCGCGCCGGTCATCGATCCGCGCTTCCTGTCGGACGACCGCGATACTGAGGTGCTGCTGCGCGGCACCAAGCTGATGCGCCGCATCCTCGAAGCGCCGCCGCTGGCGCGTCATGGCGGGCGCGACCGGCACACGGCGGGGATCGAGGATGATGCCCGGCTGGTCGAGATCATCCGCAACCGCGCCGATACCGTCTATCACCCGGTCGGCACCGCGCGCATGGGCAGCGACCCTGATGCCGTTGTCGATCCGCGGCTGAAGGTGCGCGGGCTCGACGGGCTCTATATCGCCGATGCCTCGGTCATGCCGCGCATCGTCAGCGGCAACACCAATGCCCCGACCGTGATGATCGGCGAACGCTGCGCCGAGTTCGTGACCGCCGATCTCGGCTGATGCGAAACCGGGTGCCGGCCGTCAGCCGGCCAGCACCCGGTCGGCGACGAACGGATTGGTCCGGCGTTCATGGCCAAAGGTCGACATCGGGCCATGGCCGGGGACGAAGTTGGTGTCGTCGCCCATCGGCCACAGCCGGGTGGTGATCGCGGCGATCAGATCGGCATGATTGCCTCGGGGAAAATCGGTGCGCCCGATCGAACCCTGGAACAGCACGTCGCCGACGATCGCCAGCCGCGAGGGCGCGTGGTGGAACACGACATGGCCGGGCGTATGGCCGGGACAGTGGCGGACACCGAGCCGCAGCTCGCCCACCGTCACCTCGTCGCCATCGACCAGCCAGCGGTCCGGCTCGAACGGGCGGCCATCAATGCCGTAACGCCGCCCGTCATCGGCGAGCTGGGCGATCCAGAACCGGTCATCCTCATGCGGGCCTTCGATCGGCACGCCGAGGTCGGCGGCCAGCATCCCGGCCTGGCCGCAATGATCGATATGGCCGTGGGTGATCAGGATCTTCTCGATCGCGCACCCGGCCTGGCGCACCGCGTCCTTCAGCTTCGGCAGATCGCCCCCGGATCGACCAGCGCGCCGCGATTGGTGCGCGTGCACCAGAACAGCGTGCAGTTCTGCTGCAGCGGCGTCACCGGCACGATCATGGCCCTGAGCGGGGGGAGAGTGTTGGTCATGCCCGGCCATGTGGCGCGGCGCGCCGGTGCGGGCAAGGGGGGCGCGGTGGGGCGCGCGGTGCAGCCCGGGCTTGCATCTGCCGGGGCAGGCGGCATGAGGGCGGCGGCGTGACCCCGTTCGTTCTTCTCGACAATGCCCGCACCGGCGAGGCGCTGCTCTACCGCGATCCGCAGGCCGTGGTGCGGGCGGACCGGCCGGGGGATGTGCCCGCGGCGCTCGCGGTGCTGCGCGGCCACCATGCCGCCGGGTTCATCGCCTATGAAGCCGCCGCCGCGTTCGAGCCGCGCCTTGCGGCCCTGCCCGGCGCTGCGGGACAGCCATCGGCCCCGCCGCTGTTGTGGTTCGGGCTGTTCGGCGCGCCGCAACGCGTCGATGCCGATGCGTTTCTGCCCGATCCGGCGGGCGCGTGGATCGGCGCGCCTGAACCGCTGGTCGCGCGCGCCGATTATCTGGCCCGCGTCGCGGCGGCGCAGGACGCGATCCGCGCCGGCGACATCTATCAGGCCAATATCAGCTTTCCCGCCGCCGCGCGCTGGGCGGGGGACCCGCTGGCGCTTTATGCCGGGCTGCGCCGCCGCGCCCGCGCCGCGCATGGCGCGCTGGTCTTTACCGGCGACCACTGGATCCTGTCGCTGTCGCCTGAGCTGTTCTTCACGCTTGAAGGCGGTGTGCTGACCGCGCGGCCGATGAAGGGCACCGCCCCGCCGGGCAGCGATCCGGCACGGCTGGCCGGCGATCCCAAGCAGCGGGCCGAAAATCTGATGATCGTCGATCTGCTGCGCAACGATCTTGCCCGCGTCGCCATTGCCGGCAGTGTCGCGGTGCCCGAGCTGTTCCGGATCGAGGACTATCCGACGGTCCAGCAGATGGTGTCGACGGTGACGGCGCGGATCCGGCCCGGCTGCGACGCCATCGATGCGCTGACGGCGCTGTTTCCGTGCGGATCGATCACCGGCGCGCCCAAGATCCGCGCGATGGAGGTGATCGCCGCGCTGGAGCAGGCCCCGCGCGGCGTCTATACCGGGGCGGTCGGGCGCGTCGATCCGGATGGGGGGGCGGCGTTCAACGTCGCGATCCGCACCCTGGTGACGACGCCCGGGGCCGATCGGGCGCTGCTGGCGATGGGATCGGGGATTGTCGCGGACTCCGATCCCGCCGATGAATGGCGCGAATGCCTGTCCAAAGGAGCCTTTGTGGCGTCTGACGCCGGTTTTGACCTGATCGAGACGATCGCCTTTGATCCCGAGGACGGTCTGTTGCGGCTGGAGGCGCATCTGGCGCGGCTGAAGGCGAGTGCGGCGGCGCTCGGCTTTTCCTTCAACCGCCATGCCGCGCGCAACGAGCTGCAGGCCGCGACCTTCCGCCTGCGCGCGCCGGCGCGGGTGCGGCTGCTTGCCTCGGCCGGCGGCAGCCTGGCGGTCGAGGTGCGGCCGATGCCGCCCGCGCCATCGGAGGTGGTCGAGGTCGCGCTGGCCGAAATGACGGTGCCGCGCGCCGATCTGCGCCGCGTGCACAAGACCAGCGACCGCGCCTTTTACGACGATCCGCGCCGCGCCGCCGGCACGTTCGAGGTCGCCTTTGTCGATGCCGAGGGCTTTCTGACCGAAGGCAGCTTCACCAATCTGTTCGTCGAGCGGGACGGAATGCTGCTCACCCCGCCGCTGGCGCGCGGGCTGCTGCCCGGGGTGCTGCGCGCCGAACTGATCGCCGAAGGCCGCGCCCGCGAGGCCGATCTGGTGCCGGCCGATCTGGCCGGCGGGTTCCTGATCGGGAATGCGCTGCGCGGACTGTTGCGGGCGCGGCTGCGTCCGCTATAGCCCGGCGGGCCTGCCCGCAAAGGAGTGCCCATGTCCGCCCCCTCCGTCACCCGTCTTTCCGCAGCACTCGGCCGCATCCAGCCGTCCGCCACCCTGGCGATGACCCAGCGTGTCGGCGAACTGAAGCGGCAGGGCGTCGATGTGATCGGCCTGTCGGCGGGCGAACCCGATTTCGACACGCCCGATTTCGTCAAGGAGGCGGCGATCGCCGCCATTCGCGGCGGCCAGACCAAATACACCAATGTCGACGGCACGCCCGAGCTGAAGGCGGCGATCATCGCCAAATTCGCCCGCGACAACGGCTTGACCTTCACCCCGGGGCAGGTGAGCGTGAATGTCGGCGGCAAGCACACGATCTTCAACGCGATCGTCGCGACCTGCGATGCGGGTGACGAGGTGGTGATCCCCGCGCCCTATTGGGTCAGCTATCCCGACATCGTCGCCTATGCCGGCGCGACCCCGGTGTTCATCGCGGCGGGCGCCGATCAGGGCTACAAGATCACCCCCGAACAACTTGACGCCGCGATCACGCCGCGCACGCGCTGGGTGCTGATCAACTCGCCGTCGAACCCGAGCGGTGCCGCCTACAGCGCCGCCGAACTGCAGGCGCTGGGCGAGGTGATCCGCCGCCATCCGCATGTCCTCGTCATGACCGACGACATGTACGAGCATATCTTCTACGCCGATTTCCCGTTCACGACGCTCGCCCAGCTGTGCCCGGACCTTCAGGACCGCATCCTGACCGTCAATGGCTGTTCCAAGGCCTATGCGATGACCGGCTGGCGCATCGGCTATGCCGCCGGGCCGGACTGGATCGTGAAGGCGATGGGCAAGCTCCAGTCGCAGTCGACGTCCAACCCCTGCTCGATCGCCCAGGCAGCGGCGGTCGCCGCGCTCACCGGGCCGCAGGATTTCCTGGCCGAGCGTCAGGCGGCGTTCCGCGTCCGCCGCGACATGGTGGTGGCGATGCTGAACGCCGCCCCCGGTCTGTCCTGCCCGACGCCCGAAGGGGCGTTTTATGTCTATCCGGACGCCAGCGGCCTGATCGGCAAGACCACGCCCGACGGGCGGCGGATCGCAACCGATGACGATCTGATCGACTATTTCCTCGATCATGCCCGGGTGGCCGCCGTGTCGGGCGCGGCGTTCGGCCTGTCGCCGGCCTTCCGCGTCAGCTATGCGACGTCGGATGCGGTGCTGCGCGATGCCTGCACCCGCATTCAGGAGGCGTGCGCGGCGCTGCGCTGATCCGGCGCGCCCATTGATCGGCCCGCTCAAGCGGGCTGATCGAAAATCTGCATGGTGCGCCCTCTGGTTCAGCGGGCGTCCAGCATCCATTTGCGATCCCGAAACGTAGCTCAGCCACCGAACCGGGCGGTCCCCGCGGACGCGCCCGGACCCGACAGAGAAAGCCCATGTCCTTTTTCCGCTCCGCCCTTCTCCGCCAGTTTCTCGGCGGTTTCGCCCTGGGGGCGGTGCTGCTGCTCGGCTGGCAGGCGACCGACCGGGCGCTGGCCCCCGACGAGGCCGAAATCGCCGCCCGCTCGGCGGCGCAGGCCGGCGCGGTGATGGCGCAGGCCGCGCGATGAGGCTGGCCGCCGCCGCGCTGCTTGCCGGTGCCGCTCTGGCGCCGGGCGGGGCGGCGACGGTGGCGGTGCCGCCCGCGCAGGCCGATATTCCCGCCGCCTCGCCCCGCGCGACGGCGGTGCTGGCGGGCGGATGTTTCTGGGGCGTGGAGGCGGTGTTCGAGCGGCTGGCCGGGGTGGTGTCGGTCGAATCCGGCTATGCGGGCGGGGCGGCGGGCGATGCGCGCTACGACATCGTCTCGGCCCAGCGCAGCCGCCATGCCGAGGCGGTGCGCATCGTCTATGATCCGCGCCGGATCAGCTATGCGACGCTCTTGCGCGTGTTCTTCGCGGTCGCCCATGATCCGACGCAGATCGACCGTCAGGGGCCGGATGTCGGGCCAAGCTACCGGTCGGCGATCTTTCCCGCCGATGCCGCGCAGGCCCGCGTCGCGCGCGCCTATATCGCCCAGCTTGGCGCGGCCCGCGTCTTTGCCCGCCCGATCGCGACCCGGATCGAAACCGGGCGCTTCTACCCGGCCGAGGCCTATCATCAGGACTTCATGGCCCGGCACCCGGACCATCCCTATATCCGCGCGCACGACGTGCCCAAGCTGAGGGCGCTGGCGCGGACCTTTCCGGCGCTGCTCAGCCGCTAAAGCCGACCCCAAAACCGCCGGTGCCGCCATTTGCATCGCCGGGCAAAGCCGTTAGGGCTTGGGCCATGGTTCGCTTTTCGTTCGCCGGGCACGAACTGGCCGCGCTTGCCGAAGGGGCGCTGTTCTGGCCGGCGCGGCAGGCGCTGCTGGTCGCCGACCTGCATCTGGAAAAGGCAAGCTGGTTCGCGCGCACCGGGCAGATGCTGCCGCCCTATGATTCGCAGGCGACGCTCGAAGCGCTGGCGGCGCTCGCCGGGCAGACCGGCGCGCGCGAAATCTGGTGCCTGGGCGACAGTTTCCACGATGCCGATGGCAGCGCGCGGCTGCCGGATGCGGCGCGCGCGCTGATCGACAGGCTGGCGGCATCGGCGCGGCTGTTCTGGATCACCGGCAATCATGATCCCGCCCCGTCCGGATCACGCCCGCTGCCGGGCCAGCTGCTCGACGAAGCGGTGGTCGACGGGCTGGTGCTGCGCCACGAGGCCGATCCCGCCGATCCCCGGCCCGAACTGTCCGGGCATTTCCATCCCAAGCTGCGTGTCCGCGTGCGCGGGCGGCAGGTGGCGCGGCGCTGCTTCGTGCGCAGCCCGGCCAAGCTGATCCTGCCCGCCTTTGGCGCGCTGACCGGCGGGCTGGATGCCGGCCATCCCGAAATCCGCCGCGCCGCCGGCGAAGGGGCCGAAGCGCTGGTCGCGCTCAGCAACCGGCTGCTGCGTTTCCCGATCGCCGCCTGAGGCGCCGACCCCCGCTCAGCGCGCCGCGCCTTCGGCGGCGCGCATGACGCGCAGCAGATTGCCGCTCCACACTTTCTTGATGTCGGCGTCCGAATAGCCGGCGGCGCGCAGCGCGGCGGTGATCCGCGGCAGTGCGGCAACGTCGATCATGCCGGTCACGCCGCCGCCGCCATCCCAGTCCGCGCCGATGCCGACATGATCGGGGCCGACCAGTTTCAGGCAATGCAGCAGGCTGGCCATGAACTGATCGAAGGTCGCCGGATTATAGGGCTGCAGCCGGTCGAGCGCCGCCCATTCCAGCGCCACCGCCCGCTGCTCTGCCGGGTCCATCCGGTCCATCGCCTCGCGTTTCGCCCACAGCGCCTGGCGCGCCGGGCTGCGGTCGACCGGGGCGAGGAAGATGCTGTTGACGAACACCACGCCGCCGCGCGCCGCCAGCGCCTTCAGCCGCTGATCGTCGAGGTTGCGCGGATGATCGAACACCGCGCGCGGGCCCGAATGCGACAGGATGATCGGCGCGCGCGACAGCGCCAGCATCTGGTCGAACGCGGCGTCGGAGGCGTGGCTGGCGTCGATCACCATGCCCAGCCGGTTCATCTCCGCCACCCATTGCCGGCCGAGCGCGCTCAGCCCGCCATGGCGGCTGCGCCCGCCGCTTGCCGCATCGGCGAACTGGTTGTCGCCATTGTGCACCGGCCCGGCCAGCCGCACGCCGGCGCGGTGGAAATCGGCGAGCGCCGCGACACTGTCGCCCAGCGGATAGCTGTTCTCGATCGATTGCAGCACGACGATCCGCCCGCGCGCGGCCTGGCGCTCGATCTCGGCCGCGCTGGTCGCCAGCGCCATGCGCCCGCCGCTGCCATCCACCATCGCGCGGATCTGGCGCACCCGCGTCCAGGCATGATCGGCGGCGCGGGCATAGCCGGCGGCGTCGAGCGGTCCCTGTTCGGTGTAGATGACGAAAAACCCGCCATCCAGCCCGCCTTCGGCCATGCGCGGCAGATCGACCTGGCTCAGATCGCTGGCATAATCATGCCGGTCGGCGATCCGCCAGCCGGGCCGGCCGAGATTGACCGGCGTGTCGAGATGCGTGTCGAGCGCCAGCAGCCTCATGTGCAGCGCCCGGGCATCCCGGGCGGGATTTTCGGCCGGGGCAGCGGCCGGCATGTCCGCCGCCGCGCAGGCGGTGAGCGCGAACGCCGCAATCATGGTCGCGGCGGGGCGGGGCCAGGCCATGGTCAGCGCGCCGCCAGCTCGGTGCGCGCGGGCAGCGCGGATGACCCGCCGCGCACGAACCTGACCTGCTTGTTGGCGAAATCCACCGACACGCGCGAAAACAGCCTGAGCGCATCCATGCCGAGCAGCATCGCCGGCCGGTCGGCAAGGCCGAAGCGGCGAAACGGTTCGGCGTCGGTAAAGGCGACGGGCAGATTGTTGATCGTCAGCCCGCCGATGCGGATCTGGCGGATATGGGCGAACTGCGCGCTGATCGTGTCGCCGGTCACGCTGGTCAGCCCGACGGGGAGCAGCGGCCCGGCGCGGTGGCGGTTGCCCAGCCGGCGCAGCAGCGCCAGATTGCCGATGCTGGTTTCAGCGCCGGTATCGATGATCACCTGGATGCGCTGGTTCTCGATGCTCGAATCGACAAGGATCAGCTGCCCGAACCGGCTTTTGGCGCGCACGACGATCATGTCCTCGTCGCGCCTTTCCTCGCGCTTGCGCGCCGCCGACACCGTCATTCGGCCGGCCTTGAAATCCAGCACCAGCCGCCGCGTCTGCAGGCTGTCGAGGCCGAGCAGTCCGGCCGCGCCGATATGCACGGCCTCAAGCGCCGGGGCCTCGATGGGGGCGATGGCGGTGCCCGAGACCTCGAGATCCGGCACGATCACCGTGCGCACCTGATCGGTCCCCGTCACCGTGATCAGCCGGCGCACCGGGCCGGGGGCAAGCTGCAGCCGTTCGGCCAGCTGGCGTGACACCACCGTGCGTTCGGCCCCGGTATCGACGACAAAGGGAATGTCCGACAGCCCGCCGATCGCGACCGGCACGGTCATGCGCGCCGCACGGTCCGCGCCCAGATCGAGCGTCGCCAGCGGATCGGCATCGCCGTCCTCGGTCGCCTGCGCATCCGCTGCGGGTGTCGGGGCGGACACGGCGGGCAAAGCGGGCGGCGTCGCGCTGGCGGACGCGAGGGCAAGAGCCGCGAGCAGCGGGGCAAAAGCGGTCGACATGGTCTTGATCCTTCTCCGCCCGCCATATTGCCTGGTTCGCGCCTAATCCGCCAGCATCGCCTCTGCGGCCAGCGCCTCGGCCTCGATCAGCAGCTGGTCGTCGACATCGCGCGGGGCCACGCGTTCGCGCCCGATCAGCACCAGCACCGGCACCGCAAGCGGGCTGACGCGCGCCAGATCCATGTGCAGCATCGTCGGCCCGGCGCGTTCGAGCAGCGCCGCCAGCCGCCCCAGATCGGTCATCCGCGCGCGGGCATCGTCCCACGCCGCCTTCAGCAGCAGATGATCGGGCTCATAGCGGGTGAGCACGTCATAGATCAGGTCGGTCGAAAAACTGACCTGCCGGCCGGTCTTGCGCTTGCCCGGATGCTGGCGCTCGACCAGCCCGCCGATCACCGCCACCTCGCGAAAGGCGCGTTTGAGCAGCGAGCTTTGCTGTGCCCATTCGACAAACTCATGTTCCAATATGTCGGGCGAAAACAGCGCGGCGGGATCGGGAATGGGCGCAAGGCTGGTGGTGGCGAGCGCATAGTCGCTGGCGACAAAACCAAGCGGCTGCAGCCCGAGATTTGCCATCCGCCGCGTCAGCAGCATGCCGAGCGACTGGTTGGCGTTCCAGCCTTCGAATGTATAGGCGACAAGGTGATGCCGCCCCTCGCGCGGGAAGGTTTCGACCAGCAGTTCGCCGGGGCGGGGCAGGCGCGACCGGCGGGCCTGCATCTCCAGCCATTCGCGCACATCGGCGGGAAAACGCGGCCACTGGCCCGGATCGGCCAGGAATGCGCGCACCCGGTCGGCCAGATGGCTGGAAATCGGCATGCGCGCCCCGCCATAGGTCGGCACCCGCGCCGGGCGGCTGGTGGCGCGCACGACCACATCCTCGGCCTCCACCCGCTCGACCTCCAGCGTCAGCCCGGCGAAGGAAAAGGTGTCGCCCGGCCCAAGGGTCGCGGCAAAGCCTTCCTCCACCCGCCCGAGGCTGCGGCCGTTGCGGAAGCGGACGTTCAGCATCGCCGCTTCGACGATGATCCCGGCATTCAGCCGGTGCTGGGCGACAAAGGCCGGGTGGCTGACGCGCCAGCGCCCGTCGGCGTCGCGGGCCAGCCGGCGGAACCGGTCATAGCTTTTGAGCGCATAGCCGCCCGAGGCGACAAAGCCGATCACCTCGGCGAACAGTTCTGCCGTCAGCCCCGAATAGGGCAGGGCGGCGCGGATTTCATCGAGGAGAGCCGCCTCGTCGAACGGCGCGGCGGCGGCGCACGCCATGATGTGCTGGGCGAGCACGTCGAGCGCCCCCGGCCGGAACCGTTCCTGGTCGAGCGTGCCGTCCGCCACCGCATCGACGGCGGCGCGCGCCTCCAGATATTCGAACCGGTTGCCGGGCACGATCAGCGCCTCCGACGCCTGATCGAGCCGGTGATTGGCCCGCCCGACGCGCTGCAGCAGCCGCGACGATCCCTTGGGCGCGCCCATCTGGATCACGCAGTCGACATCGCCCCAGTCGACCCCCAGATCGAGCGAGGCGGTGGCGACCAGCGCGCGCAGCCGCCCCGCGGCCATCGCCTCTTCCACCTTGCGCCGCGCCTCGACCGACAGGCTGCCATGATGGATGCCGATCGGCAGCTGCGCGTCGTTGAGCGTCCACAGATCCTGGAAGATCAGTTCGGCAAGGCTGCGCGTGTTGCAGAACACGATGGTCGTGCGCCGCCGCGCTATTTCGGCCATCACCTGCCGCGCGGCATAGCGGCCGCTATGCCCGGCCCAGGGGATGCGATCATCGGGAATGACGATCCGGATGACCGGCGGCGCCCCCGGCTCCCCTTCGACCAGCGCGACCGAGTCGATGTCGCCATAAGGCGCGAGCCAGGCGCGATAGGCATCGGGATCGGCAACGGTCGCCGACAGCGCGGTGCGGGTCAGCCCCGGGGCGATCGCCTGCAGCCGCGCGAGCGACAGCGCCAGCAGGTCGCCGCGCTTGCCGCTGGCAAAGGCGTGAACCTCGTCGATCACCACCCGCCGGACCGTCGCGAGCAGCGCCGCGCTGTCGGGATAGGACAGCAACAGGCTGAGCGATTCAGGCGTGGTCAGCAGGATGTGCGGCGGGCGTGCGCGCTGGCGCGCCTTGCGGTCGGACGGGGTGTCGCCGCTGCGGGTCTCAACGGTGATGCCCAGGCCCATTTCGGCAATCGGCGTCATCAGGTTGCGCTGCACATCGACCGCCAGCGCCTTGAGCGGCGACACGTAAAGCGTGTGCAGCCCGTCGCCCGGATCCTCGGCCAGATCGACGAGCGTCGGCAGGAATCCGGCCAGCGTCTTGCCCGCCCCGGTCTGCGCGACGAGCAGCGCATGGCGGCCCTGTGCCGCGGCCCCCAGCATGTCGAGCTGGTGGCGGCGCGGCGTCCAGCCGCGCGCTGCGAACCAGCCGGCGATCCGGGCCGGCAGGCGCGCACGGGGGAGTTCCGGGGCGGCGGCGCCCTTGTCTGCCATGGCGTCGGCCATGCCCAGTCCAGTGGAACGCCGGGGCGCGGCGCGCAACCCCCTTCACCCCCCAAACCACCCCTCGTCACCTGCGCTGCGCCCGCGCCGCGCCTGCCCTCCGGCGATAACGGTTTGCGATCCGGGCGGCGGGGGATTAATGGCTTCAGCCCATGGGACAGATCGCTCCGCGCGCCTTCGGGCTCGCCATTCTCGCCGTGGTGCTGGGGGTTGCCGCCAGCGTCATCTGGGTGCTTGTCTATGCGCTGGCGGTTGCGCCGGGGCAGGGTCAGCAGGCCTATGTCGATTATGCGACCGCCGCCGCGCCGACCATCGCGCTTGCGACCGGCGTGCCGATCATGGCGCTGCTCGGTTGGTGGATCGGGCGCGGGCGTGACCGGCGCACCGCGCTGTTCGGCGGCGCGCTGGTTGCGCTGTTCTTCGTCGCCATCGACATCGCGCTGCTCGCGGGGCTGGGCAATATCGCGCTCGCGCCCTGGGCCGACATCCTGCCCGGCTATGCGGCGCGGCTGGCGGCTGCGCTGGCCGGGGCGGCGCTTGCCGGCCGGGGCGGGGTGCGCGCGGCCGGCTGAGCGGCGGCATGGCGCGCCTCGGCGACTGGATCGAGCCGCGCGCCGAGGGCATTTACATTCCCGCCGCCGATGCGTGGATCGATCCGTCGCGGCCCAAGCCCCGCGCGCTCGTCACCCATGGCCATGCCGATCATGCGCGCGGCGGCCATGGCTGTGTCTGGGCAACGCCGGCGACGCTGGCGATCATGGATGCGCGCTACGGGCCGCAACAGGCGGTGCCCGTCGATCATGGCGCGGTGCTGAACCTGGGCGATGTCGCCGTGCGCTTCGTGCCGGCGGGCCATGTGCTCGGCTCCGCGCAGATCGTGCTCGATCATCGCGGCGAACGCATCGTGGTGTCGGGCGATTACAAGCGCCGGGCCGATCCCACCTGCCTGCCCTTCGAACCCGTCGCCTGCGACGTGTTCGTGACCGAAGCGACGTTCGGCCTGCCGGTGTTCGTCCATCCCGATACCGGGGACGAGATCGACCGGCTGCTCGCCGCCGTCCATGCCAATCCCGACCGGGCGGTGCTGCTGGGCGCCTATGCGCTTGGCAAGGCGCAGCGGATCATCGCCGAACTCAGGCTGCGCGGCCATCATGCGCCGATCTATCTGCACGGCGCGATGGAGCGGCTGTGCGCGCTTTATGCCGCGCACGGCGTCGCGCTCGGCGATCTGCGCCCGGTGGCGGGCGCGGCGCGCGCCGACATGGCCGGGCATATCGTGCTGTGCCCGCCTGCTGCGCTCAATGATCGCTGGAGCCGCCGCCTGCCCGATCCGCTGACCGCCATGGCATCGGGCTGGATGCGCATCCGCCAGCGCGCCCGCCAGCGCAATGTCGAGCTGCCGCTGATCATTTCCGACCATGCCGACTGGGACGAGCTGTGCGCGACCATCACCGAAATCGCCCCGCGCGAGGTGTGGGTGACGCATGGGCGCGAGGATGCGCTTGTCCATTGGTGCGCCACCCGCCAGATCAAGGCGCGCGCGCTCGACATTCGCGGCTATGAGGACGAGGACGACTGATGGCGAAATGGGGACGGTGGCTGGCAATCGGCGGCGTCGCGGCGGTGGCGGCGAGCGCCTATCTCTATGCGCGGCGCGAGGCGCGGGCGGCGCAGCCCGGCTACCGGGTGGTCGAACGCGCCGGGGCGATCGAGATCCGCGACTATCCGGCGCTGCTGGTCGCCCAGTCCGAGGATCCCGGCGACCGCAAGTCGAGCCTTGATCGCGGCTTTCGCAAGCTTGCCCGCTATATCTTCGCCAAGTCGCGCGAGGGGGAGAAGATCGCGATGACCGCCCCGGTGCTGCATGACGCGGCCGCACCCGGCCGCTGGCGCACGCGCTTCATCATGCCCGCCGGCTATCGCCGCGACACCTTGCCCGCCCCGGCGGCCGGGGTCGACATTGCCGATGTGCCGGCGCGGCGGGTGGCGGCGATCCGCTTCAACGGCCGCGCCGACGATGCCGCGCTCGTCCGGCGCGAGGCCGATCTGCGCGCCTGGCTGGCGGCGCGCGGCCTGACCGGCGGGGCGGCTGAACATGCATTCTACAACAGCCCGTTCGTCGCGGCGGCGATGCGCCGCAACGAGGTGCTGATCCCGCTTGCCGGGTAGAGCAGCGGCCGGGCGTCAGTGCCCGGCCTGCGGCCCGCGCACGATGCCCGACCGGCCAAGCTGGTCGTCGATCTGGGCGACCAGCCGGTCGAGCCCGTCCGCCGACCGGCCCTCGGCACGGGCAACGAGCACATCCTGGGTGTTCGACGCGCGCAGCAGCCACCAGCCATCGGCGGTGGTGACGCGCGCGCCATCGGTGCGGTCAACGGTCGCGCCCTCGGCCTCCAGCCGCGCCAGCACTTCGTCGACAACGGCGAATTTGCGCGTCTCGTCGACCTGGAAGCGCATTTCGGGCGTGTTGATCATCTGCGGCATCGCGCGGCGCAGCTCGGCGAGCGGGCGGCCGGCGCGGGTCAGCGCGCCGATCAGCCGCACGGCGGCATAGAGCGCATCGTCGAACCCGTAATAATCATGGGCGAAGAAGATGTGCCCGCTCATCTCGCCGGCCAGCGGCGCGCCGGTTTCCTTCATCTTCGACTTGATCAGGCTGTGGCCGGTCTTCCACATCAGCGGCGTGCCGCCCAGTTCGGCGATGCGGTCGTAAAGCGCCTGGCTGGCCTTCACATCGGCAATCACGGTGGCGCCGGGCAGATCGGCCAGCACCGCCTCGGCGAGCACGGTCAGCAGCTGATCGCCCCACACCACCTGGCCCTCGCCGTCGATCGCGCCGATGCGGTCGCCATCGCCGTCAAAGGCGATGCCGAAATCCAGCCCCTTGTCCGCCACCAGCCGCTTCAGATCGGCGAGGTTCTTCTCCTCGGTCGGGTCGGGATGATGGTTGGGGAAAGCGGGATCGACATCGGTGTAGAGCAGATGATGCTCGCCGGGCAGCAGCCGGACCAGCTTTTCGAGCGCCGGGCCGGCGGCACCATTGCCCGCGTCCCAGCCGATGCGGAACGCGCCGCCGGCAAAGCCCTGCACCAGCCGGGCAACATACCGGTCAAGGATTTCGACATCGCTGATCGTCGCCGGCGCGTCCGCCGCCAGCCAGTCGCCCGCCGCCGCCAGCCGGCCGATTTCCTGAATGTCCGCCCCGAAAAACGCCCGGTGCTGGAACACCATCTTGAAGCCGTTATAGCTGGGCGGGTTGTGGCTGCCGGTGATTTGGATGCCGCCATCGACGTCGAGCACCGCTTCGGCGAAATACAGCATCGGCGTCGCGCCCAGCCCGACCCGCACCACCGAACAGCCGCTGTCGGTCAGCCCGCGCGCCAGCCCCTCGGCCAGCATCGGCGAACTGTCGCGCCCGTCCCAGCCCAGCGCCACCCGCGTGCCCCCGGCGCGGCGCAGCAGCGTCGCAAAGCTGCGGCCGATCGCATAAGCGTCTTCGGCGCCGAGCGTCTGGCCGATCACGCCGCGAATGTCATATTCGCGCAGGCAGCTGGGGTGAAACTGATGTGACATCAAACCTCCTTATCGGGCAGCGCGCCGTCGGGCCGCTGCCTTAACGCTCAATTGTTGCCGCTTCGTTCGATCTCGCGCAGCAGCAGGTCGCGCGCGGCATTGACCTGGTTGGCCAGCGCCGCGCTGCCCCCGGCATCGGGATGGACCCGCGCCATCAGCCGGCGGTGCGCCGCGCGGATCGCCGCCGCATCGGCATCGCCGGCGACGCCCAGCAGCTGCCGCGCCTCGGCCACGCCCGCCACCCCGGCATCGCCCGCACCGCGCTTCGCCCCCGCGATGCGCGTGCTGCCGCGCCGCGCCGCGCGGCCCCGCCACCAGAACAGGGCCAGCGCGGCCAGCGCCAGCAGCGTGACCAGCTTTGCCATCAGGCCCCGGCGCTGTCCGCGGCCGCACCGCCCTGGCCGTCGGGCAGGCCAAGCCCCGCCACCAGCTCGCGCAACTCCTGCCGCGCGGCGACATGGCCCAGCCCGACATCCTGGATCTGGCCGATGTCGAGCATCGTCAGCCCGCTCGGGAACAGCTCGCGGTAGATGACGCGCTCGCCAAGGCCGGGGATCAGGCGAAAGCCCACGCGCCGCGCCAGCGCCGCCAGCGCCTCGCCCACGCGGCGCATGTTGCGCGCCTCGATATGCTGCAGGCGGTTGCGCAGCACCACCCAGTCGATGGTCGTGCCATCGGCCTTGGCGCGGGCCTTGCGCGCGTCCCAGATCAGTTCGGAATAAAAGCTTGGCCGGCTGACCTTGTAGCTTTCCGGGTCGACCTGGCCGATCAGATCGAAATCGACAAAGCTGTCGTTCATCGGCGTGACCAGCGTGTTGGCAAGCGATGCCGCGCGCCGCGCGATCGGATCGTCGCGGCCCGGCGTGTCGATCACCAGAAACTCCGCGCCCTCGGACATCGCCGCAACCTTGTCGAGAAACGCCTGCTCGTCGCCCTCGCCATGCGTGTCGACGCGCGGCGTCGGCAGATCGACCTGGCGGCGCCTGGCCGTCGCGGCGCGGTTTTCCAGATAGCGGGCAAGGGTGCGCTGGCGATGATCAAGGTCGAGTGCGGCGACGCGGCGGCCCTGCGCGGCGAGGGCGACCGCAACATGGACCGCCGTGGTCGATTTGCCAGTCCCGCCTTTTTCGTTTGCAAAAACAATGATATGTGTGCGGTCTGAGGACATGAGATCCGGTTCGGCCCCTTGAGAGTCTTGATGGCCGGCATCCGGCCCCTATTCAGCGCCGCCCATATCGGAGGCCGTCCAGCCGTGCAAACCATCCGTCAGATCGATGCGCTTCGCGACGCCGTCGCCGCCCTGCGCGCCGATGGCCAGCCGGTCGCGTTCGTCCCCACCATGGGCGCGCTTCACGCCGGCCATATCGCGCTGGTCGAAGAGGCGCGCCGCCGCACGCCCCATGTCGTCGCGTCGATCTTCGTCAATCCGCGCCAGTTTGCCGCGCATGAGGATCTCGACCGCTATCCGCGCCGGCTGGCCAAGGATCAGGCGATGCTGGCCGAGGCGGGGTGCCAGCTGCTCTGGGCGCCCGAGGTGGACACCATGTATCCAGCGGGGTTTGCGACCGCGATTACGATCGGCGGCGTCACCGCCCCGCTTGAAGGTGCGGCGCGGCCCGGCCATTTCGACGGCGTCGCCACCGTCGTCGCCAAGCTGTTCAACCAGGTCGGTCCCGACATCGCGCTGTTCGGGGAAAAGGATTATCAGCAGCTGGCGGTGATCCGCCGGCTGGTCGCGGATCTGGATTTCCCGATCGAGATCATCGGCGTGCCGACCGAGCGCGAGGAGGATGGCGTCGCCCTGTCGTCGCGCAACGCCTATCTGACCGAGGAAGAACGCGCCCAGGCCCGTGCACTGCCGCGCGCGCTGGGCGAGGCGGCGGGGTCGATCGCGGCGGGCGGCGACATTGCCGAGGCGCTGGCGCGGGCGGAGGCCGCGCTCGTTCGCGCAGGCTTCGGGCCGATCGACTATATCGCGCTTGCCGATGCCGCGACGCTGGCCCCGCTCGACCGACTCGACCGCCCGGCCCGCCTGCTCGCCGCCGCCTGGCTGGGCACGACCCGGCTGATCGACAATATCGCGGTGATGCCCGGCTGAGCGGGGACGTTTTTGTCGCGGTGCGGGGAGTCGTTTGTTCGGGAAGAACGGCACCGGCCCGCACCCCCACCCGGCCTCCCATATACCCGGCACGTCCCTGACCGGGCGTTAACCATTTTTTCAGTCCCGCCGCCCAATCCTGTCCACGGTAGCAAGCGGAGGGGGCCTTATGGGCAGCAGCTACAAGAGTGCGGCGTTCCTGATCGAGTCGCGGCTGAGCGATGCCGCCCGCGGCGATGCTCAGGCCTGTTTTGAACTGGGTATAGCCTATTCCTCGGGGCGGGCGGCCTGAGCGTCGACCTGATCGAGGCGCATAAATGGTTCAACCTGTCGGCGCTGGCGGGCCTTGCCCGCGCCCAGCAATGCCGGGCCGAGATCGCCGAGGAAATGACCGCGCGCGAAATCGCCGAAGCGCAGCGCCAGGCCCGTGCCTGGCTGAGCGCGACCCAGCGCCGCGCGGCCTGACCGGTCAGGCGGCGGCGTCTGCGCCATCTCCGAACCGTCCGGTCAGCCAGCGGTGGAAGATCGCGACCGCCGGGGCCCTGAGGGCGCGCGGGCGGCAGGCGAACCAATAGCTGTAGGGGCTGGTCGCCGACACGTCGAACAGCCTGACAAGACGCGGGTCATTGGCATTGCGCAGATGGCTTTCATGCATCATCGCAACGCCCAGTCCTGCGCGGCTGCCTCCAGGATCAGCTGTCCCGAATCATAATGGTCGATCGCCTGCGGCTCGATCCGCCCCAGGCCGAGCGCGGCGCAAAAGGCGTCGAACGCATCCGGCAGGTCGCGGTGCAGGAATACCGTGGTGCGCGCCAGATCGCGCGGATGGCGGAGCGCGTCCGGCCCCTCGGTCATGCTGCGCGCGCCGATGGCAAGAACCTGGTTGCGGTCGAGCCGATAGGCGTAAAGCCCCGGATCGATGTCGCGCGCCAGCCAGATCGTCGCGTCGAGATCGTCGCCCAGCCGCGACAGGCTGTGCGGCGCGGTGTCGATGTCCAGATGCAGTTCGGGATGGGCGGCGCGCAGGTCAGGCAGCAGCGGCAGCAATTGCTGCGTTGCGAACAAGGGCAGCACCCCCAGCCGCAGCCGCAGCACCGGCGCGCTGCTCGTGAACCCCTCAATCGCCTGGGCAAGGCCCGACAGATGCGGGGCGATGGCGTCCATCAGCCGTTCGCCGTCGCCATTCAGCCGCATCGCCTGGGGCAGGCGATCAAACAGCGGCCGGCCCAGAAACCGCTCCAGCGTCTGCACGCGCCGGCTGAGCGCAGGGGAAGACAGCGCAAGTTCCTCCGCCGCGGCCTTGACCGAGCCGAGCCGGGCCACCTGCTGAAATGCCTCGATCGCGGTCATCGGCGGAAGCCGGCGCACCCCTGTCGTCCCCTGCTGAATGCGGAGCCACGCCCGCTGCGCCTGCCGTCATATCATGATTGCAGTTTATGCAATGCATATTTCGCACTTCGCACTTGCACAAACCCATGCTGCACTGCACATAGGACGGGCCTTTCAGGCATCCTCTCCTAAAAACTTTTCCGGCCGGTCCATTTGGACCGGCCTTTTTTTTGATCCCGGGGTTCAGCGGGCGAGTCGCGCGGCCAGATAGGGCAGCAGCGCCAGCAGCGCGGCACCCGCGGCCAGATAGGGCAGAGGCGGCCAGATTTCATACATGCCGACGCCGACCGACGGGCCGAGCACGAAGCAGGCCCCGTTGACCGAAGTGGTGCGCCCGGCGACCGCGCCCTGTTCGTCCGCGCCGACCGCGAGCGACGCG
Source organism: Sphingomonas changnyeongensis (assembly GCF_009913435.1). Classification (NCBI taxonomy): domain Bacteria; kingdom Pseudomonadati; phylum Pseudomonadota; class Alphaproteobacteria; order Sphingomonadales; family Sphingomonadaceae; genus Sphingomonas; species Sphingomonas changnyeongensis. The sequence continues at coordinate 246,218 of NZ_CP047895.1, read as the reverse complement.
CCCGCGGTGAAGGCCGGGCGCAGAAAACCAAAGCCCAGCGAGGCGAGCGCATAGGCGACGCACAGCATGTGGAGCGACGTGGCAAAGCCGGTCACGACACAGCCGAGCGCCGAGACCAATGCGCCCCACAGCGCCAGTTCGCGGGGTTTCAGCTTCAGCGTCGGGATCAGCCCCCATTGCGCGAGCAAAGCCGCGCCCGCGCCGGTCATCAGCACCAGCCCGGTCGCCCCCGCCGCCGCGACCGTCGACAGGCCGAGCCGGTCGAGCACGACAAAGCCGATCGCCTGGCCGGTCATCGCCTGCGCATGGCCGGCGACCAGCCCGGTCAGCATCCAGGGCCAGATGCGCGGTTCGGTGAGCTTCATCGGCGGGGTGCGGCCTTCGGCCATCGCCGCGCGCACGCTGGCCCCGGTCGGTTCGCCGCCGATCGAGGGATAGCTGGTCGCGGCACCGTGCGCGGCGGCCGGCTGATCGTCGCCCAGCCGCGCCCAGGCATAGATGAGCACGATCAGGCCAAAGCCTGAAAAGACGAATGCGGGACCAGCGAGCCCCACCACCGGCAGCACGAAGAAGGGCGCAAGCGCCGGCCCCAGGATGGTGCCAAGCCCGAAGGCCGAGGCGAGCAGGGTGAGCGCCGCCGTGCGTTCCTCGCGGCTGCTGTGCGCGGCGACGATGGCCTGCGCGGCGGGCGGGGCGGCGGCGCCGAAACCGCCATAAAGCATGCGGGCAAGGATGAAGGCGCCAAAGGCGACGCCGGGGGCGATCAAGCCGATGATGCCGGCGGCGAGGAACGCCCCGCACAGCGACACCGACGAGATGAAGCCGAACAGGCCAAGCAGCACCATCGCCCGCCGCCCGGCCCGGTCCGACCGTTCGGCCCAGAACGGCGCGGCGATCACCCAGACCAGTGCCGACACCGAAAAGGCCGCGGCGACCGCGCTGTCGGGCACCTTGAGCGACCGGCCGATCGCGGGCAGCACCGATTGCAGCGCGGTGTTGCCGGCGGCGATCACCAGCATGACGATGAACAGCAGCTTGAACGGCGGGGCTGCGCCGGTCGGCTGCGCGCCGCCGCCGTCCGCCCGTCCGGGGCCGCGCCATGATGGCCGTTCAGTTCCGCGTCCCCGCCAGCCGGCATGTCCCTGTCACCATGATCCGCCATTGCCCAGGCAGCGATAGGGCAATGGCGGGCGCTGTAAAGTCTTGGTCTTTCAGCCGGTCCCGGAAACCGCCCGTCGCGCACGGGGCGTCCCTGACTTGCCATTGCGGGGCGGATTTGCGACGGACGCGCGCCCCGCGTCAGGAGAGACGATGTCCGCTTCAACCGCCCGCCGCAAATGGCGCATCCCCGGTGCCGCCGCGTTCTGGCGGCTGCCGCCGGTCCTGTTCCTGCGCGGGTTCCTGAAGGCACCGGCCATGGTCGGATCGATCGTGCCGTCGTCACAGCGCCTGATCGCGCGCGTTCTCGCCCCGGTCGACTGGGCGCGGGTGCGGCTGTTCGTCGAATATGGGCCGGGCGTCGGCACTTTCACCCGGCCGATCCTCGACCGGCTGCCCGCCGATGCGGTGCTGATCGCGATCGATCCCAATCCCGATTTCATCGACTATCTGAAGCGCGAGATCGCCGATCCGCGCCTGTGCCTGGTCCGCGGCTCGGCGGCCGATGTCGAACAGATCATCGCCGATCTCGGCCATGACGCGGCCGATTACATCGTCTCCGGCCTGCCCTTTTCGACCTTGCCCGAGGGTGTGGCCGCGCGCATCGCGGCGGCGACCGCTGCGGTGCTGCGTCCGGGCGGGGCATTTCTGGTCTATCAGTTCTCGGCCAAGTCGCTGCGCTGGCTGGCACCGGCCTTTCCGCGCATCGACCGGTCGGTCGAGCTGTGGAACGTGCCGCCCGGCTTCTGCTTCTTCGGCTGGAAGGACTGAGCGGCCCCCGGCCGACGCCTATTTGCTGTCGACGTTGAGGCTGCCGCCGAAGTTCAGGCGGCGCGACACCGTGTAATCGACGACGGCGACCAGAAAATAGGCGAGCGCATGCCGGATCCGCCCCGGCCAGTGCCGCCAGCCCGCCAGATCCGCCAGCCGCCATTGCCGCGCCGCTGCGCATTCGCCCTCGAAATAGGCGCTCAGCTGGCGGCTGAGCGCCGCATCCTCGATCCTCAGCATCAGCTCCATGTTCAGAAACAGGCTGCGCATGTCGAGATTGGCCGAGCCGATATGGACGATGTCGTCGATCACATAGAGTTTGGTGTGCAGCCGCTGCCGGTCATATTCATGGATGCGCGCGCCGCGCCGCAACAGGCCGGGATAGGTGAAGCGTGCCGCCGCGATGGTGGTGCCGTTGTCGGACCGGCCGGCGGTCAGCAGATGCGCCGATCCGCGCCGCGCGACGCGTTCGATGCGGCGCAGCCAGGTGGGGGCGGGGGCGAAATAGGCGGCGATCAGCCTCAGCCTTGTGGCCGCGCCCAGATCGGCGCGTAGCTGGGCCGCCCAGGGGCTCATCCGGATGGTCGGCCCGCCGAGCAGCCAGCGCACCGGCCCTTCGCGCTCGCTCCAGCCGAACAGCGCGCGGCGCAGCGCGCGCATGCGCGGGCGCGGCTGGCCCGACCAGGCGAACACCATGTCGTAATAGCCGGTCAGCCGCGCCGCCGCCGGGCCATCGACAATCAGCCCCAGATCGCGCCAGCCATCGGGATCGCCCTCGGCGAAATAGGACTCCTCGATATTGAACCCGCCGATGATCGCCACCGCCTCGTCGGCCAGTGCCAGCTTCTGGTGGTTGCGCAGCAGATAGCGCCGCCCGAGCCGGGGGATGAAGCGGCAGATTTCCGCCCCCGCATCGCTGAGTGGCGCGAGGAACGGATCGTCGGCCGCGCTGCCGAAGCCGTCGAGCAGCAGCCTGACCCGCACCCCGCGCGCCGCCGCCGCCACCAGCGCGTCGCGCACCTGCGTGCCCGTGTCGTCGGGGGCGAAGATGTAATAGAGCAGCCGGAGCGAATGCTGAGCCCCGGCGATCAGGTCGAGCAGCGCCGCCAGACGGTCCGGCCCCGAGCTGACCAGCCTGAGGCGGTCGGCCCCGATCTGTGCTTGCGCGTTCACGCCGGTGTGATGGCAAAGGCGGGCAGGGCGCGCAACCGCCGGCGGGGCTGAGGGAGGGAGCCGGCGGGCCGCGTTTACATTGACTCCGCCGCGCGCGCCGCCTATGTGGGCCGCCTTCCGCACAACCCGCTTTTTCTGGAGCGTTTATGGCGCGCGTTACTGTCGAGGATTGCGTCGACAAGGTTCCGAACCGCTTCGATCTCGTGCTGCTGGCGGCGCAGCGCGCCCGGCAGATTTCCGGTGGCGCCGAACTGACGCTGGACCGCGACCGCGACAAGAACCCGGTCGTCGCGCTGCGCGAGATCGCCGAACAGACGGTGCTGCCCGCCGACCTGCATGATGCCGTCGTCTCCGGCCTGCAGCGCGTGCAGATCGACGATGATGACGCGCCCGATGAAGTCGGTTCGCTGGCCGCGTCGGCCGAGGCGCTGCGCCTCACCGCCGCCGCGCCGCCGCGCAACCAGAATCTCGGCCCGGATTACGAATAAGCCGGCCGGTCAGGCCAGGCCGGCGGAACAAGCGGCGCGGGGGGCGACCTCCGCGCCGTTTTGCGTTGGTGCCGCCCGGCCACTGCGCTGCCACTGCCTCGTCCCATCGGCACCCCCGGCCCGTCGCGCCGCGTGACTTCGCGCGCCGTTTCCGTTAAGCGCGCGGCTCTTATGGCCGATACACAGACCGATTACCGCGACACCGTCTTCCTGCCGAAGACCGATTTCCCGATGAAGGCCGGGCTGGCCCAGAAGGAACCCGCGATTCTCGCGCGCTGGGACCGTATCGGCCTGTATCAGCGGCTGCGCGCCGCGCGCGCCGGCGCGCCGCGTTTCATCCTGCATGACGGCCCGCCCTACGCCAATGGCGACATCCATATGGGCCATGCGATGAACAAGGTCCTGAAGGACATCATCGTGCGCACCCAGTCGCTGCTGGGCAAGGACGCCCCCTATGTGCCCGGCTGGGACTGCCACGGCCTGCCGATCGAATGGAAGATCGAAGAGGAATATCGCAAGCAGAAGAAGAACAAGGACGAGGTTCCCCCGGCCGAGTTCCGCGCCCAGTGCCGCGCCTATGCCGACAAATGGGTGGGCGTGCAGAAGGCGCAGTTCCAGCGCCTGGGCATCATGGGCGACTGGGACGATCCCTATCTGACCATGACCTTCGATGCTGAGGCGACGATCGTCGGCGAGCTGCTGAAGTTCGCCGAGAGCGGCCAGCTTTATCGCGGCGCGAAGCCGGTGATGTGGTCCCCGGTCGAAAAGACCGCGCTCGCCGAGGCCGAGGTCGAATATGAGGACGTGACCTCGACCCAGATCGACGTCGCCTTCGAGATCATCGACGCGCCGAACGCCCCCGATCTGGTCGGCGCGCATGCGGTGATCTGGACGACCACGCCGTGGACGATCCCGGTCAACCAGGCTTTGGCCTATGGGCCTGAGGTCGAATATGTGCTGGTCGCGCCGTCGTATGACCGCGCGCTTGGCGATGCGTCGTTCGACAATGCCGCCAACATCCTGCCGAAGCGGCTGCTGATCGCCCGCGACCTGATCGCCACCGCGCAGAAGCGGATGGGCATCACGACGGTCGCCGAACTCTGGTCCGGCAAGGGCAGCGACCTTGCCGGCGCGAAGGCGCGCCATCCGATGCATGCGCTGGGCGGATTTTTCGCAGCCCCGCGCCCGCTGCTGCCCGGCGATTTCGTCACCACCGATGCCGGCACCGGCCTTGTCCATATGGCCCCGATCATGGCGAGGACGATTTCGCGCTGTGCCGCGCGCATGACATCCATCCGGTGTTCGCGGTGATGGACGATGGCCGCTACCGCGACGACTGGCTGTGGCTGGGCGGCGCGGATGCGCGGCGGCTGAGCGTCATCAACCCGAAGTTCAACGCCCCCGAAGGGCCGATTTGCGCCGATCTTGGCGCTGCCGGCGCATTGCTGTCGGCCGGGGCGTTCCAGCACAGCTATCCGCACAGCTGGCGGTCCAAGGCGCGGATCATCTTCCGCTGCACGCCGCAATGGTTCATCGGCATGGACCGGCCGGTCGCGCTGCCCGGTCAGGCCGATGCGGCGGGCGACAATGCGCCCACGCTGCGCGGCCTTGCGCTCGATGCAATCGCCGCGACCCGGTTCGTGCCCGACAAGGGGCGCAACCGCATCGGCGCGATGGTCGAGGGGCGGCCCGACTGGGTGATTTCGCGCCAGCGCGCCTGGGGCGTGCCGATCGCGCTCTATCTCGACCGGCGCACCGGCGATTATCTGCGCGATCCCGACGTCAATGCCCGGATCGTCGCCGCATTCCGCGCCGGCGGGGCCGATGCATGGTTCGGGGCCGATCATCAGGCGCTGCTGGGGCCGGACCGCGATCCCGCCGACTACATGCCGGTCACCGACATTCTCGATGTCTGGTTCGACAGCGGCTCCACCCATGCCTTTGTCGTCGAGGCGCGCTACGGCGCGGGTGTCCGCGCCGATCTTTATCTTGAAGGGTCGGACCAGCATCGCGGCTGGTTCCAGTCCTCGCTGCTTGAAGCGTGCGGCACGCGCGGGCGCGCACCCTATGCCGCTGTGCTCACCCATGGCTTCGCGCTCGACGGGCAGGGGCGCAAAATGTCGAAATCGCTCGGCAATGTCGTCGATCCGCTCAAGGTCATTCAGGATTCGGGGGCCGACATCCTGCGCCTCTGGGTCGCCTCGACCGACTATTTCGAGGATGTCCGCATCGGCAAGGAAGTGCTGGCGACGACCAGCGATGCCTATCGCAAGCTGCGCAACACCTTCCGCTATCTGCTCGGCGCGCTCGACGGTTTTGACGCCGCCGAGGCGGTGACCGATTTCCCCGAGCTGGAGGCCTATATCCTCCACCGGCTGGCCGAGCTTGATGCCGAGCTGCGCGAGGCGGCGGATGCGTTCGAGCTCAACCGCTATGTCCGCCGCATCGCCGAGTTCGCGAACGAGGACCTGTCGGCGTTCTTCTTCGATATCCGCAAGGACAGCCTTTATTGCGACGCCGCCGATGCGCCGCGCCGCCGCGCCTATCGCACGGTGCTCGACATCCTGTTCGGGGCGCTGGTGCGCTATCTGGCCCCGGTGCTGCCCTTCACCGCCGAGGAAGCGTGGCAGAGCCGCTGGCCGGACGATGAAGGCTCGGTGCATCTGGCGACCTGGCCCGACATCGACGCTGCATGGCTGAACCCGGATCTGGCCGCGAAATGGGCCGGGCTGCGCGCGCTGCGTTCGGCGGTTACCGAAGCGATCGAGCCGCTGCGCCGCGAAAAGCTGATCGGATCGAGCCTGGAGGCCGAGATCACCGTGCCGGGCCATCACGACGCCGATCTGGAAGAGCTGTTCATCGTGGCGAAGGTGTCGCCGGGCGAGGAGATCGCCGTGACCCGCACCACCGCCCATAAATGCGGCCGCTGCTGGCGGCATCTGCCCGATGTGGCGGCCGATGGCGGGCTGTGCGGCCGCTGTGCCGAGGTGGTCGGTGGCTGAGCCGGGCGTTCAGGCCGCGCCCGAGGCGGCGGATGCCGGGGCCGGGCGGCTGCGCGCCACCGGGCTCGCACTGGCCGGGGGCGTGTTCCTGATCGACCAGCTGGTCAAATATTGGGTGATCGGGCCGCTCGCGCTCCAGCTGCATGGCCAGATCGTGCTGCTGCCGGTGTTCAACCTCACCTGGGTGCAGAATTATGGCGTCTCGCTCGGCTTTCTGACCGCGAGCAGCGATCTGGCGCGCTGGGCGCTCGTTGCGATGACCGGGCTGATCGCAACCGGCGTGCTCGTCTGGATGTGGCGCGAGCGCAGCCGGGCCGATGTCTGGGCGCTGGGCGCGGTGCTGGGCGGGGCGGCGGGAAACATTCTCGACCGCATTCGCTTTGGCTATGTGGTTGATTTTCTCGACCTTCATTTCGGGGATTTTCGCCCCTTTTTGGTCTTCAATGTGGCCGATGCCGCGATTACGATCGGCGTCCTTACGCTGCTCGGGCGCGCGCTGCTCGTTCGCCGCGATAATGATTCTTCGGAGACGATCGATGCGTAATCTTGTGGTTCTGGGCATGGCGGCGCTCATGCTCGCCGGTTGTGGCGGGTCGAACGCGATGAGCGGCCGCCGCGGCCCGGACGAATTCGCCGCCGCCCGGCGCGCGCCGCTGGTCGTGCCGCCCGATTTCGCGCTGGTGCCGCCGACGCCGGGCGCGCCGCGTCCGCAGGAAGCCGATTCGAGCACCCAGGCGCTGCAGGCGCTGTTCGGCGGCGCGGCACCGCGCAGCACGGTCGAGCGTGTGACGCTTGGCCAGGCGGGCACCGACCGCGCGGCGGCGGGCATCCGCTCGTCGGCCGGTGATCCGGGCACGGTGGTGGTCGACAAGGGGCAGGTGACCCGCGACATCATCGCCGCGCCCGAGGGCGATGGCCAGGATGCCCGCGCCGCCGTGCCGGGAACGCCGCCGCGCTGATCCTGCCGCCGGTCCCGCGCGGGGCCGTGCCGCACCATGTTGGCCCCGGTCGCGCTGCGCCGGGGCCTTTTTCATGCCCGCAGCGATCCGCTCTTTGCTGCCTGAAATTGCGGCACGGGAAATGGTGCAAAAAAAACGGCCGGCAAGATCTTGTCTTGCCGGCCCGAGGTCGTCCGCAGGAGGAACATCGAAGGCCGGGGCGGAAACCCTGACCGTCGCCAAATTCATCGCAAAGACCGTGCCAGACCCGGTTTTCCGCCATTTTTGCCATCGCGACGCGCATTTGCCGCGGAAACTCTGCCTCCTAATCGTGCAGCGCAGCACCAAAATGCACAAAAAACCAGCAATGTTGCGAAGATTGACGTTTGACGCGAGTGAAAAAGCTATTGTGCGACGCAGCATAGTTGTGGGTGCGGACGCACAATTTCATTGACGACCTGTTCACAAACATGAAACATCCGAGTCGCGTTGAGCGGGGGATGTGCATGAAAATTGTCACAGCGATCATCAAACCCTTCCAGATCGATCGCGTCCGTGAGGCGCTGACCGCGCTGGGCGTGTCCGGACTGACGATCTCCGAGGTGCGCGGGTTCGGCCGGCAAAAGGGGCAGACCGAAATCTATCGGGGCGCCGAATACACGACCAATCTGGTGCCCAAGCTGAAGGTCGAAGTGGTGTGCGCCGAGGCCCAGGTCGACGCGATCGTCGAGGCCATTCAGGCGGCTGCCGTCACCGGGTCGATCGGCGACGGCAAGATTTTCGTTCAGCCGATCGAGCAGGCTGTCCGCATCCGCACCGGGGAGACGGGCGATGCGGCGATCTGACCGGAAAGGGGGAAACATGATTGCAAAGTCGTTGGCGGGCCTCGGGCTTGCGCTGTTTGCGGCGCTGCCGGCCTGGGCGCAGGGGGCTGCGGCCTCCGCGATACCCGAGCCGAGCGTGGACAAGGGGGACGTGGCCTGGATGCTGGTGTCGTCGGCGCTGGTGCTGATGATGTCGGCCCCGGGCCTCGCGCTGTTCTATGGTGGGCTGGTGCGCACCAAGAACATGCTGTCGGTGCTGACCCAGGTGTTCATGATCGTCTGTCTGGTCGCGGTGATCTGGGTGTGCTGGGGCTACAGCATCGCCTTTACCGAGGGGAATGCGTTCTTCGGCGGCCTGGGCAAGCTCTTCCTCAAGGGTGTCGATGCCAGCTCGCAGGCGGCGACCTTCTCCAACGGCGTCTATATTCCCGAATATGTGTTCATCTGTTTCCAGATGACCTTTGCCTGCATCACCCCGGCGCTGATCGTCGGGGCGTTTGCGGAACGGGTGAAGTTTTCCGCGCTGATGCTGTTCGTGACGCTGTGGGTCACGCTGATCTATTTTCCGATGGCGCACATGGTCTGGTATTGGGACGGGCCTGACGCGATCGCCAAGGCGGCGCTCGCCGGGGCGGACGCGGTCGCCGCCGCCAATGGCCATGCCGGCTTCCTGTTCCAGATGGGCGCGCTCGATTTCGCCGGCGGCACCGTGGTGCACATCAATGCCGGCGTCGCCGGGCTGGTCGGGGCGATCATGCTCGGCAAGCGGCTCGGCTATCCGCGCGATCCGATGCCGCCGCATTCGCTGACCATGACGATGATCGGCGCGTCGCTGCTGTGGGTTGGCTGGTTCGGCTTCAACGCCGGGTCAAATCTTGAGGCGAATGGCGTGACCGCGGTTGCGTTCATCAACACCTTCGTCGCCACGGCTGCCGCCGCGCTCAGCTGGGTGCTGGTTGAACAGGCAACCGGCGGCAAGCCGTCGCTGCTCGGCGCGGTCACCGGCGCGGTGGCCGGTCTGGTGGCGGTGACGCCCGCCTCGGGCTTTGCCGGGCCGATGGGCGCGGTGGTGCTGGGGCTGATCGTTTCGCCGATCTGCTTCTTCTTCGTCGCCAAGGTGAAGGTGAAGCTTGGCTATGACGATTCGCTTGACGTGTTCGGTGTCCATTGTGTCGGCGGGATCGTCGGCGCGCTGGCGACCGGCATCCTGGTTGATCCCGCGCTCGGCGGGCAGGGCGTTGCCGATTATGCCAGTCAGCCGGGGACGGCGGTGTTCGCCTATGCCGGCGTCGCAGCCCAGCTCTGGACACAGGCCAAGGCCGTGCTGTTCACCCTGGCCTGGTCGGGCATCGGGTCCGCCATTCTGTATTTCGCCGTCGATAAGATCATCGGGCTGCGTGCTGGCGACGAAGAACAGCATGCCGGCCTCGACATTTCCGATCATGGCGAGCGTGCGTATAACTACTGATAAAGTATCTTTGTAAATCGAAGCCATTAAAACAATGCATTTGTGCCCGGAGTAAAACGTCGTTCTTATATGATTTGTGTTGATTATGTTGTTTTGACACTTTTCATAACAAGAACAAGCTGAGTCCGCCGGAGGAGTAACTTAGGGTTACTTGAAGAAGGACGAAAATCATGAAGATGATCAGCAAGAACGTTTTGCTCCGGGCCATGTGCATGACGCTGGCCGGCATCGCCGCCCCGGCGGTCGCCCAGGAGCGGGAGTCGAGCTACACGGTCGCCCTGAACCAGGACAGTTTCTTCGGCTTCTACCCGACGTTCAGCGGGTCGATCCCCACCGGGGAAAAGACCGATTTCACGTTCTACGGCATTTTCTGGACCAAGCCGGCCTTCGGGCTCAACCCGACCAACACCGGCGATGATCTGTGGACCGAGTTCGGCGTCGGGGTGAACTTCAACCTTGCCGATGGCAAGCTGAAGGTGAAGCCGCAGATCGGCCTCACCAACGGCGCGCTGCTGTCGGGCGGTTCGGTCAACGCCGCCGGGGTGGTGCAGGGCGCGAAGTTCGCCGATGGCGTGGTGCCGAGCCTGACGGTCAACTATGCCGATGAGAAGGTCGAGGCGGAGTTCTATGCCGGCTATTATGCCGCGCTGCGCAACCGCGGCGGCGATGCGGCGCTCGACTTCCTCCACACCTGGACCAATGTCGGCTACAAGTTCAGCGACAAGGCATCGGCTGGCCTGCATTATGAGCTGCTGTCGAACACCCGCAACACCTATCCCGGCGGGTCCACCGCGCGCGTCTATCAGTGGGTCGGCCCCTATGTGCAGTTCAGCCTGCCCAAGGGCTTTTATGCCCGCTTCACCGGCGGGGCAGATGTCGAGAGCGGCAATGCCGGTGATTTCTACAAGATGAGCATCGGCATGACGTTCTGATCGCGGCACGACCGGCACGCCGCCGGTCGACCGACAGCAATGGTGGCCGCGGGCACTTGTCAGACCGCGCCGATCATTGCCGGGCGTCTGCCTGCGCAACCAGAAGACGCCGCAACTGGGGCTGGCATGTGGTTCATGCCGGCCCCTTTGTCTTGCGCGGTTGGGCCAAAAAAATCGTCCTCACGACCATAAAAGAATTTGATTCATGGCATAAGCGTGCATAGCAAAGAGGGACCGGCGGATGCGCACCCGCAACGAGGAGCGCCGCGCCGGGCGCAGGACGGACAACGCGATTTTATCTGCGGGGGGTCTGATCTATGCGCGCATATCTTGGTGGCTTGGCGTTTGTGGCGGCTCTGTCGGCGTCGCCGGCCATGGCTCAGGACGGCGAAGCGACGCCGGCTTTTACGGTGACGGGGACGGCGGCGCTGCTGTCCGATTACCGGTTTCGCGGCGTGTCGCAGAGCGACAAGGAAATGGCCGTGCAGGCCGGGCTCACCCTCACCCACAAAAGCGGGCTTTATGCCGGTGCCTGGGGATCGAATCTTGCCGGCTGGGGCACGTTCGGCGGTGCCAATATCGAGCTGGATCTGATCGCCGGCTATAAGACTGCGATCAGCGAGAAGGGCGCCATCGATGTCGGCCTGACCTGGTACATGTATCCCGGCGGCGCGGACGTGACCGATTTCGCCGAACCCTATGTCAAGCTGAGCGGGACGACCGGGCCTGTTTCGCTGCTTGCGGGCGTCGCCTACGCGCCCAAGCAGCGAGCGCTGGGCAATTTCTCGGCAACGCCGCAGAGCCGCGGGCAGAAGCAGGACAATCTTTATGTCTGGGGCGATGCCGCCGCGCCGATCGCGGGCACCCCGCTGACCGCCAAGGCGCATCTGGGCTTTTCAAAGGGCAATCCGGGGCTTGGCCCCAACGGCACCAGTGTTGCGCCAACCGGCGAATATCTCGACTGGCTCCTCGGCCTTGATTTCACCGTCAAGAATCTGACGCTGGGCGTCGCTTATGCCGATACCGACATTTCGCGGGCCGAAAGCGCCAATCTCCAGCCCGGCTTCAGCAAGCGCGGCAATGGCGTGACATCGATCGCCGGGGGCACGATCATCGTGTCGCTGACGGCGGCGTTCTGACCCGCCCGGCTCCGGCGCCAGGCGGGCGGCGCCGGGGCCTTTCCGATTAACCGCGTCTGCCCTGTTTCGCTCCGGTCGGCTCGGCTGTCCGTTTTACCATTTTTTCCGAGCCGCCGGGTGATTTCACCCGGCGTGAAAACGCTTTAGCTCAGCAGGTCGACGAGATCGGGGCGAGTCGTGGCTGAGGATTGGACGATTGCCGGCCGAACTGCCCGCATCGCGTCGGGCGTTGCGCTTGCGGTGATGGCCTGTGCGGCGGCCACGGGGCTGCGCATGGTCGCCGCGCCGCTGCTGCCGCCCGGATTCCCGTTCCTCACCTTCTTTCCGGCAGTCGTGCTTGTCGCGTTCGTGGCCGGGCCCTGGGCGGCAACGCTGTGCGCGGTCCTGTCGGGGATCGCGGCAGCGCTGTTGTTCATGCCCCCCGGTCCGGCCGGGCCGCTGTCCCTTGCCGGGCTGGTCGCGCTTGGCATGTTCGCCAGCGTCGCTGCGGTCGACATCATCCTCATCCACCTGATGAAACGGGCGGGCAACCGGCTGCGTGCCGAGCGCGAGCGCGCCGCCCGGCTGTATGAGGAGCAGCGGCTGCTGTTTCAGGAGCTGCAGCACCGCGTCGCCAACAACATGGCCTTTGTCGCCTCGATCCTGTCGATGCACAAACGGCAGGTCGCCCGCGATCCGGGGTCTGCGACCGCCGCATTCGACGAGGCGATCGAGCGCATCCACGCGATCGGCCGCGTCCACCGGCGGCTCTATGACCCGGCGGCCGCCGGCCTGTCGGCGCGCGACTATCTGGAACAGCTGGCGCGCGATTCGCTGGCGCTGATGAATGCGGGCGAGGTGCGGCTGGAGGTGAGCGCGGCCGAACTGCGCCTCGATCTGACCCGGCTGGTCGCGCTGTCGCTGATCGTCGCCGAACTGATGACCAATGCGGTCAAGCACGGTCTGGCGGGCCGCCCCGACGGGCAGATCCGCATCACCATCGCCCCCTCGGCGCCGGACCGGCTGGCGCTGGTCGTCGCCGATGACGGCCCGGGCCTGCCCGACGGATTCGATCCGCGCACCGCGAGCGGGCTGGGGGCGCGGATCGTCCAGGGGCTCGCCGCGCAGCTGGGCGGCACGATCGACTGGCCGCGCGGGCAGGGCGGTATGGTCAGGATCGAGTTTCCGGCCTGAGCGGCGGGGCGGCGTCCCCCCCGCTCCCCGGCCCCCGGTCAGCGCGCCTGGGTGCCGCCCACGGTCAACCCGTCGAGCAGCAGGCTGGGCTGGCCGACCCCGGCGGGAACCGACTGGCCGCCCTTGCCGCACACGCCAATGCCTTCGTCGAGCGCGAAATCATTGCCGATCGCCTGCACGCGGGTGAGCGCGCTCGGCCCGTCGCCGATCAGCGTCGCGCCCTTGATCGGCGCGCCCAGCCGGCCATTTTCGATCAGATAGGCCTCGGTGCAGGAAAACACGAACTTGCCCGACACGATGTCGACCTGGCCGCCGCCAAAGCTCTTGGCGAAAATGCCCGATTTGACACGCGCGAGCATCTCGCCCGGATAGTCGCTGCCGCCGAGCATGAAGGTGTTGGTCATGCGCGGCATCGGTGCATGGGCATAGGATTGGCGGCGGCCATTGCCGGTGGGGGCCACGCCCATCAGCCGCGCGTTTAGCCGGTCCTGCATATAGCCTTTGAGGATGCCGTCCTCGATCAGCACGGTGCGGCCGGTGGGCGTGCCTTCATCGTCGATCGACAGCGAGCCGCGCCGGTCGGCGATTGATCCGTCATCGACCACGGTCACGCCCGGTGCCGCCACCCGCTCGCCAATGCGCCCGGCAAAGGCCGATGTGCCCTTGCGGTTGAAATCGCCTTCCAGCCCATGGCCGATAGCTTCGTGCAGCAGAATGCCGGGCCAGCCCGGACCCAGCAGCACCGGCATTTCCCCGGCGGGTGCCGCGACCGAGTCGAGGTTGATCAGCGCCTGGGCGAGCGCCTGGTCGATCCCGCGCTGCCACTGGTCCTCGGTGAACAGCCGGTCGTAGAGATAGCGGCCGCCCATGCCGAACGATCCGGTTTCGCGCCGGCCATTGTGTTCGGCGACGATCGCGATGTTGAGCCGGACGAGCGGGCGGACATCGGTGGCGACAAACCCGTCGGCGCGGACGATTTCGACCACCGACCAGCTTGCCGACAGCCCGACCGACACCTGCGCGACGCGCGGATCGCGGGCGCGGGCGGCCGCATCGATCGTCTGGCACAGCGCCACCTTGTCGGCAAAGGGCACCAGCCCGATGGGATCATGGCCGGTATAGAGATGCCGGTTGGTGCGCGGCGGCGCGGGCGCGGCAGCCTGGCCGGGATCAAGCACGCGCATCGTTTCAGCCGCGCGGCGGATGGCGGCGGCGCTCAACTCATTGGCATGGGCAAAGGCGGTCGTCTCGCCCGCCACACCGCGCAGGCCGAAGCCCGAGCTGGTCGAATAGTCGGCGGTTTTCAGCCGCCCGTCATCGAAACCGAAGCTCTCGCTCGCCTGATATTGCAGATAGAGTTCGCCGTCATCGACGCCGTTCAGCGCCGCGCGGGTGAGCGCAAGCGCGGTATCGGGATCAAGGTCGCCGCCATAAAGGACGGCGCGCGGATCGGCGGAGCGCGGATCGGGGGACGGGGTCATGCCCCCCGATATAGGCGCTTCAATGGGCGGCGGAACCCTCATTGTCGGCCGGGCCGCCGATCAGCACGAAGCGACGGTCGCAATAACCGCATTCGCCATAGCCGCGTTCGTCGATTTCGATGAACACGCGCGGATGGCCGAGCGCGGGGTCGATGCCATGGCCGGAGCCGTCACAGGCGACGCGGCGGGTGGACACGCGGAGGGTTTCGGGGGGCGGGATCATGCCGCCGCCGATAGCAATCGCGCGTTGCCCTTTCCAGCCCCCCGCGGTTAGGGGTGACACATGGATGAAGCGGCGATCTCGATTCAGGGGCTGGGCAAGACCTATCGTGGCGGCAAGCGGGCGCTGGACGGGGTCAGTTTCGATGTGCCGCGCGGCCAGATTTTCGGTCTGCTCGGCCCCAACGGCGCGGGCAAGTCGACGCTGATCAACATCCTGTCGGGCATGGTCCGCAAGACCGAGGGGCGGGCCGCGATCTGGGGCTTCGACATCGACGCGCATCCGCGCAACGCCAAGGCGTCGATCGGCATCGTGCCGCAGGAGATCGTCTTCGACCCCTTTTTCACGCCGCTCGAGACGCTGGAGCTGTTCGCGGGGCTGTATGGCGTCCCGCGCGCCGAGCGGCGCTCGATGGAGCTGCTGCGCGCCGTGCATCTGGAAGACAAGGCCAATGCCTATTCGCGCACCCTGTCGGGCGGGATGAAGCGGCGGCTGCTGGTCGCCAAGGCGATGGTCCATTCGCCGCCGGTGCTCGTCCTCGACGAGCCGACGGCGGGCGTCGACATCGAGCTTCGCCAGCAGCTCTGGGCCTATGTCCGCGAACTCAACGACCGTGGCGTCACCGTCGTCCTCACCACCCATTATCTGGAAGAGGCGGAGGAGCTGTGCGACCGCATCGCGATCATCAACCATGGCCGGCTGATCGCCAATGAGCCGACGCGCGAGCTGGTCGGCAAGGCGCAGGAAAAGCGGGTGGAGGTGACCGTCGACCGCGACATCGCCGTGCCGCCCGCCGCCGACTGTTTCGAAAAGATCGCCCTGCGCGGCGAACGGGTGCTCGAAATCACCTATTCCAAGGCCAAGGTGAATGCCGGGCAGGTGCTGTCCGCCGTCCAGGCCGCGGGGCTTGGCATCGTCGATGTGACGACGCGCGAGGCCGATCTCGAGGATGTGTTCCTGAGCCTGACACGCGCGGCCTGAGCGGCGGGGCGGCCCGGCCCGGGCCGCCCGCTCCGGCGACAATCCCGGGTCAGCCGAAGATGAACGCGTCGAGCGGCAGGTCCGGCACGCCCGCAACATGGCCGATCAGCTCGTCCCGGCTGTCGGCCCGGCCATTGCCGTTGCTGTCGTGCAGGATCTCGATCCCCGCCAGCCCGCCGACCCGGCCCTTGCGGAACACATAATCGCCGGGCGCGCCCGCCAGCATGATGCGGTCGCCGGCTGAAAAATCGAGGATCTGGCCATAATCGCCGCGCCCGCCGCGGCGGCTCTGGCCGTCATCGTAAAAGCGGCCGCGCGCATCGCCGAGCGCGAACACATCGGGCCCGCCGCCGCCGGTCAGCCGGTCGATGCTGCCCCGCCCCAGCCGGCCATCGGCATCGGCCACCCCGGTCAGCCATTCGGCAGCATCGCCGCCGGTCAGCCAGTCATTGCCGGTGCCGCCGCGAATGAACGGCATGTCCGCCTCGGGCCAGGGGGTGGGCAGCTCGGCAGGGGGCAGCGCGGGCCTGCCGCCGGTCTGCGGGGTGTCCGGGTCAGATGGGGCCGGCTGGGAAGGGACAGGCTGGGACGGCGTGGGTGCGGGTGAAGGTGCGGGCTGGGGCTGTGCGCCCGGCCAGACCGGCAGCGCGCCCGGCTGGAAACCCATGCCGGGGACGATCAGATCGGCAATGGCCGCTCCCGCCCCGGCATTGATGCGCGGCAGGAACACATCCTGACCGTCAAGCCCGTGCAGCACGGCATTGTCGCTCTGCGCAAGCCCGGTCGCGGTGCCGATCAGCAGATCGTCGGTCACGTTGCGGGCGATCAGCGCGCCGTCGACCCGGTCGACCCGGATCCACAGCCTTTTGGCGTCGCTGGTCGGCGACACCACGGTGTTCCCGATGATCGCGACGCCGATCGCGCCTTCGACCGAAATGCCCTCGAACTGGTCGGATGAATAGATGAGGTTGTTTTCGATCCGCACATTGCTGTGCGGCAGCCGGCCCTGTTCGTCGCGGATGAAAATACCCTGGGTGCCGGTGCCATTGCCCTGCAGCACGACATTGTTGCGAATGAGCACGTTGCTCGATCCGCGCGTTTGGCCCGCCGTCCAGAACTGGATGGCGTCGGCGTGGTCGCCGGCCGATGGCTGGAAATCACGGTAGAGATTGTTCTCGATCACCACCCCGTCGACCGCGGCGAAATCGCCGCCGTCGCTGCGGATGCGGTGAATGAGGTTGTCGGCGATGCGGATGTCGCTCGACTGTTCGATCACAAAGGCGCGCATCAACTCCTGCACATTGGAGCCGGTGAGCGCAAAGCCGCGCGTGCCGGTCACATAAAGGCCCCAGCCGTCATTGCCGGCATTGCCGTCGAGCGAGCCGTGCAGCGACACGCTGTCGAAGCGGATATTCTCCGCATTCGTGACCGTCGCGAGCTGGGTCCATTCCGGCTCGCCCGGCGCGAGCGCGCGGCCGATGTCGAGCCCGCGGAACAGGATGTTGCGCGATCCGTTGACATGCACACCGTCGAGCCGCGCCGGATTGCCGGCATCGGCCGAGGCAATGGTGACGTCGGCGGCAAAGCTGCGGCTGTTGAGCGCCAGCGTGCCATAGCTGCCGGGCGCGAGCAGGATCGTTTCGCCACCGCTGGCGCGGGCAAGCGCCGCATCAAGCTGCGCGCGGTCAGTGACGGTGATGACGGTCATTCAGGTCCCCGGACAAGCAACACGCCCCCGGCACGGGGAGGCGGCGGGCGGACATCCGCCTGCGCGCCCGGCGCTAGGTGCGGCGGATGAAGCCCAGATGAACCAGATTGGGACAGGGCGGCAGGCCGGGGGGCGGATGCGGCAGGCCGAGTCGCCGGCGACAGATGGTTTCAGAAATCGAGCGTCGCCCGCGCGATCAGCCCGGCCCCGCCCGGGCGTCGGCCATTTGCCAGCTGCAGCCCGGCATTGCTGTCGGCATAATCGAGCGCGAGCGTGAGCGGGCCGAGGCTGTGGCGCAGACCAAGCCCCCATTCGGTGTAGCGGCGCGCGAGCGTCAGCTGCCCGCTGCCGGTGTCGCGCCCGATATGCGCGGCGAGCGTCAGCGGGGTGCCCGGCACGCCGAGGTCCAGCCCGGCACGCAGATAGAGATTGTCGGCCCGCCGCTCGCGCCCGGTCGTGCCGGCCGCCAGAGTGCGCTGGCGCGGCGCATAATGGGCCGAGGCGCTGAGGCTCACCGGCCCGATGTCATAGCCAAGCGCCGCGTAAGGCTCGATGACATCGGTCGTCCCCGTGCTCCCGGCAAAGGCGAAATAGCGCGCCCCCAGATCGAGTTCGACCGGGCCGGCCATCGTCCGGTAGCCGGCGGCCAGCTCGACCAACGCATCGGCGCCGCGCGCCGCCGGGCCGGACAGGCTCGCCGCGCGCAACTGCGCATGCAGACCGGAGATATGGCTGGCGTCGATCGTCGCGCCGATGCTTGCCCGCCTGTTCGACAGCGACAGGCCGCGCAGCCGGAAATCGCTCGCCAGCGTCACGCCTGCGCTGAGATCGAGCGCGGGGGGCGGATCGGTCATGTCCGCCGCTGCCGGGGCGGCCGTAACCCCGCCGAGCAGCAGCGCCGGCAGCAGGGCGCGCCCGCACAGTCCTGCCGGATGCATGAGGGTGAGCGGGCTCAGCGGTCGTTCAGCTCGCCATTGGCGCGCGCGCGGCGTTCCTCGCGCGCCTGGCGCAGCAGCTGCTGATAACAGCCGGTCCAGCCGCCCGCGCCGACCGGGGAACAGCTGTTGATGCCGGCGGCGCCGACATATTCCATGCTGCGGGCACGCTCGGCCCAGCTCTGGCTCTGCGGGCTCGGCTCGATGCGCCGCAGCTCTTCGGGGATCCGGTATTTCTCGCCCTGCGGCTTGCGCACGCAGATGACGTCACGCGGGCAGGGCTCGTCGCCGAACACCACCAGCACCGCCTCGTTCGAGTTGCGCTGCGCCGCTGCCGGGCCAAAGGGCACCAGCCCCGGCACGGTCAGCGCGATCGCCAGCGCGAAACGGATCTTGGTGGTCATTGCGGGTCCTCTTCCCTTGGCCGCCGGCGGCGCACCGCCGCCAGCCATGATCGTGTTCAGATACGTTTCGACAGCGCGATCGCCGCGCGGCAGCCCAGCCGGATCGCATGGAACATCACCGGATAGGCAGGCGCGCGCTCGGCCCCGGCGGCCAGCGCGGCATCGCGGTGCTCGACCTCCTCGGCCTGAAAATCGCGGATCGCCCCGGCCAGTTCCGGATCGCGGTCCTCAAGCGTGTCGAGCTGTTCCTGATAATGGCGGTCGATCTCGGTCTCGATCGCCGCCGTGCAGGCCATCGCTGCTTCGGGGCCGATCGCCGCCGTCACCGCGCCCAGCGCAAAGCCCGCAACGTTCCACAGCGGCTGCAACAGGGTCGGCCGCACGCCGCGTTCGACGATCATCGCGTCGAACCGGCGGCGATGGCGTTCCTCCTGTGCGGCCATGCCGGCAATCGCCCGCGCGGCGGGCGACCGGTCGCCCATCACCGCCAGCTGCCCGGCATAGATGCGCGTCGCGCCATATTCGCCCGCCTGATTGACCCTGAGCATCGTCGCGGTATCGACCGCGCTGTCACCGGGTTTCCAGCTCATCGCGTGCCACTCCCCTTGATCGCAAGCGCCGCGACGCATGCTGCCGCGGCAAAGGAAAACAGGGCGTTGAATCCGGCGAGCGACACGCCGAACAGCGTCCATTGCGGCTGGTCGCACCGGATGATCGGCGCGGCAAGGATGGATTTGAGCAGATCTTCGCTGCTGCCCGACACCGCATTGGCCGCGCAGCTGGTCACGCCTTCCCACCAGCCATATTCGACACCGGCGTGAAACACCCCGATCGCGCCCGACACGGCAATGGCGAGTGCTGCAAACAGCACCAGCGGCCGGGTGAGGCGCGCCGGCAGCACAAAGGCAAACAGCGCCAGCACCAGCGCCACCTCATGCGGCCAGCGCTGCCAATAGCACATTTCGCACGGGAACAGCCCGCCCAGATATTCGGACGCGAGCGCCCCGCCAAGCAGTGCGGAAGGTGCGGCAAAGGCAAGCAGCCGGGCCTGGGCGAGGGAGGTCACGATGGGCAGTCTCGGTGCGGTGATCGTCGCCATTCAGGCCACCTGGTCGATGAACGGGGGCTGTATTGCGGATCAGCGCTGCCGGGCCGGGCCGGGCTTGCCGGTCGCCGCCTGCCCGGCAGCGGGCTTGCCCGCAGCCGGCTGGCCGCCCAGCGCGACCAGCGCTGCGCCGTCGCGCCGCAGCCGGGCGATGGCGCGCACCGCATAATCGAGCTGGAAATCGGTGACGCCCTGCTTTTTCAGCTCCTCGGCGGTCATCTTGAAGCGCGGATCCTCCTTGCCGTCATCCTCGATCACCGACCGATCGACCTTCGCCTCATTGACCAGATGGCGGCGCAGATCGGCCTCGCGGAAGCGCGGCCGGGTCTTGTAATCGGGGTCGCTCAGCTGCGGCACGGCGATATCGGGTTCGATGCCGCCTTCCTGCACCGACTTGCCCGACGGGGTGTAATAGCGCGCGGTCGTCAGCCGCAGCGCGCTTTCGGCGGTCAGCGGCAGCAGAGTCTGCACCGATCCCTTGCCGAAGCTGCGTTCGCCCATCACCAGCGCGCGGTGCTGGTCCTGCAGCGCGCCGGCCACGATCTCGGCGGCGGAGGCCGACCCGGCATCGACCAGCACGATCAGCGGCGCGCCGCCGGTATCGTCGCCGGCCTTGGCATAATAGCGTTCGACATCGCTCTTCTCGCGGCCGCGCTGCGACACGATCTCGCCGCGTTCGAGGAACGCGTCCGACACCTCGATCGCCTGATCGAGCAGCCCGCCCGGATTGGAACGCAGGTCGATCACATAGCCGGCCGGCCGCCGCCCCAGCGCCTTCTGCACGCCCAGGATCGCGGCGCGCACCCCGGCGCCGGTATTCTTGGAAAAGCTGTTGATGTTGATGACGCCGACATCGCCCTTCAGCTCCCATTTGACGGGCTTCAGCTCGATGACCTCGCGCACCAGCGACACGTCGAACGGCTTGTCCCGGCCCGGGCGGACGATGGTGAGCTTGAGCGAGGTGCCCGGCTTGCCGCGCATCTGCTCTACCGCCTCGTCAAGCGTGCCGCCATAGAGCAGCTGGCCGTTGATATGGGTGATATAGTCCCCGGCCTTCAGCCCGGCGCGCGCCGCCGGCGTGTCCTCGCTGGGCGCGATCACCTTCACCGCGCCGTCTTCCATCGACACGGTAAGGCCCAGCCCGCCATAATTGCCGTCGGTCTGCGCCTTCATCGACTGGAAGTCGGTTGCATCCAGATAGCTGCTGTGCGGATCGAGCGCGGCAAGCATGCCGTTGATCGCGCCGCGGATCAGCGTCTTGTCATCGACCTTGTCGACATATTCGCCGCGCACCCGCTCGAACACGCTCATGAACTGATCAAGCTCGCGATAGGTGTCCTGCTCGACCGCGGCGAGGCCGGCGGTCGCGATCGGGACCAGGGCAAGGGCGCTGGCAAGGGCGGCGGCGCGCAACACGGGACGGAACATTCGCGGCACTTTCGGCAAGGTTGGCTGTCGACGATATAGGTATTCGCCAAGGGATTAAAGATCAGCGGATCACCGGATCTGCGCCGCCACCGCGACCGGGCGGCCCTGATGGCGCAGCTCGATCAGCAGCGGCGTCGCCCCGGCACGGCCCACCGGGCTGCCCTGATCGACGGTATCGCTGGTACGCGCCGTCGCCCGCGCCAGCCCGGTCAGCACGCTCATCCAGCCGCCGCCATGATCGATGATCAGGATCTCGCCATAGCCGCGATACGGCCCGGCAAAGGCGATCCGCCCGCCCGCCGGGGCGACCAGCAGCGCCCCGGCCTCGGGCAGCAGCGCGAGCCCGCGCGCCCGCTCGCCGCCTGCCCCGGCCTCGCCAAAGCCCGACACGACGCGGCCGAGTGCGGGCAGCCGGTAGGAGGCAAGGCCAGATGCCGCGTCCGATCCGGGATGGGCGGCGGGAGTGGGCGCCCCTCCCGGCCCTGCGGTCCCTGGCCGGGGCAGTGGCCCGGGCAGCGCGCGCAGCGCCGCCGCCAGCGCCGCCTGCCGGTCGGCCAGCGCCACCAGCTCTTCCAGATCGCGCGCCTGTTCGCCGAGCGCCAATGCGGCATCGCCGGCCCGCGCCGACCCGGTGGCGAGCATCGCGGCGCGGCGGCGCTCCAGTGTCTCCAGCCGCGCCAGCTCCGCCAGCCTTGCCGTGCGTTCGGCCTGGGCGGCGCGCTGGGCCGTGACCACGCCGTCGGCAAGCGTGCGCAGCCGCTGCACCTCTGCGAGCGCGCCGCGCAGCGCCTTTGTCTCGGCCTCGATGCGCGGCGCGATCGCGCTGAACACCGCGCGGACATGAACCAGATCCGTCACCGATCCCGGCTGCACCAGCGTCGCGACCGCGGGCCGCCGCGCCATGGTCTGAAGTGCAGCGAGCAGCCGCGCGACCGGCGCGCGCGCCCCGGCCAGCCGCGCCGCCTGACGCTGCCGCGCGGCATCGATCAGCGCCAGCCGCGCCCGCCCAGCCGCCAGTTCCGCTTCGGCGGCCTGGATGCGCGCGGCGAGTGCGGCCCGTTCGTGGCGCGCGCGCGCGGCGGCATCACGCGCCCGTGCCGCCAGCGTATCGAGCCGCGCGGCACGCTCGCGTGCCGCATCGGCGGCCCCGCGCGCTTCGGCCAGCCGCCGCCTTTCGCTGCCCGGCGCGGCCAATGCGGCGGGCGCAGGCGGGGACGCCCCGGCAGGATCGGCGGGCGGACGCCGCGTCGCCCATATGCCGATAAGCGCGGCGGTGGCGAGTGCCAGGGCGATGATCGCCGCTGTGGCGGCCGGACGCGCGGGCAGGAACCGGGCGGCGGGCGCCATCAGCCTTCGCGGTGATAGGGGTGGTTGGCAAGGATGCTGGTCGCGCGCCACAGCTGTTCGGCCAGCATCGCGCGCGCCAGCAGATGCGGCCAGGTGGCGCGGCCGAATGCCAGCAGCAGATCGGCCTCGCCCCGTGCCTGCTGATCATGGCCGTCGGCGGCACCGATCAGGAACCGGCATTCGCGCCGGCCATCGTCGCGCCACCGGCCCAGACGCTGCGCCAGTTCCATCGACCCCAGCATCTCACCGCGCTCGTCCAGCGCCACGGTGACGCTGGCCGGCGCGGGGGCGGGCATGCGGCCGCCCTGATCGGGCAGTTCGGTCATCCGCACCGGCCAGGCGATCCGGCGCAGATAGCGGTCGACCAGATCGGCCTCCGGCCCGCGCCCGATGCGCCCGCGCGCGATGATGTGCAGAAGCAAGGGGTCAGCGGTCAGCCATGGGCCGGCAGCGACCCGCCGCCGCGCTCGACGCCGGGCAGGGGGCCGACGCCCCGTTCAGCGCCCGCGTCACCCGCAGCCGGGGCCTCGCCAAAGGCCCACATGCGTTCCAGATTGTAAAAGCTGCGCACTTCGGGGCGGAACAGATGGACGATCACGTCGCCCGCGTCGATCAGCACCCAGTCGGCGGCGGGCAGGCCCTCGACCCGCGCGATCCGGCCCAGCTCGGCCTTGATGCGTTCAACAAGCTTCTGCGCCATCGACGCGACCTGGCGGGTGGAGCGGCCGCTGGCGATCACCATGTGATCGGCAATGCTGCTCTTGCCGGCAAGCGGGATCGAGACCGTCTCGACCGCCTGGTCGTCCTCAAGCGAGGACAGGACGAGCCTGTGCAGCGCCCCGACCGGATCGGTCTCGGCGGTGCTCGGAGCGCGGGATGAAGCGGGCAATGGCATTCCTCTTGAAAAGGGGATCAGGATGTCGGGGGACAGGCATCACTGCCTGTCCGAACGCGAGACGTGGGGCGGCGGTGCCAATCGGGATCGGCGCGGCGGATGGCCGTGGCCGAACGCGGATCGGGGCGAAAGCGCAGCAGCACGAGCGCCGGCAGTCTCCACATCGTCCAGTCTTTGTGCTGGCCGGCGGGCCGGACGAAGCGCCGCAGCCAGGCCATTGCGTTGCTCGCAAGAGCGTGCCGGTTATATCCGGGACGCGCGATCACCGCAATCGGCACCGTGCGCGCGATGCGCCGCCACGCCCGCCAGCGGTCGAACTGGGCCAGATTGTCCGCGCCCATCAGCCAGATGAAGCGGGTGCGCGGGTGCCGGCGCACCAGCCGGTCGAGCGTGTCGACCGTGTAGCGGGTGCCAAGCCTGGCCTCAATGGCGGTGGCGCGGATCGGCAGCCCCCGCGCCGCCGCCCGTGCCGAGGCGAGTCGCGCCGTAAGCGGGGCCATGGTGTCGGCGTCCTTGAGCGGATTGCCCGGCGACACCAGCCACCAGATCTCGTCCAGATCGAGCGCGCGCAATGCATGGCGGCTGATCGCGCGGTGGCCGCCATGGGCGGGATTGAACGAGCCGCCGAGCAGCCCGATCCGCTTCACGGGCGCACCTTCACGGGCGCACCTGGCCGCTGCCCCGCCCGATCCATTTATAGGTCGTCAGCCCTTCAAGCGCGACCGGGCCGCGCGCGTGCAGCCGCCCGGTCGCGATGCCGATTTCCGCGCCCAGGCCGAACTCGCCGCCATCGGCGAACTGGGTCGAGGCATTGTGTAGGACGATCGCGCTGTCGACTTCGGCCAGAAAGCGGTCGGCCGCTGCGGCGTCGGCGGTGACGATGGCGTCGGTATGGCCCGATCCATGCGCGGCGATATGGGCCAGCGCCTCTTCCAGCCCGTCGACGATCCTGACCGCCGCGACCGCATCCAGATATTCGGTGTCCCAGTCCTCGGGCGTCGCCGGGGCGATGGCGGGATCAAGCGCCTGCGCCCGCCCGTCGCCGCGCAGCGCGCAGCCGCGCTCTATGAGCGCGGCGACCAGCGCCCGCGCGTCGGGATAGGCGGCATCGATCAGCAGCGTTTCCATCGCCCCGCAAATCCCCGTCCGGCGCATCTTGGCGTTGGTGACGATGGCGACCGCCATGGCCGGATCGGCGGCGGCATGGACATAGACGTGATTGTTGCCATCAAGATGCGCGAGCACGGGAACGCGCGCGCCGTCCTGAACGGCGGCGACCAGCGATTTGCCGCCGCGCGGCACGATCAGGTCGATCTGCCCCGCCGCGCCGAGCATCGCGGCGACGAGCGCCCGGTCCTGATCGCCAACCAGCTGCACGGCATCGGCGGGCAGCCCGGCATCGCTGAGGCCGGCGACAATCGCGCGGTGGATCGCCCGGTTGGTGTGGACGGCCTCGGATCCGCCGCGCAGGATGACGGCATTGCCCGCCCTGACCGCCAGCGCCGCCGCATCGGCGGTGACGTTCGGCCGGCTTTCATAGATGATGCCGATGACGCCGATCGGCACGCGCACCCGCGCCAGCACCAGCCCGTTGGGCCGGGTGCGCCGGTCGATTTCCGCCCCGACCGGGCTGTCGAGCGCCGCGATTTCGGCAAGGGCGGCGGCCATCGCCTCGATCCGCGCGCCATCGAGGCGCAGCCGGTCGGTCAGCGCGGCCGACAGGCCCGATGCCGCCGCCAGATCGCGGGCATTGGCCTCTATGATCGCGCCCGCCTGTTCGCGGATGCGCGCCGCGGCCGCGACCAGCGCGGCTGCGGTCGCCGTGGCGGGCAGGCGGGCAAGCGCGGCGGCGGCGGTGCGGGCGCGCGCGGCCATCGCGCCGATCATCTGGCTGGCATCGGTCATCCGCGCGGCCTAGCATGGCGGGACAAAGCCGCGCTAGGCGGGGCCGTGCGGCGGACCGATGCGGCCATCGGCGGTGCGGCAGGGGAGTGCGGGGGATGGCGACCATGACGACGGCAGTCGGAATGACCACAGGCGCGGCCGGCGACGCGGGGCAGGCGGCATCCCCGCACGGCGTCTGTGCCAATTGCGGGACGGTGCTGGCGGGTGCCTATTGCCATGGCTGCGGCCAGGCCGCCCATGTCCACCGCTCGCTGGCGGCGATCTGGCACGATCTGGCGCATGGCGTGCTGCATTTCGAAGGGCGGATCTGGAGCACGCTGCCGCTGCTTGCCTGGCATCCGGGCGCACTCACCCGCCGCTATATCGCCGGGGAGCGGGTACGCTTCGTCTCGCCGATGGCGCTGTTCCTGTTTTCGGTGTTCCTGCTGTTCGCCGTGTTCGGCGCGCTGGGCATGGAACTGAACGTCATAGGCGGCGACCGGACCGCCACGGCTTCGGCCGCCGCCGCGACGTCGCGCGACGGGCTGGCGGCGGCACGCCACGATCTGGATGCCCGCATTGCTGCGGCGCGGGCGCGGGGCGGCGATACCGCCGCGCTCGAACAGGAACGCGCCATGCTGTCGATGGCGTCGGGAATCGTCGAGCCGGGCGGGAACGGCCTGCAGATCAGCACCGGGCTGGCCGCCATCGATGCGCGCCTGAAAAAGGCCAGCGCCAATCCGGGCCTGCTGCTCTACAAGATCCAGTCGAGCGCCTACAAGCTCAGCTGGGCGCTGATCCCGATATCGACCCCGCTGCTGTGGCTGCTGTTTGCCTGGCGGCGCGAATACCGGCTTTACGACCATGCGGTGTTCGTCACCTATTCGCTGGCGTTCATGTCGCTGCTGGCCGTGGTGCTTGCGGTGTTGGGATCGCTGCCGGTGCTGGAAACGGCCGTGGTCACGGCTGCCACGCTGGTCCCGCCCGTGCACATGTACCGCCAGATGCGCGGCGCTTACGGCCTCAGCCGGCGCAATGCCCTGCTGCGCACCGGGCTGCTGCTGATCCTCGCCCTGTTCGCGCTGACCATGTTCGCCTTTTTCCTTGTCGCGCTGGGCGCGCTGGGCTGAGCCGCAGATCGCGCCGGATCGGAGCGGATCGGCCCCGATCCGCTCCGCAATGGCCCTGATCGGACTGGGCGGGCGCATCGCTGCACGGGCAGTTTCTGCCGATGCATGCGATGCGCCCCGCCCCCGATGCAGCGATCGTCGATATGCGCGTCGGCGGCGGGCCGGTGATCGACCGGCCGGGGGCTGCCTATCGTCTGCTGGCACCCGGGCTGGTGTGGTTGCGGCACGAGCGGCTGGCGGTGCTCCACCTGACGCGCGACCGGCGGCTGATCGCACAGCAGCTGTTTGAGGGGCGGGCGGCGGACATTGATCTGCCGGCGCGGACGATCCTTGCCCGGGCGCTTGATGTCGGGGCGGCGGGCATCGTGCTTGCCCATAACCATCCGGGCGGCGACCCGATGCCCAGCCCCGGCGACATTGCCGCGACGCGCCGGCTGGTCGCGCTGCTCGGCCCGGTCGGCGTCCTCATGCACGACCATCTGGTGATCGCGCGGGCCGACTGGACGTCCTTCTACCTGCTCGGCCTGTTGTAGCGGCAGGCGCGCACCGCGCGCGGCTCCGGCCGGGGGCCGTGCGCTTCGAAGGCGGCGAAATAGCTGTCGGCGCGGGGCATCGGCGCGAACGCGACCTGGCGATAGCCAAGTGCGGCAAACTCGCAGGCAAGCAGCGCCGGCGGCGTGCCGTGATTCTGGGTCGGCCGGTCGGAATCGACCACGATCACCCGCCCGCCGGGGCGCAGCGCCGGGCGCAGATGCCAGAGAAAGGCATAGGGCTGGCCGATCTCATGATACATATGGACCATGAACACCCGGTCGAAGCTGCCGGCGGGCAGCTTGGGATTTTCGGGTTCGCCCAGCTTGACCGAGACATTGTCCAGCCGTTCGCGGTTGACGCGCTGGGCCAGCGCGTCGCGCACTTCGGGCACGATGTCCTGTGCGAGCACGCGGCCATCGGCACCGACGCGCGTCGCCAGCCTGACCGTGTAATAGCCTTCGCCCGCGCCGATATCGGCCACCGTCATGCCGGGCACGACCCCGGCCCGGTCCATCACCGAATCCGCCTCGCTCACCCGGTCGCGCGCCTCTTCGGTCGACCAGCGGGTCGACACGATCCGCGCCACCGGCCGGTCGGGGGCAGGGAACGGCCCGGCCCGCTCGCCGTCGCGCGCCGGCGCGCGGCCCGGGGCCTGGCAGCCGGCCAGCGCCAGCCCCGCCAGCAGCGGCGCGGCCAGCGCAAGGGCGGCGGCGCGGCGCATCCTAGTCGACATCCTCGACATCGACCTTCTCGCCGGTCACGCGCTGCGACAAGGCGGCGGCCATGAACCGGTCGAGATCGCCGTCAAGCACGTCGCCCGGCGCGGTCGAGGTGACGCCGGTGCGCAGATCCTTCACCAGCTGATAGGGCTGGAGGACATAGGAGCGGATCTGGTGGCCCCAGCCGATATCGGTCTTGGTGGCGTTGATCGCGTTCGCCTCTTCCTCGCGCTTGCGCAGTTCATGCTCATACAGGCGCGCGCGCAGCTGGTTATAGGCCTCGGCCCGGTTCTTGTGCTGGCTGCGCTGGTTCTGGCACGCGACCACGATCCCGGTCGGCAAATGGGTGATGCGCACTGCCGAATCGGTGGTGTTGATGTGCTGCCCGCCCGCGCCCGAGGCGCGATAGGTGTCGATGCGCAGATCGCTTTCGTTGATCTCGATCTCGATATTGTCGTCGACGACCGGATAGACCCAGACGCTGGCAAAGCTGGTGTGGCGGCGGGCGTTCGAATCATAGGGGCTGATCCGCACCAGCCGGTGCACGCCGCTTTCGGTCTTGGCATAGCCATAGGCGTTTTCGCCCTTGAGCAGCAGCGTTGCCGATTTGATGCCCGCCTGTTCGCCGGCATGATGGTCGATCAGCTCGACCTTCATGCCCCGCCGTTCGGCCCAGCGCGTGTACATGCGCTGCAGCATCCCGGCCCAGTCCTGGCTTTCGGTGCCGCCGGCCCCGGCATTGACCTCGATATAGGTGTCGTTGCCATCGGCCTCGCCGGCCAGCAGCGCCGCCACCTTGTCGCGCTCGGCCCGTTCGGCGAGCAGGGCAAGGCTCTGCACGCCTTCATCGGCCATCGCCTCGTCGCCTTCGGCCTCGGCCATCTCGATCAGCTCGGCGGTGTCGTTGAGCTCATTCTCGATCGCGCGGGTGGCCGAGATCGCCTCGTCCAGCCGGCGACGTTCGCGCATCACCGCCTGGGCCTGTTTGGGATCGTTCCACAGCGCCTGGTCCTCGACCTTGGCGTTGAGTTCGTCGAGCCGGCGCAGCGCCCGGTCCCAGTCGAGAAAGCGGCGGAGCAGCGCGAGCGCGTCGCGAATCTGGTCGATATGGGCTTGCGCTTCGGCGCGCATCTGGACGTCCTACTCTTTCTCGTCTGCGCCGGGGCAGGGCCGCGGCGTGCCGGCCGCCGCCCCGGGATAAGGGGCGCGCGGCATGGCCTGAACCATGGCTCTAGTAAATCCCGCCCTCGCGCTCAAGGAAGTCGCTGTCGCGGCGCGGGCGCGCGTTGAGCGCGGCGGCCGCCGCCTCGGCCTCGGCGCGGGCCTGGGCGAGGATGTCGGCACGGCGGACCGAACGCCGCGGCTCGCTTTCCGGCTTGAACGCTTCCCAGATCACCGCTGCGCGGGGATCATTGCCCGGCCAGGTGCCGAACACGCGCTGGCCCGAGCGGCGGTCGATCCTGACCATGCGGATGCCCGGCGCGGCGCGGAACGGGACGACCGGCATGTCCTTCATCGCCTCACGCGCGAACTGGCGGAACACCGGCGCGGCGAGCGTGCCGCCCTGCGCATAGCCGCCCAGCGAGCGGGGCTGGTCATAGCCCAGATAAAGCCCCGCGATCAGATCGGGCGATCCGCCGACGAACCACACATTGGTCGGCCCGGTGGTGGTGCCGGTCTTGCCCATCAGCGGACGGCCAAGGTCGCGCAGCACCTGGGCGGTGCCGCGTTCGACCACGCCTTCAAGGATATGGACCATCTGATAGGCGGTCATCGGGTCCATCACCTGCCGCCCGCGCAGCGGCGGGCGCGGCATCGGCCGCCCGTCCCAGTCGCGCGCATTGCAGCTGCGCATCGCCGCACAGCGCCCGTCGCTGCGCCAGATCACCTTGCCGCGCCGGTCCTGCACATAATCGATGATCGTCGGCTTGAGCTCGCGGCCGAGCGCGACCAGCTGCGAAAAGGCGTTGGTCATCTGCAGCACCGTGGTGTCGCCCGCGCCGAGCGCGATCGACAGATAGGGCTGATATGTGCCGATCCCCATGCGCGAGATGGTGCGCACGACATTGGCCATGCCGGTCTGCGAGGCGGCGCGCACCGTCATCAGGTTGCGCGACTGTTCGATCCCCCAGCGCATCGTGCGCGGCCCGGCATAGCCGCCGGTGAAGTTGCGGAAGCATTTCTGGCCGAGCAGCGCCGACTGATAGACGCAGAACGGCCCGTCGATCAGCACCGTTGCCGGGGTCATCCCCTGATCGAGCGCGGCGGCATAGACAAAGGGCTTGATCGTCGAACCGGGCTGGCGCTGCGCCTGAGTGGCGTTGTTGAAGCTGCGCAGCCGGCTGTCGAACCCGCCCTGCATGGCAAGCACGCGGCCGCTGCGCGGATCCTGCACCACCATCCCGCCCGAAATCGCCGGGATGCTGCGCAGCGACCAGCCGCCATTTCCGCCCGCGCCTTCGGGCGCGACGACGATCACATCGCCGGCGCGCAGCCGGGCAAAGGCGGTGCCGCCCGCGCCCGCGACCGGCATCTGCGCGGCGGCCGCCGGCAAGGTGGCTTCTTCGCCCGAGGGAAAGCCGATGCGCGCGGCAGCCGCCGATGTGTCGAGCACCAGCGCCACCCGCCAGTCGGGATAGCCGGCGCCGAGATTGGCCGCCGCCAGCCGCTGCGCCCAGTCGCCGCCCAGCTCCAGCCGCCGGATCGGCCCGCGCCAGCCCCGGCCACGGTCGTAACGCACCAGCGCATCGCGCAGCGCGCCCTCGGCCAGCTGCTGCAGCCGGGGATCGAGCGAGGTGCGCACCCACAGCCCGCCGGCATAAAGGCTGTGCGGCCCGGCCCCGGCATCTTCGCCAAAGCGCTCGATCAGCGCCCGGCGCACATCCTCGATGAAATAGCCGGCATTGGCATCGAACCGCGCGCCCTGGCGCGGAATGGTGCCGAGCGGCGCGGCGCGGGCGGCGGCAAGCGCGCGTTCGTCGATATAGCCGTTGCGCCGCATCTGGCCGAGCACCCAGTTGCGCCGTTCAAGCGCCCGGTCGGCATGGCGTTCGGGGCTGTAATTGCTCGGGGCCTTGGGCAGGATGGCCAGATAGGCCATTTCCGGCAGGGTCAGCTGGCCGACATCCTTGTCGAAATAGGCGCGCGCCGCCGCCTGCACGCCATAGGCGTTCCGGCCGAGGAAGATCTGGTTCAGATAGAGTTCGAGGATCTGTTCCTTGGTCAGCGCGGCTTCGATCCGGTAGGCAAGGATCGCCTCGCGGATCTTGCGGCGATAGCTGAGTTCACCCGACAGCAGCAGGTTCTTGGCGACCTGCTGGGTGATGGTCGACGCGCCGACCGGGCGGCCGCTGCGCGTGAGGTTGGTGAACAGCGCCGAGATGATGCCCGGATAATCGACGCCGCCATGGCTGAAAAAGGTCCGGTCCTCGGCCGAGATATAGGCCTGGACGAGCAGCTGCGGATATTCCTCATAGGCCAGCTGCACCCGCCGTTCGCGGGCAAAGCTGTGCACCGGCGTGCCGTCGACCGCGCGGATCATGGTC
The DNA here is from genome assembly GCF_009913435.1 of Sphingomonas changnyeongensis. Classification (NCBI taxonomy): domain Bacteria; kingdom Pseudomonadati; phylum Pseudomonadota; class Alphaproteobacteria; order Sphingomonadales; family Sphingomonadaceae; genus Sphingomonas; species Sphingomonas changnyeongensis. The sequence goes on along the minus strand of NZ_CP047895.1, from coordinate 214,836 downwards.
GGCAGCGGCGGTTCATAGCTGCGCAGCATGTCGACCGACGGCAGATCGCGGGCAAAGACCAGCCAGATCGTCAGATAGGCGGCGGCCATGAGGCCGGCGAGCGCGGCCAGCCACCTGATCCAGCGCCGCTGCGCAAGCCGGGCGACAAGCTGCGCCAGCGGGCCGTCGCGCCGCAGGCGGAAGCGCGCATTTCCAGGTTGAGCCTGATCCATCGCGCCCGGCTCTAGCAGCTTTCACGGGGTTTTACAGTCGGTCGGGGAGTGGGGTGTTTGTGGTGCGGCGGCAGGTTGTTTGTGGATTGGGAAGAACGGCACCGGGTGTTGTTTGTTGGGAAGAACGGCACCGGCCCGCGCGTGTTTGTTCGTGTCGCGGCACCGGCCCGCTCCCCCACCCGGCCACCCATATGATACTGCCGTTGGGTGGCCGGGTGGGGGAGCGGGCCGGTGCCGCCCCCGCGCCGCGAGGCGCGGCACAGACGCGCCTCCCCTAACGCCGGGCGGCCTTGCGCGCGAAATGCGCATCGATGGCGCGGGCGATCGCGTCGGCGATGCGCCGCTGGCCGTCGGGCGCGCCGATAAAGGCGAGGTCGGTGGCGTTGGTGATATAGCCCGCCTCGAGCAGCACCGAGGGCATGTCGGGCGCCTTCAGCACCATCAGCGAGGCGGTGCGCAGATGATCGGGGCGGAACGGCACGCTCGCCTCGGCCTCGCGGTGCAGCAGCCGGGCAAAGGCGAGGGCATCGGCGCGCGTCTCGCGCTGCGCGAGGTCGATCAGGATCGAGGCCACATCGTCGCGCGCCGCGCCCAGATCGATCCCGCGCACAATGTCGGCGCGGTTCTCGCTCCGCGCCAGTGCCGCGGCCTCGGCATCGGAGGCGGTCTCCGACAGCGTGTAGATGGTCGCCCCATGCGCCGCGTCCCCTGCCGGCGCGGCATCGGCGTGCAGCGAGACGAACAGCCTGGCCCCGAGCGCGCGGCCAATCTCGATCCGCTCGCGCAGGCTCAGATAGCGGTCGGTGTCGCGGGTCAGCGCCACCCGCGCCCGCCCGCCCGCCAGGATGCGCGCGCGCACCGTGCGGGCAAGGGCCAGCGTCAGATCCTTTTCGCGCGCCGCGCCGCCCTGCGCCACCGCGCCCGGATCATGGCCGCCATGGCCGGGATCGAGGATGACGAGCGGCCGGTCGGCGGGGCCGTCGACGGCGGGCAGGGGGCGGCGGGCGGCGGCGGATCGAGGCGCAGCGTGAGCGTGCCCGGCGTCTGCGCGGCGGCGATCAGCGCCAGCCGGACGGCGGCCGCGATGCCCGCCGCCAGAATGGCTGCCGCCGCCGCCTGCCAGATCCTGTCGCGCACCTGCCCCGCCATCTGCGCCCGTGCCCGGCGGTCCGCGCCCGCCGGTCCATGCCCGTTGATCCTGTCCGCCGACAGCATGGCCGGCAGGATTTTGCAATGGCGATGGGCAGTTGCAGCCATGGCAACTTGCTCCATGTTGCAAGCAATGCTAGCAGTCATGACAGTCGCGCCGTATTGCGCGGCCTTTACCGGCTTACCGGCGGGCAGGTTTTTGCCATCCGCCCGGTGCCGACCGAACAGGTTGATGTTGCAATGGGGCATGTTTTCCGCGTTTCGCATCGTCCGGCAGGTGCCGGCGGTTGCGCGACGCAGGACGATGACCGCGGCCAAGGCCCGCGGCATGCCCGTGCAGCGGAAGCGCTTATTTTCGTATCACCATTGCCGGCGGCTGCGGACCATGGGTTCCGCGCGTCGCCCGCCTGCTATCGCGCCGGCGCCCGGATCGGCTGCTTGACCGCCGACGGCCGCGCCCGCGCCCGGAGACCAGTGAATGACCATGCGCATGTTGATCGACGCGCGCCACCGGGAAGAAACCCGCGTGGCCGTCGTCAAAGGCAACCGTATCGAGGAATTTGATTTCGAATCGGCCGAGCGGAAGCAGCTCAAGGGGAATATCTATCTCGCCAAGGTGACGCGGGTCGAACCGTCTCTCCAGGCCGCGTTTGTCGATTATGGCGGCAATCGCCACGGCTTCCTCGCCTTTTCCGAAATCCATCCCGATTATTACCAGATCCCCAAGGAAGACCGCGAAGCGCTGCTGCGCGAAGAGGCGGAGCATGCCGCCGAGGAAGCGGCGCTGCAGAATGCCGAGGATGATGACGATGGCGCGCACGATGGCGCGCACGATGCCGAGGGCGACGGCGCGCATGGCGATGACGGCGAGGAGCGTCCGCGCGCCGAGGCGCTGAACGGCGGCGGCGGGTCCGACGATGCGGTTGAATCGCTGCGCGAGCGGCGGATGCGGCTGCGCCGCCGCTACAAGATCCAGGACGTGATCCGCCGCCGCCAGGTGCTGCTGGTTCAGGTCGTCAAGGAAGAACGCGGCAACAAGGGCGCGGCGCTTACCACCTATCTGTCGCTTGCCGGCCGCTACTGCGTGCTGATGCCCAACACCGCCCAGGGCGGCGGGATCAGCCGCAAGATCTCGAACGCTGCCGACCGCAAGCGGCTGAAGTCGATCATGTCGGAACTGACGCTGCCCAAGACCATGGGCTGCATCGTCCGCACCGCCGGCCTGTCGCGCACCAAGACCGAGATCAAGCGCGATTTCGACTATCTGGCGCGGCTGTGGGACGAGATCCGCGAGACGACGCTGAGCGCGTCCGCCCCGGCGCTGATCTATGGCGACAGCGACCTGATCAAGCGCGCGATCCGCGACATCTACAACCGCGACATCGAGGAAGTGATCGTGGAGGGCGAGGACGGCTATCGCGCCGCCAAGTCGTTCATGAAGCTGCTGATGCCGAGCCATGCGCGGCGCGTGCAGCCTTATTCCGATCCGGTGCCGCTGTTCCAGCGCTTCGGCGTCGAGGACCAGCTGTCGCAGATGTACCAGCCGGTCGTGCAGCTGAAATCGGGCGGCTATCTGGTCATCAACCCGACCGAGGCGCTGGTGTCGATCGACATCAACTCCGGCCGCTCGACGCGCGAGCACGGGATCGAGCAGACGGCGGTCGCCACCAACCTTGAGGCCGCGCACGAGATTGCGCGCCAGCTTCGCCTGCGCGACATGGCCGGGCTGGTCGTCATCGACTTTATCGACATGGAGAATGGCTCCAACGTCCGTAAGGTTGAAAAGGCGATGAAGGCGGCGCTCGCCAATGACCGGGCGCGCATCCAGGTCGGCCGCATTTCGGGCTTCGGCCTGATGGAAATGAGCCGCCAGCGGCTGCGCACCGGCGTGCTCGAAGCCTCGACGCGGCCCTGTCCGCACTGCGAAGGCACGGGCTTTGTCCGCACCGCCTCGTCGGCCGGCCTGTCGGCGCTGCGTCTGCTCGAGGACGAAGCGGCGCGCGGGCGCGGTTCGCTGCTGCTGCTGCGCGCCAGCCAGGAAGCGGCGCTCTATGTCCTCAATCACAAGCGCGCCGAACTGGCGGAGATCGAGGAACGTTACGGCGTGCGCATCGAGGTTGCCCAGTCGGGCGAGGTCGAGGGCGCGCGCATGACCGTGGAGTCGAGCGGCCCGCCGCCCGCCCATGCGCCGCGTTTCGATCCGCCGCAGATCGCGTTCGACGATGACGATCCCGAGATCGACGAGATCGAGGACGAAGAGGACGAGGAAGAGGAAGCCGCCGAGGCCGGTGCGCGGGGCGAATCCGGTGCGCGCGGCGACGGCGAAAGCCGGGATGGCGCGCGTGACGAACGTGGCGAGGGCGGTGCCCGCCGCCGCCGCCGCCGTCGTCGTGGCCGTCGCGGCCGGGACGGGGCTGATGGCAGCGAGGCCGGGGCCGAGCGCACCAGCCATGGCGAAGATGCCGACGCCGATGACGCCGCGCAGGATGAGGCCGATGCCGTCGAGGACGGCGAGGCGGCTGCCCGCCGCACCGACGAGGCCGGTGGTGAGGATGGCGAAGGCCGTCGCGGCCGGCGTGGCCGGCGTGGCCGTCGCGGCGGACGCCGTCGGCGTCAGGGCGATGAGGCGCAGGCCGGGGCCGAGGCCGGGGATGTGGGCGAGAGCGGTGACATTGCTGTCGCCGAAACCGCGACAGCCGATGTCGAGGCCGCAGCGGCGCCCGCCGCCGAGGACGCCCCGGCTGCCGAGGCCGCCGCACCCGCCCGGGCGCGCCGCACCCGTCGCCGCAAGGCCGATGCGCCGGTCGCTGCCGATGCGGCCACGGTCGAGCCCGCCGAGCCTGAGGCCGCCGAACCGGTGACCGCCGAGGCCGCTCCGGCCAAGCCGAAGCGCAGCCGCCGCAAAAAGGCGGATGCGCCGGTCGACGCCGAAGCCGCGCCCGTGGCCGATGCGCCGCCGGCCGAGGCCGGCGAGGCGACCGATGCCGCCCCGGCCAAGCCGCGCCGCACGCGCCGCCGCAAGGCCGACGCCCCGGCTGCCGAGGCACCGGATGCGGTCGCCGTCGCTGCCGAACCGGTGGCGGAACCCGCCCCGGCCAAGGTCGTGGCCGAGGATGCCGCCGCGCCGGCGACCGCCGAGGCCGAAGCCGCCGGGAACGCCGCCGACTCTGCTCCGCCGCGCAAGGGCTGGTGGCAGCGGACGATCACCGGCCGCTTCTGATGCGTTTCGCCCCGGAGATCCTGTCGGTTCTCCGGGGCGGACCCATTGCCGCTGTTCTTCATCGCCGGTTCAGTTCGATGGGCAGAAGGGCACGGCCATGCCCGCAGCGCTGACCCGTCTGTTCCGCCTCGTCCTCGCGCTGATGCTGTCGGTTGCGGTGATGGCGCGCCCGGCGCTTGCCCAGTCGATCGTGCGCGACGCCGAGACCGAGGCGCTGATGCTCGACATGTCGCGCGATCTGATCATCGCCGCCGGGCTGCAGCCGCGCAACGTGCAGATCGTGATGATCCTTGACGGCAGTATCAACGCCTTCGTCGCGGGCGGCCAGATCGTCTATATGCATTCCGGGCTGATCACCTCGGCCGACAATGCCAATCAGGTGCAGGGCGTGATCGCCCATGAAATCGGCCATATCGAGGGCGGCCATGTCGTCCGGTTTTCCGAAGGTGCAAAGGCGGCGACGGGCATCATGCTGCTGTCGCTGCTGCTGGGCGCGGCGGCGATCGCGGCCGGGGCCGGGGAGGCCGGGGCGGGCATTTTTGCCGCCGGTCAGCAGGCGGCGATGGGCAAGTTCCTCGCCTTCACCCGCACGCAGGAATCAAGCGCCGATGCGGCGGCCGCGCGCTATCTGAATGCCGCCGGGGTCAGCGGGCGCGGGCTGATCGATTTCTTCAAAAAGTTGCAGAATCAGGAATATCGGCTCGGCATCCAGGCGACCGACAGCTATGATCGCACCCATCCGCTCAGCCGCGAGCGCGTGACGGTGCTGACCGATGTGCTCAAGGGCGCGCCGGCGTGGGACAAGCCGACCGATCCGGCGATCGAGGCGCGGTTCCAGCGCATCAAGGCCAAGCTCAAGGGCTATGCGCTCGATCCTCCCCAGGTGCTGCGCGAATATCCGGAAACCGATCGCAGCATTCCGGCCCGCTATGCCCGCGCCTATGCCTGGCATCGTAGCGCCTATCCCGAACAGGCGCTGGCCGAGATCGACGCGCTGCTCGCCACCGCGCCGCACGACCCCTATTTCCTTGAGCTGAAGGGGCAGGTGCTGCTCGAATCCGGCCGCCCGCGCGAGGCGCTGCCCGCACTGCGCGAGGCCGTGCAGCTGACCCAGTTCAACCCGCTGATCGCATCGATGTTCGGCCATGCGCTGGTCGCGACCGAGGATGACGGCAACCATCCCGAGGCCGAACGGGTGCTGCGCGCAGCGCTCGCCAAGGACAAGGACAATCCCTTTGCCTGGTATCAGCTGGGCGTCATCTACGGCCAGCGCGGCGATGTCGCGCGCGCCGCGCTCGCCAGCGCCGAACGCTTCAACCTTGAAGGCCAGCCGCGCCTGGCGCTCATGAGCGCGCGCACCGCGCTGGCAGGGATTCCGCAGGGCTCGCCCGACTATCTGCGCGCGCAGGACATTGAAATGGTGGCGCGCACCGCCGCCGAACAGGAGAAACGCCGCTGATGAGCCGCTGGCCGCTTTATGCCGGGATCGCCCTTGCCTCGTCCGCGGTGACGGCAGTCGCCACCAGCCTCATCCTGCCCGCGCAGGGCGGCGAGGCGGTGCGCGATTATCTGCTCGCCCATCCCGAGGTGATCCCCGAGGCGATGGACCGGCTGCGCGCCAAGGAGGCGGCGGGGCGGATCGCCGGCAATCGCCGCGCGCTGGAGGCGCCGTTTGCAGGTGCATGGATCGGGGCGGAAAAGCCCGATGTCACGCTCGTCCAGTTCTTCGACTATGCCTGTGGTTTCTGCCGCGCCAGCCTGCCCGACATCCAGCGGCTGGTGCGCGAGGATGCAAAGCTGCGCATCGTGTTCCGCGAACTGCCGATCCTCAGCCCGGGCAGCGAGGCGGGCGCGCGCGCCAGCCTCGCGGCGGCGGTGCGCGGCCGCTATGTCCGCTTTCACGACGCGCTCTATGCCGCCGGCCGGCCGGACAGCGGGACGATCGCGGCGGCGGCGGGCGCGGCGGGCCTTGATGCCGCCGATCTCACCCGCGTCGGCGCGACGTCAGCGGTGACGGCCGAGCTGTCGCGCAACATCGAACTGGCGCGGGCGCTGGGCGTGACCGGCACCCCGGCCTGGGTGATCGGCGACCAGACGCTGTCCGGCGCGGTCGGCTATGCCGCGCTCAAGAAAGCGGTCGCCGATGCGCGCGCCGCCCGCGCCGGATCGGCGTCAAAGCCGGGCTAGAGCGATTTCCAGTCAGGTGGGATCACCTGACGGTTCGGAAAACGCGGCAAACCAACAAATCAGAGCGGTTGATCTGGCGCAGCCGGATCGAAAACCGCTCTAGTCGCCGGACTGCGGCGCGTCCTCGGCCCGGCCCTTGAAGCCCTGGGCGATCACATACCATTCCGATGATTCCTTGCGGCTGGCCGGGGGCTTGGCGTGCTTGACGGTCGTGAACTGCTGTTTGAGCAGCGCGACCAGATCATTGTCGGCCCCGCCCGCCAGCACCTTGGCGATGAAACCGCCGCCGGGGCGCAGCGTCTCGATCGCGAACCAGGCGGCGGCCTCGACAAGCGCCATTGTCCGCAGGTGATCGGTCTGGGCATGGCCGACCGTGTTTGCTGCCATGTCCGACATGACAAGGTCCGCCTGGCCGCCCAGCGCCTCGCGCAGCCGCTCCGGCGCGTCTTCGGCGGTGAAATCCATCTGGAACAGCGTGACGCCGTCGATCGGGTCGGTCGGCAGCAGATCGATGCCGACCACGGTCGCGCCCGGCACGCGCTTGCGCGCCACCTGCGCCCAGCCGCCCGGTGCCACACCCAGATCGACGATCCGCCGCGCGCCTTTGAGCAGGCCGAATTTCTCGTCCAGCTCCAGCAGCTTATAGGCCGCACGGCTGCGATAGCCCTCGGCCTTGGCGCGGCGCACATAGGGATCGTTGAGCTGCCTCTCCAGCCAGCGCGTCGACGCGGCGGTGCGGTTGCGCGCGGTCCTGACCCGCTGGCGGCCGCCGCCCCTCATGCCAGATGCCCGTCGCGCGCCATCAGGCTGCGCAAAATGCCCTCGCGGATCCCGCGATCCGCAACCCCCAGCCGTTCGGCCGGGAAGATGTCGAGGATCGCCTCCAGGATCGCGCAGCCGGCGACGACAAGATCGGCCCGTTCGGTGCCGATGCACGGCAGGGCGATGCGTTCTTCATAGGACATATGGGCAAGCATCCGGGACACCGCGCGCATCGCGGCGGCGGGCACGACCAGCCCGTCCACGGCGCTGCGGTCATAGCTGGGCAGGCCGAGATGGACGCTGGCAAGCGTCGTCACCGTGCCGCTGGTGCCGAGCAGCCTGAGGCCGCCTGCCGCATCGCCGGGCAGGCGCGCGGCAAAGCCGGCGAAACTGTCCGCCACCCGCGCGCGCATCCGGCGATAGCTGTCGGCCCGGTCGATCGCGCAGCTGAGGTCGACCGGCTCGACCTCGGTCAGCGACACCACGCCCCAGGGCGCTGAATACCAGTCGAGGGTGCGCGGCGCCGGGCCGCTGGTGTCGATCAGCACCAGCTCGGTCGATCCGCCGCCAATGTCGAAGATCAGCGCCGGGCCGTCGCCCGCCTCCAGCAGCACATGGCAGCCCATCACCGCCAGCCGCGCTTCTTCTTCGGCCGAGATGATGTCGATCGCGATCCCGGTTTCGCGCCGGACGCGCTCGATAAAGGCCGGGCCGTTTTCGGCGCGGCGGCAGGCCTCGGTCGCGACTGAGCGTGCCAGATGCACATGCCGCCGGCGGAGCTTGTCAGAGCAGATGCGCAGCGCCGCGACCGCCCGGTCCATCGCCGCATCGCTCAGCCGCCCGCTCGTCGCCAGTCCCTCGCCCAGCCGGACGATGCGCGAAAACGCATCGACGATCACGAACCCGTCGGCAGCGGGGCGGGCGATGAGCAGCCGGCAATTGTTGGTGCCAAGGTCGAGCGCGCCATAGACGCGGCGCTGCGGGGCGAAGATCGCCGGTGCAGTGGGCGCCGATCGGGCCCGGGGCGCGGGCCGCATCGGCAGCGGCGAAGACTTGGCCATGCTGCCGTCAAATCCGTCATTCTCCGGCCCGGGACAAACCCGCCGGTGCTTGGGCGCAATCCTATCCCGCGCGCGGCGGGACGGCAAGCGGGGCGGGCATGACCCGGCATGTTGCAGAAATGCCACGCTCTGTGATTGTAATGTGACGTTCATCTGCCGTTGTGCGCCGTTCAGGCGGGGCCGCGCATTGAGGCCGGGCCGCGGCGCCGGATCGCTCCCCCGACAGTCCGGCCGCGGCGATGACATGAGTGGAGTTTGATCATGAAGAAGTTTCTCACCGCCCTTGCCTTTGCTGCTGCCACGGCGACCCCGGCCATGGCGCAGGACAGCGCCGCCTTTGTCGGCCCGCGCGTCGAAGGTCTGGTCGGCTATGACCGTCTGCAGGGCGCCGGCGGCGGCCGTGACGGCCTGGCCTATGGCATCGGTGCCGGTTATGACTTCAAGGTCGGCCGTGCGATCCTGGGCTTCGAGGCCGAATATGCCGACAGCAACACCGATGGCTGCGAAGCCGGCTTCATCATCGCGACCGACCGCATCTGCGCCAGCGCGCGCCGCGACCTTTATGTCGGCGGCCGGGCCGGTGTCGCCGTCGCCCCGTCGACGCTGCTCTATGCCAAGGCCGGCTATACCAATGCCCGGGTCGGTCTCGACTACACCAACCCGGTGACGCCGGCGGCGAATTTCAGCCTCAGCGACAATCTGGACGGTGTGCGCGTCGGCGCGGGTGTCGAGCAGAAGCTCGGCTCCAACCTCTATGCCAAGGCCGAATACCGCTATTCCAACTATGAAGGCGGGTTCGAGCGCCATCAGGTGCTCGCTGGCCTCGGCGTCCGCTTCTGAGGGCGGCGTTCAGCCGAAACGCATGGTCCGGCATGACCGGACTGTGGAAAACCGGGGTCGGAGCGCTTGCTCCGGCCCCTTTTTGTGTTCACGCAGCGCGCTGCGTCGGTTCCTCTCAGGCGGCGGCGCGCATTGAGGCCGGGCTGCGGCGATGACATGAGTGGAGTTTGATCATGAAGAAGTTTCTCACCGCCGTTGCCGTTGCCATTATCACGGCGACCCCGGCCATGGCGCAGGAACGCGCCGCCTTTGTCGGCCCGCGCGTCGAAGCTCTGGTCGGTTACGACCGGCTGATCGGTCCTCGCACACGGGCGACGATCGGTCCCCTTACGGTGCTGGAAGCCAGCGTTGGCCAGGACGGCCTCGCCTATGGCATCGGTGCCGGTTATGATTTCAGGGTCGGCCGTGTGATCCTTGGTCTTGAGGCTGAATATGCCGACAGCAACATCGATGGCTGCGAAGCCGGCTTCATCAGCACGACCGACCGCATGTGCGCCAGCGCGCGCCGCGACCTGTATGTTGGTGGCCGGGCCGGCGTCGCCGTCGCCGCGTCGACGCTCCTCTACGTCAAGGCCGGCTATACCAATGCCCGGGTCGCCCTAGATTACACTGAGCCAGCATTCCCGGTGGCGAATTTCCGCCGCACCGACAATAGGGACGGCGTGCGCGTGGGCGTAGGCGTCGAGCAGAAGCTTGGCTCCAACCTCTATGCCAAGGCCGAATACCGCTATTCCGATTATGAAGGCTGGGACGAGCGCCATCAGGTGCTCGCTGGCCTCGGCGTCCGCTTCTGAGGGCGGCGTTCAGCTGAAACGCATGGTCCGGCATGACCGGACTGTGGAAAACCGGGGTCGGAGCGCTTGCTCCGGCCCCTTTTTCTGTTCATGAAGCGCGATGCGCCGGTGCCCCTCGGGCGGCGGCGCGTCTGGGTCGATCAAGTGGGGCCGGCAGGGCCAAGGGACGGGTTCATGAAAGCGACGATCGAACGTGCGACGCTCTTGCGGGGCCTCGCCCATGTTCAATCGGTGGTCGAGCGCCGCAACACGATTCCGATCCTGTCCAACGTGCTGATCGAGGCCGGGGCGGGCGGGCTCAGGCTGATGGCGACCGATCTTGATCTGCAGATCGTCGAGACGATCGAGGCGGCGGTCGACCAGGGCGGGGCGACCACGGTGCCCGCGCACACGCTGTTCGACATCGTCCGCAAGCTGCCCGAGGGCGCGCAGGTCGAACTGTCGGCGGCCGAGGGCAAGATGGCGATCCATGCCGGGCGCGCGCGCTTCAACCTGTCGACGCTGCCGCGCGACGATTTCCCGATCATTGCCGAAGGCGAGCTGCCGACCCGGTTCGAGCTGCCGGCTGCCGCGCTGCGCCAGATCATCGACAAGACCCGGTTTGCGATCTCGACCGAAGAGACGCGCTATTATCTGAACGGCATTTTCCTGCATGTCGCCGACGATCCGGTGCCGGTTTTGAAGGCTGCGGCCACCGACGGCCACCGGCTGGCGCGGGTGACGGTCGAGCGTCCGGCGGGGGCCGAGGGCATGCCCGATGTGATCGTGCCGCGCAAATGCGTCGCCGAGCTGCGCAAGCTGATCGACGAGGTCGACGGCCATGTCGGCGTGTCGCTGTCGGCAACCAAGATCCGTTTCGATCTGGGCGGCGCGGTGCTGACGTCGAAGCTGATCGACGGCACCTTCCCCGATTATTCGCGCGTCATCCCGACCGGCAATGACAAGATGCTGAAGCTTGATCCCAAAAGCTTCATGGACGGGGTCGACCGCGTGTCGACCATCGCCAGCGACAAGACCCGCGCGGTCAAGATGGCGCTGGAACGCGACCGGGTGATCCTGTCGGTGACCAGCCCGGAAAACGGCACCGCAGCCGAGGAAGTGCCCGGCGACTATTCGGCCCAGCCGTTCGAGATCGGCTTCAACGCCCGCTATCTGATGGACATTCTCCACCAGATCGACGGCGACATGGTCGAGGTGCATCTGGCCGATGCCGCCGCGCCGACGCTGATCCGCGAGCATGACCGGTCCGAGGCGCTTTACGTCCTGATGCCGATGCGCGTCTGACGGGGCGGCGGGCTCGCCCCCGCCCGCCCGGTTCCCGCGCGCCGGCAAAGCCCGTAAGGGACGGGCGATGCTCACCCGGCTCGAACTGACCGATTTCCGCTCTTACGGTGCCGCCGCGATGGTGCCGGGGCCGGGGCTTGTCGTGCTGACCGGCGACAATGGCGCGGGCAAGACCAACATCCTCGAAGCGGTGTCGATGCTGGCACCGGGGCGCGGGCTGCGCGGTGCACCGCTTGGGCACATGGCGCGCAGCGGCGGCGCGGGCGGCTTTGCGGTGTCGGCCAGCCTTGCCGCGCCGGACGGGGTCGAGGTGCGGCTGGGCACCGGCACCGCCGCATCCGCGCCCGAACGCCGGCTGGTCAGGATCAACGGCGCATCGGCCGCCGCCGCCGCACTTGCCGAATGGCTGGCGGTGCTGTGGATCACCCCGGCGATGGACCGGCTGTTCGTCGATGCGGCAAGCGGTCGCCGCCGCTTTCTCGACCGGCTGGTGCTGGCGCTCGAGCCGGGCCATGCCGTCCATGCCAGCCGCTATGAAGCCGCGATGCGGGAGCGCAACCGGCTGCTGGCGGGCGATGGTCCTGTCGATCCCGCCTGGCTGGCCGGCATCGAGACGCAGATGGCAGAGGCCGGCCATGCGCTCGCCACGGCGCGGGCGCGCACGGTGGCGGCGCTGGCAGACCAGCTGGCCGCGCCGGGGGCGGCCGATGATCCGCTGCCGCGCGCCGCAGTGGCGCTTGGCGGCTGGATGCCCCCGGACGATCCCGCGCTGTTCCGCACGGCGCTGGCGCGGGGCCGGGCGCGCGATGCCGCCGCCGGGCGCGCGACCGAAGGCCCGCACCGCCAGGATCTGGATGTCGTCCATGCGCTGAAGGCACAGCCGGCGGCGCGCTGTTCGACCGGCGAGCAGAAGGCGCTGCTGCTGGCGCTGGTGCTTGCCCATGCCGATCTGGTCGCCGTGCGCGCCGGGCGGCGGCCGGTGCTGCTGCTCGACGAGGTGGCGGCGCATCTCGATCCGCGCCGCCGCGCGGCGCTGTTCGCGCGGCTGGCGGCGGCGGGCGGGCAGGTGTGGATGACCGGGACCGAGCAGGCGCTGTTCGCCGACGCGCCCCCCGGCACCGGCCATTTCAGTGTCGCGGGCGGCGGCATCACCGGCCCCTGACGCCGCGCAGCCACTAAGCCGCGCCTGTTGCCGGACGTTCAGCGATCCCCGCTTATGCTGCCGGTCTTCGCATCCGCATGAGGAGGAACAGGCAGGATGAGGATCACCCGCATGGCCGCGGCGCTGGCGTTGCTGGCCCCTTTGGCCGCCGCCCCCGCTCACGCCGCTGCCGCCGCGCAGCCGGTTCAGGCCGACAGCCGCTGGGCGACCGACGATTATGCCGAGATGGACGAGGCGCAGCGGCGCTGGGACGATGCCCAGGCCCGGTTCGAGCGCGAGCGCGACGCGCTGGAGCGCGAACGGCTGGCCTATGATCAGGCGCGCGCGCGGTTCGACCGCAACCGCGCGCGCAGCGCCGCTTATGACGGGCCGACCTGGGCCGGGCCGAATGGCGAGGTGCACTGCCGCCGGTCGGACGGGACCACCGGCACGATCATCGGCGGGGTGGCGGGCGCGCTGCTTGGCCGCGCGATCGATGGCGGGCGGCGCAGCGCCGTCGGCACGATCCTGGGCGGCGGGGCCGGTGCGCTTGCGGGGCGCTCGATCGAGCGCGGCCGCGACGCGCAGTGCCGCTGACGGGCGCTTATTCCGCCGGTTCGAGCTGCCGGGTCGCCGCCGGCAGCTTTTCGCCCTTGCGGGTGAAGGTCATCGCCCCGTCATCGACCTTGCCGAACCTCAGGTCCATCAGGTCCAGCGCGTAATTCTGGTGGACCCGCCACGGCCGTTTGGACCCCTGGCGCGGCAGATGCGCGATCGCCCGCTGCACATAGCCCGAGCTGAAATCGAGCCAGGGCATCGCCTCGACCTCGGGATCATCCAGCACCGGCGTCGCAATCTGCGTCCCCGTGCGGTCCATATGGTTGAGCAGCCGGCAGACATAGGCGCAGGTCAGGTCCGACTTCAGCGTCCAGGACGCGTTGGTATAGCCGAAGGACGAGGCGAGATTGGGGATCCCGCTGTACATCATCGCCTTGTAGCTGACCGTCTGCGCAATGTCGCGCGGGCTGCCGTCGACGGTAAAGGTGACGCCGGCCAGCAGCTGCATGTTGAGCCCGGTTGCCGTGACGATGATGTCGGCGGCAAGCTCGCGCCCGTCCTCCAGCCGGATGCCCTGCTTCGTGAACCGGTCGATGCGTCCGGTCTCGACCGAAGCGGTGCCGGCGCGGATCGCGGCGAACAGGTCGCTGTCGGGCACCAGGCACAGCCGCTGGTCCCAGACATTGTAATGCGGCGTGAAATGCGTCTCGACATCATAGCCGGGCGGCAGCTCTGCGCGCACCCGGTCGAGCACCCATTTGTTGACCGCCTGCGGATCGCGCCGCGTCTTGTTGTAGAAATAAAGCCCGAACAGCACATTCTTCCAGCGCGTGATCGCATAAGCGAGCCGCGCCGGCAGCACCGCGCGCAGCGCATTGGCCACCCGGTCCTCGGCCGGGCGGGTGACCATATAGGTGGGCGAGCGCTGCAGCATCGTCACATGGCCGGCGGTGCGCGCCATTTCGGGCACCAATGTCACCGCGGTCGCGCCGCTGCCGATCACGATCACCCGCTTGCCGGCATAATCCAGATCCTCGGGCCAGTGCTGGGGATGGACGATGCGCCCGGCAAAATCCTCCCGCCCCGCAAAATCGGGCGTATAGCCGGCGTCATAGCGGTAATAGCCCGAGCACATGAACAGGAAGCGGCAGGCAAAGCGCCGGCGCACCCGTTCCGCCCCGATCTCGACCGTGACCGTCCAGGTCGCGCTGGCCGATGACCAGTCGGCGCTCACCACCTTGTGGCCGTAACGGATGTGCCGGTCGATGCCATGGTCGCGCGCAGTGTCGCGCAGATAGGCCTTGATCGACGGCCCGTCGGCAATCGCCTTGGCCTGTTTCCAAGGCCGGAACGAATAGCCGAGCGTGTGCATGTCGGAATCCGAACGGATGCCGGGATAGCGGAACAGATCCCATGTCCCGCCCAGATCGTCGCGCCCTTCAAGGATCAGATAGGATTTGTCCGGGCACATGGTCTGGAGGTGCCAGCCCGCGCCGATGCCCGAAATGCCCGCGCCGACGACCAGCACATCGACCCGTTCGATGCCGTCATCGCCCGTCACGACCGCCATATCCGGTTCCACGCCCATCGCTCCGCCTCCTGTGTCGCCGCGCCCGGCCTTGCTGGCCGGCATTTGGGCTGGGCTTTTGCTGCCGCGCGATCAGTTTTCTATCCGAACCTAACCCGGATCGGCGGGGCTGGCGACCCCCCGTTTCGCACGGCTGTGGACGTGGCCCGGTGCGGGGTTTTTCAGGCGTTCAGGCGGGCGGCAAAGGCGGCTGCCGCCCCCAGCAGGCCGGGCTGGGGATGGGTGACGATCCTGACCGGCAGGGCGGCCATGCGCGCTTCGAACCGGCCCTTGGCGACGAAGCGGTCGCGAAAGCCCGAACGCGGCAGATGCGCGGCGAGCCTGAGGCCCAGCCCGCCCGCCACCACCACCGCGCCGGCACCCTGCGCGAGCGCGAGATCGCCGGCCACGGCCCCCAGGCTCATGCAGAACCGCTCCAGCGCCGCCACCGCCAGATCGTCGCTGCCCTCCAGCGCGCGGGTCCACAGCGTCCGGTCGTCAACCGGCGCGACCGGGCGCTGCTCGATCATGGCCAGCGCCTGATAAATGTCGGGCAAAGCGGGGCCGGCCACCACCCGCTCCACCGACACGCGCCGGTGGCGCTGGCGCAGCAGCGCGAGGATCTGGTCGTCGATCGCGTCCAGAGGGGCGAAATCCATATGCCCGCCCTCGGTCGCGACCGCGCGGTCGCCGCCCGCGCTCCGCACCAGCATCGCGACGCCCAGCCCGGTGCCGGGGCCGAGCACGGTGACCACGCCGTCTGCGGGCAGCGGCCCGTCCGGCCCGCACAGCGGCACCAGCTGTGCGGGGGCGAGCGCTGCGACCGACTGGGCGACGGCCTCGAAATCATTGACCATCGCCAGCGCGTCGATGCCGAGTTTTTCAGGCAGTTCAGCCGGGCGGATGACCCAGGGATTGTTGGTCATCTTGATCGTGTCGCCATCGGCGGGGGCTGCGACCGCGATTGCCGCCGCGCGCGGCAGCGGCCGGCCATGCGCGGCGGCAAAGGCGGTCCAGGCGCTCGCCAGGCTGACATGCTCGGCGGCGCGGATCACGGTTTCCGGGCCAAGCTGCGCGACCCGGCGGCCATCCAGCGTCGCGACCGCGAACCGCGCATGGGTTCCGCCCAGATCGACCGCGACAATCTCCATGCCCGTCCCGCTCCCCGCCTGCCGTTCCGCCGCTTATCGACGGAAATTGCGGCGTCTTTCGCATGGACAGGCGCAATCGCCAATGGCGGTGAATACGAATGCCCGATAAGAGCACTCGGCCGCCGATGACGCTAGGGCGGCAGCCACAGTTTGGAGCGCGCATGGCAGACCCTCATCAAACGCTCATTCTTTTCGGGGCAACCGGCGATCTTGCGCACCGGATGCTGTTTCCCTCGCTCTACAATCTGTTCCGCGACGGTCTGTTGCCTGCCGACATGCGCATCATCGCCTCCGGGCGGGGCGAAATGGACGATGCGGCGTTCCGGGCGAGCATCGACCTGGCCCGGTTCCTGCCCGCCGACCGGTTCGATGCCGATGCCGCGACGGCGTTTCTCGACCGGGTGAGCTATTGTGCGGTGTCGGGCGATCCGGCGCAGTTCGCGCGGCTGCGCGCGCTGGTCGGCGACCGGCTGGACCGGGGCGTGTCGGTCTATCTGTCGACGCCGCCGGCGCTGTTCGCGCCGATGGCGCGCGGTCTGGCCGATGCGGGGCTGGCCGGCGAACATGTCCGCATCGCGATGGAAAAGCCGATCGGCCACGATCTTCAGTCGTCGCAGCAGGTGAATGACGCGGTCAATGCCGTGTTCCCCGAGCGGCGGGTGTTCCGCGTCGACCATTATCTCGGCAAGGAAACGGTGCAGAACCTGCTCGTCCTCAGGTTCGGCAACATGCTGTTCGAGCCGCTGTGGAATGCGACCGCGATCGAACATGTCCAGATCACCGTCGCCGAGACGGTCGGGCTGGAAGGGCGGGTGTCCTATTATGACGGCGTCGGCGCGCTCAAGGACATGGTGCAGAACCATCTGCTGCAGCTGCTGGCGCTGGTTGCCATGGAACCGCCGGCCTCGATGGCCCCGGCGGCCGTGCGCGATGAAAAGGTCAAGGTGCTGCGCTCGCTGCGCCACATGACGCCCGAAACGGTCGGCCAGCTGAGCGTGCGCGGCCAATATGGCGCGGGCGCGGTCGGCGGCCAGCCGGTCAACGGCTATGCCGAGGAACTGGGCGCGGCGTCCAACACCGAGACGTTCGTGGCATTGAAGGCGCATATCGACAATTGGCGCTGGGCAGGGGTGCCCTTCTACCTGCGCACCGGCAAGCGCATGCCGCAGCGCCATTCGGAAATCCTGATCCAGTTCCGCCCGGTTCCGCATTCGATCTTCGCCCGGCGCGGGCCGGGGCTCAATGCCAACCGCATGATCATCCGCATCCAGCCGCAGGAGAATATCCAGCTGCAGGTGATGGCGAAGCAGCCCGGGCTGGACCGCGACGGCGTCGCGCTGCGCGAGGTTGCGCTCGATGTGTCGCTGTCGACCGAGGCCGCCGGGCAGCGCCGCCGCATCGCCTATGAACGGCTGCTGCTCGATCTGGTCGAGGGCGATCCGACGCTGTTCGTGCGCCGTGACGAGGTGGAGGCGGCATGGGCGTGGATCGATTCCATCCACGGCGCCTGGGCCGCGACCGGCCAGGAGGCCCGGCCCTATACCGCCGGTACCTGGGGCCGTCGGCGGCCATTGCCCTGATCGAACGCGACGGAGCCAGCTGGCATGACTGAACTGCATCCCGAAATCGCCGCCGTCACCGCGCGCATCGTCGCGCGCAGCCGGCAGACCCGTCAGGCCTATCTGGATCTGGTCGATCGCCAGCGCGACGCGGGCACCAATCGCGGCTCGCTGAGTTGCGGGAACCTCGCGCACGGCTTTGCCGCGGCTGAGGAGGACAAGGCCAGCATCCGTGCCGGGCGCGCGATGAACATCGGCATCGTCACCGCCTATAACGACATGCTGTCGGCGCATCAGCCCTATGGCCGCTACCCCGAGCAGATCAAGATCTTCGCCCGCGAACGCGGCGCGACCGCGCAGGTGGCGGGCGGGGTGCCGGCGATGTGCGACGGCGTGACCCAGGGCCAGACCGGCATGGAGCTGTCGCTGTTCAGCCGCGACGCCATCGCGATGGGCACGGCGGTCGCGCTCACCCATGCGATGTTCGAAGGCGCGCTGCTGCTCGGCATCTGCGACAAGATCGTGCCGGGGCTGCTGATCGGCGCGCTGCGGTTCGGGCATCTGCCGATGATCCTGGTGCCGGGCGGCCAGATGCCGTCGGGCATTCCCAACAAGGAAAAGGCGCGGGTCCGCCAGCTTTATGCCGAGGGCAAGGCGACGCGCGAGGAGCTGCTCGCGGCCGAGGCGGCAAGCTATCATTCGCCCGGGACCTGCACCTTTTACGGCACCGCCAACTCCAACCAGATGATGATGGAGGTGATGGGCCTGCACGTGCCCAATGCCGCCTTTGTCCATCCCGGCACCAGGCTGCGCCAGCAGCTGACGCGCGCCGCCGTCCACCGGTTGACCGAAATCGGCTGGTCCGGCGACGATTACCGGCCGCTTGGCCGGTGCATCGATGAAAAGGCGATCGTCAATGCCGCTGTCGGGCTGATGGCGACCGGCGGATCGACCAACCATGCGATCCACCTGCCGGCGATCGCGCGCGCGGCGGGCATCGTGATCGACTGGGAAGATCTGTCGCGCCTGTCGGCGGCGGTGCCGCTGATGACGCGCATCTATCCCAATGGTTCGGGCGATGTGAATGATTTCGCGGCGGCGGGCGGCATGCCGTTCGTGATCCGCGAGCTGCTGGATGCCGGGCTGCTGCACGGCGACATCATGACCGTGGCGCCGGGCGGCATGGCCGCCTATCGTCACGAACCGGTGCTGGACGGCGAGGATCTGGCCTGGATCGCGCCCCCCGCCGAAAGCCGCGATCCGTCGATGCTGCGCCCGGTTGGCGATCCGTTCCAGCCGACCGGCGGGCTGAGGCTGTTGGCCGGCAATCTCGGCCGCGCGGTCATCAAGACGAGCGCGGTCGAGCCGGACCGCTGGATCATCGAGGCCCCGGCGCGGGTGTTTGATGACCAGAATGACGTGCTGACGGCGTTCCGCGCCGGCGAACTCGACCGCGATGTGGTGGTCGTCGTGCGCTTCCAGGGGCCGGCGGCGAACGGGATGCCCGAACTGCACAAGCTGACCCCGGCGCTGAGCGTGCTGCAGGACCGCGGCCACCGCGTCGCGCTGGTCACCGACGGGCGCATGTCGGGGGCAAGCGGCAAGGTGCCGGCGGCGATCCACCTCTATCCGGAAGCGCTGCATGGCGGGCCGGTTGCGCGGCTCGCCGATGGCGACATGGTGCGGCTGGATGCGGTTCAGGGCACGATCGAGGTGCTGGACCCGGCCGCGCTCGACCGCGCGCCCGCCGCAGCGCCGTTGCCGGCCGAGGGCAATGGCCGCGAGCTGTTCCGCATCTTCCAGACCGGCAGCGACGATGCCGAACGCGGCGCATCGGCGATGCTGGCGGCGCTGGAGCGGGGCTGAGCGCGAACCGCCTGCGCCGCCCGCTACCAGCCATGGCGGGCGAGCGCGGGCGTGAGCATCCGGTCGAGCGCGCGGGCAAAGCCGGTGAGCAGCGCCCGGCGCACCGGCCCCAGATGGCCGGCATGGACGGCCAGATATTCGATCTCGCCGCGCGCGCCGCGCAGCCGCTTGAACGCGCCCGCGCCCGCCGATCCGTTGATCGCCAGCCCGTGCCGGCACGCCCAGTCGGCATACATCCAGCTTGCGATCCGGTAGAGCGCGGCCGAACGCGGCGCGCCGGTATCATATCCGGCCATGAACGGCGTCATCACCCCGGCGCGCGCGATCATGCCCGTTGCTGCCATGATCCGTCCATCGGCGGCCCGTGCCAGCCGGTAACGCGCCATGCCGATATCGCCCATCATCCGGAAAAATGCCGGGGTGAAGGCGGGATTGAGCGGCGAATGGCGTTCCAGATAGAGCATCGCGTAAAGCGCCGCGATCCGCTGCGCATCGGCATCGTCCAGCGTGTCCGCATCCTCGATCCGCAGCCCCGATGCCTTGACCGCGCGCCGGTCATTGGCGCTGTTGTTGCGCGGCCGCCAGTCGCGGGCGGGATCCTCGGTCACCCAGATCTGCCGTGCCGGCATCAGCAGCCAGCCATCGGCGCTGGCCGCCGCCAGCAGCGCGGGTGACGACCAGCGGTCGAGCGAGCGCAGCACGATCAGATGATCGGGAAAACGCGCAGCGAGCAGCGCGCGGAGCGCGGGCAGGTCCGTTCCGTCCCAGCCGTCATGCAGGCTGGTCGCCGTCAGCCAATGGTCCAGATGCACGGCGGCCTCGACCCGCGCGACGCGGAGGAGCAGATCAACGAGGCCGAGCATCCCGCGCGCCGCCAGCCTTGCCGCCGGTGACGGCAGCAGCCCCAGCTCCCCCAGCGGATAGCGCGCATAGGCGCTGCGCAGATTGGTGACATAGGCGGGCCCGGCGCGCCGCCCGTCCGCGCCATCGACCATCACGGGCCAGCCGCGCCCGCCCGCGCGCAGCAGCATCGGCCGGGCGGTGACATTGCCGGCAAAACCGGTGCATCCCGCGCGCCCGAGTGCGGCGACAAAGCGTGCCGCCGGGGCCGGATCGCGGGCCAGCGTCGCTGGATCCTCGACCAGCGCGGGCGCGCCGGGGGACGGGCAAAGATCGGGGACCGGGCCGGGCTGCACGCCGCCTGATAGCGGGCGACTATGTCGTTCCAGAGACGGCGGGCGGATCAGTGCGCGATGCGCACCGACACCGGGCAATGATCGGACGGGTGGGTCGTCTCGTCCCCGTCATACAGATATTCGGCGAACGAGCCCTTCACCACCCGCGCGGTCGCGCGCGTGCCGGTCGCGATATGGTCGATGAAGCGGCGATAGCGGGCGACGCAGCGGGCCTCGGCGTCGCCTGCGGCCAGCGTCAGCGCCGCGCCCGCCGGGCGGCCGTCATCGACCAGCGCGCGGAACCCGTCGCCCGGATCGGCCAGCCGCCGGTTCCAGTCGCCGAGCACGGCGAAATCCTCTCCAGCTGCCGCGCGGGCGTCGATCCAGCGTTCGAGCGACCGGCCCTGGGCGAACAGCACCGGGCAGTCATCATCCTCGGGATCGCGCCCGGCCGCACAGCCCGATTTCAGATGCACGGCGAGCAGCCGGACCGGCCGCGCCCCGCCGATCGTCACATCGACGCCCCAGCGCAGTTCGGGATTGCCGACGCCAATTGCCCGCAGGTCGCGGTGGCGGGTGATGGGAAGCGTGCGGCGGATCGCAAAGCCGACATCCTGGCGGCGGATAGAGGCCCCCGGCCGGTCGCGGCATTCGCCGCCCTGGCCGCGATCGGGCCGCGCCGACATGACGATCCGGTAGCGCGCGGGATCGAACACGCGCGCGGCGGCGGCGGCGTTTTCCACCTCCTGAAATGCGATCACATCGGCATCAAGCGCATCGGCGTGCCGCCTGAGCAGCGCATAATCTGCCGGGCCGCGCGGGCGGCACCCGGCCCCGTCGGCGGCCGCCAGATGTTCAAGGTTCCAGCTGGCGATGCGGATCGACGGCGTGTCCGCCGGTGCGGCGGGCGCGGCCGGGGCGCAGGCCGCCCCCGACAGGCCGAGGGTCAGCGACAGCAATGCGGTCAGGACCGGGCGACGGGGGAAACGGGCGATGGGCATCGCCCGCCCTTAGGGCATTTTCGAGCCGGGCTGAACCGCCCGGCGACCCGGACACCGCTCTGGCCAAGGGCGGGATCAGGCGGCGCGCGCCGCGATCCCCCGGCGGCCCTGCCGGATCAGAAGCTTGCCCAGTCGTCACCGCCACTGTCGGGGCGGCGCAGCGCCGGCACCGCCGCGGCGGGCAGCGGCCGGGGCGCAGCGGGCGCACGTGCCGGCCGGGGGCGGGGGTCGCCATGCTCGCCGACGGCCGGGGCGCGCTCGCCTGAGTGCCGGGCCGGCCGCCGCCGGTATTGAACGCCGCCGCCTGGCCGGCCAGCGCCTCGACCTCGGCGGTTAGGTTGCGCGCGGCGGCAGAGGTTTCCTCGACCATCGCGGCATTTTGCTGGGTCGCCTGATCCATGGCGAGGATGGCGGTGTTGATCTCGGTGATCGCCGAGGCCTGGGAGCGGTTGTCGGCCGCGATCTCGCCAAGCAGGTTGAACACCGTCGACACATCGGTCGAAATGTTCTGGAGCGCGCCATCGACCCGCTCGACCGCATGGACGGCGGTGCCGATTTCGGCCTGGGTGACGGACAGCTGGTCGCGCGCGCGCTTCGCCTCTTCCTCGGCGCGCATCGCAAGGGCGGAAACAAGGTCGGCGACGACGGCAAAGCCGCGTCCCGCCTCGCCCGCGCGGCCCGCCTCGACCGCCGCGTTCATCGCCAGAACGCGGGTCTGGAAGGCGATCTTGTCGAGACCTTCGATGACGCTGTCGATGCCCTTGGCGCTGTCCGACACGCGGGTCATTGCCTGCACCGCCTCGTCGGCGACCGAGCGGCCATCGCCCACGGTTGCCAGCGTCTGGTCGGCGCGTTCGACCGTGCGGCCGGCGGCGTCGGCGGTCGCCTTCAGCCGCTGGTCCATCTGCGCGATGGCGGCGGAGGTTTCCTCAAGGCTGGCGGCATTGGCTTCGGTGCGGCGGGCAAGGCTTTCCGACGCCTTGCTGATCTCGGCGGATTCGCCGCGGATCGCGGTGATGCTTTCCGACAGGGCGGTGACCAGCTGATGCAGGCTTGCCAGCGCATCGTTGAAATCGGTGCGCAGCTGCGCATAGCC
Source organism: Sphingomonas changnyeongensis (assembly GCF_009913435.1). Taxonomy (NCBI): domain Bacteria; kingdom Pseudomonadati; phylum Pseudomonadota; class Alphaproteobacteria; order Sphingomonadales; family Sphingomonadaceae; genus Sphingomonas; species Sphingomonas changnyeongensis. Next base: position 192,213 of record NZ_CP047895.1, on the reverse strand, counting down.
CTCGGGGAATGCCTGCGCGATCGCGCGGGTCAGGTCGCCGTCGCGCAGCGAGGCAAGGCTGGTGCCCAGTTCGACAAGGATCGTGCGCTGCGTTTCCGCCTCGCGCTCGCGCTGGGCGGCGGCGGATTTTTCCGCCTGTTCGCGCAGCGCATTCTCCTGGTTGATCTTGTCGAACATCTCGACCAGCCGGGCGCTCGTCCACACCAGCACCCCGGTTTCGATCAGCAGGATCACCGCATGCAGCAGCACGCGGGCAATGTTGCTGCCGCCGGTGAACACCCAATCCGGCGCCGCCATGCCGAGGATCAGGTGGTGAACCGCAACCACCAGCGTCGCGCCGATGATCGCGCGCCAGTCGCACAGGATGGTGACCGTCGCGAGCACGGCGAAGAACAGCATGTGCAGATCGGTCTGCCAGGCATAGCCTTCGAACACGAACAGCAGCAGCGCCGGGTAGACGGGCACGCTCAGCCCCAGCGCCAGCCGCGTCTGATCGTCGGTCTTTCCGCCCAGCGCCGCCATCACCGGATGGACGGCGAGCGCCACCGCCAGCAGCGCGCCGACCAGCTTCGACCCGCCCACGAACAGGGCCGAGCCGAGCGTGGCCACCGCCAGCCCGGCGCACAGCGCGGCCAGCACCTGCACGCCCACCAGCCGGATGCCTTGCAGGGAAAGACTGTTCATGCCCAACATCACTTCCTTGTTGCGTCGCGCCCGGATCGCCGGGGTGCGGCCTTGGGCCGGCGCGCGGTCGCGCCGGATGATGCATCCATTTTAGACGATTTTTCCGCGATCCTCCGGGCGGCGGTGGGAAATGAGGGGCGATGCAAAGCTTTGCATGCCGCTTGTCCGGCCCCGACGGTCATGCGAGCGTTGCGCCCGTTTTGATGCGGGAGACGAACGATGCTGGTTGCCGTGATCGCCGTGCTGCTGATGGCGGCCCCCGGCCCGGACATGATCGTCGTGCGGCCCGACCAGCCGGTGGCCGCGCTGGTGGAGGACCGGCCAGTCGCGCTCGGCCTGCGCACCGGCTCGATCGACCGCATCAACCTCAATGCCGCAACGGTCGCCCGGCTGGGGCTGAAGCCGGCGGGGCTGATGGGCAAGGTGTCGCTGAAGATCGGCCGCACCCGCATCATGGACGGTCGCAACCGGCCGGTCGGCTATGCGGTCGGCGGGCGCACGGCCAAGGGGCGGGTGATCTGGTTCGACGGGCTGGATGGCCCGCATGACGGCACGATCGGGCCGTTCGCCTTTCCGCAGGCCCGGATCGCGGTCGAACTGGGCGGGGGCGGCGGTCAGGCCCATGCGTTCCCGCTCGCCGGGGCCATCGACACCGCCGGCTACACACCGGTCGAGCGCGGCAGCGCGGAGGGTAATCCGGACGGGCGCTGGGGCTTTGGCCTGTCCTTCGGGGTCGAGCATGACTATCGCCTGCCGCTCGCCTCGGCCGCGACGGGGGCGGCGCTGCTTGCCGAACTGGGCGGCACGGTGACCGATGAGGTCTGGGACGAGGAGATTCTGCTGGGCGTCACCCGGCCGGTCCGCCGCGTCGTGCTGGCCCGCCCGCTGGAGATCGGGCCGTTCCGGCTCACCGAAATCGCGGTCCGGGTGCGCGACCGGCGCGACGCGATGGGCGCGGGGGATGCCCTGCCCGAACCGCCGCGCCCGGATGATGATCCCGCCGAAATCGTCGTGACCGGCAGGCAGCAGGGCGGGATGCGGCCGATCTACACGCTGGAAATCGGCCGCCCGGTGCTGGCGGCGTGCCGGTCGATCACCTTCGACAAGGCGGCACGCCAGATCCTGCTCGACTGCCCGCCCGCGTCCTGAGCGGGGGCGGTCATCGCCGCCCGGCGGCCGCCCGGTTCCGTGCCGCTGCCCGCGCCTTGCGGTCGAGGATCAGCCCCGGCACCGCCAGCCCCGCGATCAGCAGCAGGACGACCAGCCCGACGATCACATTCATCGCCGTGCGGCCGAGCGGGAACAGGAAGTTCCATTTGTGCGCAAGGCTGAACGCCAGCCGTTCGGGCTTTTGCCAGTCGGCCACCCGGTCGGCGAGCGCACCGGTCGCGGTGTCGATGAACAGCGTCGCATGGACGGGCGCGCCATAATCGACCCGCCACACCGGCAGGCGCTTGTTGCGGAAATCATAATCCGGCCCGAAACGGGTGATCAGCCTCATGCCCGTAATCGCGCTGTCGGGCGCGCCGCTGAACCGCCCGGCGATCATCCGCGCCAGCGCCCGGTCGCCATCCGCCCAGGGCTTGCCTGACGCAGCGTCGATGTAGAGCGCCGGGCCGGTCGGCTGCACGCCGTCAAAGCGCGCGGCGCGGATTTCGGCGGCGGTGCGCGGCAGGGCGGGTGTGGCCTCGGCCCTGGCGTGACCGCCATGGTCATGCTCGCCCCCGCTCTGTGCGCTTGCGTCGCGCGCGAGGCCGAGCCGGTAGAGCGCCCGTCCGCCCGGCCCTTCGACCAGCGAGACATGATCGACCGTGCGGCCCGCGGTCAGCGCGCGCCACTCTGCCTCGACCGGAAAGCGGCTGCCGGCCAGTTGCACGGGCGGGGCGAGGCGCATCTGGCTGGCCGGCGGGGCGATCGCCCCGGTCAGCAGATGCCAGATGCCGCTCGCCGCGAACAGGAACAGCGGCAGCGCCAGCAGCCAGGCCATTTGCCGGTGCCAGCCGCGCGCGCCCGGCGGCCGTTTGCCGCGCCGGACGGTCGCCAGCATCGCCATGCCGGTCACCGCCAGCACGACGAGCCCGCCGACCAGCACCGTGATCACGGCCACCCGCACCACCGACAGGCCCGGCGGCACCCAGTCCCAGTTGTGGAGCAGCCGGAACACCGCCTGCAGCGCCGTCTTGGTGCGGTTGTTGACCGCCGCCAGGCTCGACGTTTCGGTATGGACATAGGCGGTCAGCCGGTCGTCGCCGGCAAAGCGGATGCGCCACACCGGCAGCAGCCGGTTCACCCACGGATAGTCGCCGTCAAAGCCGTTCTGCAGGGCGATGTCCGCAACCGGGCGGCGTTCGCCAAGGAAGTGCCGCGCGATGAAGATTGCCTGCGCGCGGTCATGGCCGCGAAGCTCCGCGCCGGTGCGGGGATCGAAATAGCGCCGGGGTGCGGCCGGCGCGGTCGTCACCTGCCACAGCGTCCCCGACGGTCCCGCCACCGTGCGCACCACCGCTGCCCGGTCGATGCCGGCGGCGGCGAGGGTCGCCGCCACCGGCCGCGCGCCGGCCAGGTCGAGCGGCGCGCGCGGCGGCATGAACACCGCCTGTTGCGGGCCGCCCAGCACCATCGCGATATGGGCAAGGGCCGACAGCCCCCAGATCAACAGGCTGGCCGCGCCCGCCCGCGCGAGCCAGCGATGGTTGGACGCCGCGAACCGGGCGATCCTGTGCTTGAGCGCCATGGCCCTTATCTCCCGGATCAGAAGCGCGCGGTCACGCCGCCGAAAAACGCCCGGCCCTGGCCCGGCGTATAGGCGGCGGCGCGCTCGCGCTGCTGGTTGGCGACGGTGGCGACGTTCGAGATGTGGACGACGTCGAACAGATTCTCGACCGATCCGAACAGCCGCAGCCGGGGCGCGATATCGACCCCGGCGGTCAGCCCGACCAGCTCGTAACCGGGCGCACGCTCGGTATTGGCATAGTCGGTCCAGGGCGAATCGATGATCCAGCGGATATTGGCCGACACATAGAAACGGTCGCGCGCGTCGAAGCGGATTTCGCTCACCACCACATGGCGCGGCACGCCGGCCAGCTGGTTGCGGCCATAGACCGGATCGTCGACGAAGCGGAAATCGTTGAGCGTATAGGCGGTGCTCAGCCGCAGCGACTGGCCGCGCGCCGCCAGCCAGTCGCGCGCGACGAACAGGTCGATCCCGGCTTCCAGCCCCTGATGGACGGTGCGGCTGCCATTGGTCGTGACCGACGACGCTCCGTTGTTGATCGCGGTGTCGAGAAACTCGTTCTCGACCTCGGCGCGGTAGAGCGCCACGTCCCACGCGATCACGCCGCGCTGGCCGCGGCTGCCGATCTCGAACGTCGTCGCGCGCTGCGGCGCAAGGGGGGCGAACGGAAATGCCCCGCCCGCCGTCAGGTCGGCCAGGCTCGGCGGTTCAAAGCTGCGGCTGATATTGCCGAACAGCTGCGCGCCGCCGCCCAGATCGGCGATCAGGCCGATGCGCGGGTTGAACTGGTCATAGACGCCCCGGCCGCTGACCGCATTCAGCTCAGCCGTCACGTCCCGCACCGCGCGCGCATATTGCCCGCCGGCGATCAGGTTCAGCCCGCGCAGCAGCGCCAGATCCAGTTCGGCAAAGCCGACCAGCAGCGATGAATCCTGATCCGACTGGTTGCGCAGCGCGCCGCGCCGGCCGCTGTCATTGGCCCAGGTGCGCGCCGCATTGTCGGCGCTGGCCAGCCAGCCGCCGACGCTCCAGCGGCTGTCGAGCCCGCCCGCCAGGCTGAACGTGCCGCCCAGCCGCGCCGAGACGCCGATTTCGGTTTCCTTCTGGTCGATGATGCCCGCCAGCCGGGTGATCGCATGATCGAGCACGCGCCGCGCCGCCCAGCCGCCCAGCTCCAGCTTGGTGGCGCCCAGATCGATCGCCGTCAGGTTCGACAGGCGCAGCACCGACAGGTTGCGGTCCCAGTCATCGGCGACCGGGCCGGGATCGAGCACGCGCACCGGCCCGCCGGGGAAGAACGGGCCGATCTGCACCGGCCGCCCCGCCGCGCGCGGATTGGCGAGCGCATCGGCCAGCCGCAGCGACCCCGCCAGTTCGAACCGGTCGCGCAGCGCGGTCAGGTAGAAACGGGTCTCGACCGCGTCGCTCGCCCGCCAGCCGACATTGGCATGACCATAAAGGCTGCGGACGTCGCTGTGGACGCGGTAGCCATTGGTGGTGAGCCCGGTCAGGCCGACGAAATAATCGGCATCGCCCTCGGTTCCCGCTGCCGACACATTGCCGCGCAGCGTCTCGAAGCTGCCGCCTTCGAGCCGCATGGTGAGCGGCGCGCGCGCGGTCCGCCCGGTCGGGCTGACGATGTTGACCGCACCGCCCAGCGACGCCGCGCCATAGCGCAGGCCATTGGCGCCCTTGAACACCTCCAGATAGCGGATGGTGAGGGGATCGACCTCCTGAAACTCGGTGCTGCCGCTTGCCCGGCTGATCGGCACCCCGTCGCGCAGCACGGTCAGGCCGCGCCGTTCAAAGCCGGAGTTCAGCCCCGATCCGCGGATCGACAGCCGGCTTTCGCGCTGGGCGCTGGTATCGGCGAACACGCCGGGGGTGAGGACCAGCGTGTCGCCGATGCTCTGCGCGAAATCATCGGCGAACACCTCATCCTCGACAAAGCCGATCGCGCCCGGCACGCGTTCGAGCGCGCGGCGCGCCTGATCGGCCGAGGGGGCGGTGGGTGTGCCGATGCGGGCGGCGGTCACGACGATCACGTCCTGGCGCTGGCCGATGCCCTGGGCGAAAGCGGGGGCGGCGGGCAGCAGGGCGGTGCCGGCAAGCGCGGCGGCAACAAACTTGGTGCGGGTCATCAACGAAAATCCTGGCAATCACGGTCTGAACGGGCGCGCAGGGCCCGCGACCGGCCCATGCGGGGCGCAGACGGTCGCGGCGTGTGGCGCGCGGCACGGCCGGGCGCGCGCTTCAGCGCGCGGGAACCGGCCGTTGGCGGGTGGGGTTCAGACGGTAAGCGGCGGGCCGCGCAGCGGCGGGCGCAGGCCCGGCCCGTGGCGGCGGAGCACCGGCGCGACGGGGCGCAGGCCGAGCGCCATCACATAGGCAATGGCGATGGCCAGCAGCAGGGCATCGACCCCGGCGGTCGCGGCCATGGCAAGTCCTGTGAACAGGCAGCCCGATTTGGCCTTCATGTCGGCCTGAACCGCCGGATCGCCGGCATCGCCCTTCATCGGCAGGGCGATCCGCACCGGGCCGGGATCGTTCGCCCCGTCCCAGCACAGTTCGATCATGAACGCCTGGCCGGCGCGCGACGGCATGAAGCCCGCCGGGATCAGCGCCTTCACGGCCAGCGCGACCGCGATCATCGCGATCGCCACGGCCTTGTGGCCAAGGATCAGGGCGCGCAGCCGGGTCATGCGGCGCGCGCCTTAACGCGCGCTGCCCGGTTTGTCATCTCCGGTTTCCAGCCGGGCGGCGCCTCAGCGATAGCGCCAGCTGGTCAGGTCCGCGCCCGGCGGCGCGGTCTGGCGGATGCGCTCGAGGATCTTGTCGACATACATGCTGTTGTAGCGCAGCCGCGACACCGCGTTGGGCAGCTTCGCGTCGCCATTCCAGCAATGTTCGGCACGGTCGCCGTACAGCACCTCGCCGCGATAGGGCGGATCGGCGCGGGTCAGCACCTGTTCGAGCGTGTACACCGCGTTGTTAAGATAATAATTGTCCATGTCGCCGACATAGACGTGAAGCTTGCCGGCAAGGTCCGGGGCCAGCTTTGCCCAGTCGCGCGCGAGGATGTGGGTCAGGTCGTAATTGTCGCGCCAGTGGCGGGCGACTTCGGGATCGATCGAGCCGCTCAGCTTGTCGACCAGCGGGCGCGGATAGCCGTCCGCGCCCATCGGCGAGAACACCGCTTCCCAGATGTCCCACTGCCCGCCCGAACGGGTCTTGTCGCCCAGCACATATTCCAGCCGGTTTTCATCCTCGGCCATGTAATCGACCTGGCCGAGATAATTGCGCTTCGCCGGCTTGGCGACACGGCCGAACGGCCCCTCGCGCCAATAGGCGTTGCGCTCCTCATAGATGTTGGTGACCATGTAATGGCGGAAATCGACCGGGTCCGGGCAGCCGATGAACGCGCCATTATAGGCGCGCGGATAGAAGATCTGCGCCGCCATCGCCGACCAGCCGCCGGTCGATCCGCCATAGAGAAACCGCGCCCAGCCCTGGCCGATGCCGCGAAACTTCGCCTCGAGCGCGGGCAGGAACTCATGGGTGATCGCATCGCCATAGGGGCCGAGATTGGCCGAGTTCACCGCATAGCTGTCGTCGTAGAACGGGTTGGAATGGTCGATCTCGACAATCAGCATGCGCGGGAAATCGGGTGAGATCCATTTCCTGTAGAAATCATAGGCTTCCTGCTGCTCGATCCGGTTGTAGCAGGGCTCGCCGAATCGGGCATTGGGCACGCAGGGGGCGTCGGCATCGGGCGGGGTGGTGCGGAAGCCGCCGAAATCGGCCGGGAAATGGCCGTGGAAGATGGCAAGCGGAAAGCGCGCTTCGGGATGCAGGTCGAAATCGCGCGGCACCAGCACATGGCCGGTGATATAGGTGTCGCGTCCCCAGAAGCGGGTGAGGCTGGGGCTCTTGAATTTGAAATGGCGGATGAAGGTCGTGTCTTTGGGCGGCGCGACCGGCGGCAGCACGCGGCTGAGCGCGATGTCGATCTGGCCGGGGCGGGCGGGATCGAAGCGGATGCGCTGCGGCGCGCTGATGATGTTGCCCGGTTCCTCGCGCCAGTTCTGCCCGGCCCCGCGCGCGGCGGGCAGCAGCACCGTGCGCCCGTCGCCCCGCCTGAACCGGTCATAGACGTGCAGCACCGCCTGCACATGATAGTCGCCGGCCGGCACGCCCGCCAGCGTGCGCGCCGGATAGCCGGGCAGATCCGCCGTCATGGTGACGGTGCCGCCGCGCGCGACGCCGCTGACGTTCATGCCGATCACCTGCGGCGCATCATGGCCGGGCGCGACCTGGAAGCGCGGTTCGGGCGTGTCGCGCGGCGATAGGATCAGGATCAGCCGCCCGTCATAGCGCGCCTGCGGCGCATCGGCGGGGATCGTCACGCGGAAGGTTTCCGCCGCCGCCGGAACTGCCAGCGCGGCAAGCGCCACCGCCCCCATGAAGCTCAATGCCCGCATCATCCCCCTGTTCCCCCGCGGCTGTCCGCCGGCGCGATCCTAGGCCGGGAATGCCCGCGCGCAAGGGCGGTAAGGGGGGGCAGGGGGCTGTGCGCGGGGCCATGATCGCCGCACCGCCCCAGCTTTCCGTTTTGCTGCATGTTCCGGGCCGCCGGGTGATTCCACCCGGCTGGAAAACGCTCTAGGCTCGCCCGATCAGCATAAAAGGGGGAGGCGACGATGCGGCAATGGCCGGGCGCGATGGCGGCGATCTTGTGGGGCGGCGTGGCTGCCGGGCCGGTTGCCGGGGCGCAGGATGCGCCGCCGGGCGCGTTCGAGGCCGGGGCCCCGCTCGGCGTCACGGTCGACGGGCGGCACCAGCCGATGTCATCCAATGTGCGGGTGTTCGGCGCGATCGTGAGCGCGGAAAGCTGCATCTATGATCGCAGCCGCCGGCTGATCATGGTCGTCAGCCGCGGCGCCGCGCAGACCGAGGCGCCCAATGACGGCTTTGTCTCGCTGCTCAACCCCGACGGGTCGGTCCACACCGCCAAATGGATCGGGGCCAGCCGCGCCGGGCTGATCCTCAACCAGCCGTTCGGCAGCGACATTCAGGGCGGGCGGCTCTATCTGGCCGACAGCGATGGCGGCACCGCCGACGGCGCGGCGCGCGTGTCGGTGATCCGGGTGTTCGATGTCGCGAGCGGCGCGCCGGTCCGCGCCATTCGCGTGCCGGATTCGCCCTGGTTCAACGACATCGCGGTCGCGCCCGACGGCACCATCTATGCGACCCAGACCGGCAGCCCCGATGGGCGGGTGCCGATGCGCGTCTACCGGATCGATGCCGACGGCACGGCTCGCGTGCTCGTCGACGGCGCGCCGCTGTCGCTGCCCAACGGCATCGCGCTCGATCCGGACGGCAACATCGTCGTCGTCAATCTGGGCAATCGCGACGTGCTGACCTTCAGCCCGTCGGGCAAGCTGCTCAATACCGAACAGGCCGCCCAGTCGGGCAATGACGGGCTGGTGATCCTGCCCGACGGCACCCGTTACATCAGCAGCGTGCGCGAAGGCGGCATCCAGCGGATGCGCCCCGGCCGCCCGGCCGAGCTGATCGCGCGCAACATCCCGAGCGCGGCATCGATGTGCCACGATCCCGACCGCAATCAGCTGATCATCCCGATGAACCCCAACAACGCGGTGGCCATCGTCAGGCTTTAGAGCATTTTCGAGCCGGGTGGACTTGACCCGGCGGCTCGGAAAATGCCGCACAACGAAAAGCGGGAGCGGCCGATCCGATGCAATCGGATCGGAAACCGCAGTGTCGCGGGAACCGGCGGGGGCGGCGGGCGGTTCGGCTCTCATCCCCAATGCGCCGCAGGGCGCTGAATTCGCATGGTTTGTTCCGGGCGGTTGCCTGCAACAACAAGATTTTATGGCAAAGTTTGTTGGTTAGCGCGCGGGATGACGTGGTTGCCGCCATGCAGCTAAGGGCTTTTACTTACCGCTCCTTAAGTTGCTGACTTTGCTTGGTCATAAGTAAATCATCTGACTTCGATAGGTCATGCTTTTTTTCTCTCTATAATGCGTCGATAAAACCATAATCACGCCAGGATGAGAGATGAGAAACATTGCCATTGCCCTGCTCGCGTCGTCCTTTCTGGCGACGCCGGTTCTTGCCGGCGAACCGGCGGACATTCCCGCAGCCGACACCGACCAGCCCGAGGCCCCGGCCGATCCGCAGGCTGCCCCGGCGCAGGAAGTGTTCTCGACCGGCGTGGCGCGTGGGCGCGACCGGCTGGACAGCGCGACATCGACCAGCATCTTCAGGTCGAGCGAGTTTCTGAAGCTCGGGCCGCGGCCGTTCGCCGACGTGATCCGCGCCATCCCCGGCCTGCGCGTCGAATCCGCGGTGGGCGAGGGCAATGCCAATTACACGGTGCGCGGCCTGCCGCTCGCATCGGGCGGCGCCAAATATCTGCAGATCCAGGAAGATGGTCTGCCGGTTCTGGAGTTTGGCGACTTTTTCAACTTCGCCGCCGATGTCTTCGTGCGCAGCGATTTCAACATCGCCCAGATTGAATCGATCCGGGGCGGTTCGGCCTCGACCTTCTCGTCCAACTCGCCGGGCGGGCTGATCAACCTGCTGTCCAAGACCGGCGACACCGATGGCGGTGCCGTGCAGCTGACCAGCGGGATCGACTATGGCGAGCGCCGGATCGATTTCGACTATGGTTCGCAGCTGGGCGGCGGCTGGCGGTTCCATATCGGCGGCTTCTACCGCCAGGGCGAGGGGCCGCGCGATATCGGCTTCAACGGCTATAAGGGCGGGCAGATCCGGCTGAACATCACCAAGCAGTTCGACACCGGCTTCATCCGCCTGCACGCCAAATATCTGCAGGACCGGTCGCCGACCTTCGCTCCCTATCCGATCCAGATCACCGGGACGAACGACGATCCGACGATCCGCAACTTTGCCGGCTTCGACGTGCGCAGCGACGCCACGCTGTCGCCCTTTATCGGTCCGGTGGTGACGCTTGACGGGCAGAACCAGCTGCGCCGCTTCCCGGTGCGCAACGGCATGGATCCGGTCAGCAAGGCGATCGGGCTGGAGGCGCAGTTCGAGGTTGCCGGCTTCACCGTCAGCAACAAGGCGCGCTATTCGGCGAACTCGGGCGACTTCCTGCGCGTGTTTCCATCGTCGGTGAACACGGTGAATGCCCTGGCCGCGCAGATTGGCGGTGCCGGGGCGACCGCGCGCTATGCCAGCGGCCCGCTCGCCGGCCAGCCGATTGCGGCGGGGTCGCCGATCAACGGCAACGGGCAGCTGATGCTGTCGTTCATGGCGCAGACCCGGGCGCGCTCGCTCGACTATTTCGTCAATGATCTGCGCGCGTCGCGGGTGTGGAACATGGGTGGCGGCGCGCTGACCGTGACCGGCGGCCTTTACGCCGCCGACCAGCAGCTGTCGTCCGAATGGCTGCATTCCTCGATCGTCACCGATGTGGCGGGCAATGGCCGCACCGCGATGGTCGACATCACCAGCGCGGCCGGCGTCGCCCAGACCCAGGGCGGCTATTTCTCGTTCGCGCGCGGCAACAGCAGCCGGTTCCGCCGCATTTTCGATGTCGATTACAGCATTCTCGCGCCCTATGGCTCGGTCAACTACCATGTCGGCAAGCTCGCGATCGGCGGCAGCCTGCGCTATGATCGCGGGCGGGTGCGCGGGTCGCTGGTCGGCGCCGATCTGGGCGGCGGCCGGGTGGGCCTGACCAGCTTCGACGTCAATGGCGATGGCGCGATCTCCGCGCCCGAAACCCGGGTCGGCTTCCTGCCGCTCGATCGGCCGGCCCCGGTCGATTATGATTATGGCTTCCTCAGCTATTCAGCGGGCGTCAACTACCGGATCTCGGAGCCGCTGGCGGTGTTTGCGCGCTACAGCCGTGGCGGCCGCGCCAATGCGGACAAGATCCTGTTCACCTCGGCCGTCGCCGCCGATGGCAGCGTGCCGAGCAAGGCCGACCGGGTCGACGAGGTCCGCCAGCTCGAAGGCGGGTTCAAGTTCCGCCGCACCAACGTGACCGTCAATGCGACCGCGTTCCTCGCTTATGCCGACGACCATAATGTGCTCAATGGCTCGGCCAACGCGACGTTCCGCACCTACCGCGCTTACGGTCTGGAGCTCGAGGGCACGTTCCGCCACGGCCCGTTCAGCATCGCCGGCGGCGCGACCTACACCACCGCCAAGATCACCGAGGACAAATTCGACGCGAGCCTCACCGGCAAGGAACCGCGCCGCCAGCCGGCCTGGACGATCACGGTGATGCCGCAGCTTGAGTTCGACCGGGTGAATGTCGGCGCGAACATCGTGACCGTGACCAGCAGCTATGCACAGGACGAGAATATCCTGCGCATCCCCGGCTTCACCACGGTGAACGCGTTCGCGCTGTTCAAGCCGGTGGCGCGGGTGCAGCTGATGGTCAATGCCAGCAACCTGTTCAACCAGGCGGGCTTTTTCGACATCAACCAGAGCCAGCTGCCTGCCAACGGTATTGGCTGGGGCCGGTCGATCAACGGTCGCACGATCTCGGCCTCGCTGCGCTACGACTTCTGATCCGATGTTCGGGGGAGCGGAGGCTTCGCTCCCCCGCCACCTCTGACCAGTCCGCGCCCGCCCGTGTTGCCGCACGCGGCGGGCGCGGGCATGTGCTGTCACGATACTGTCATCCCGGCGACGCAACCCGGCCCCGTGAGCGATGGCGGGCCCGCAAGGTCTGCCGGGGGAAGGGGTGGGCAGCGGGTCATGGGCACGACGCCGGAGTTGATCATCGTGCTGATGGGCGCGGGCGGCGGCGGGCTGAGCCTGGCGCTGGTGGCGGCGCGGCTGCTCGGTCCGTCGGGCCGCCAGCGACGCGGGCCGCTGCTCGCGCTGGCGGCGCTGCTGCTGGTGTTCACCCTCGATCTGGCCGATTCCGCGCTGGCGCTTGCCAGCCCTGCCCGCCACGGTGCGTTTGCAGGCTATGTGCTGCTGGTCTGGCCGCTCTTTCCGCTCGCGCCCTGGCTTTATGTGCGCAGCGCGACGCTGGCTCCCAGTGCGGGGCACTGGCGGTCGCTGCGCGTGCCGCTCACGCTGTGGGGCGTCGCCATCCTTGCGCTGGTGCCGCTGCTGCGGCTCGACGGCGCGGTGCGCCATGCCATTCTGGTCGACGGGCGGCTGCCGGCGGCGGACGGGCTGCTGCCCGCGATTGCGGGGCTGACCCTGTTCGTGCTCGGCTGGCTGGCGGCGCTGGCCGTGTCGGCGGTGGCGACGATCCGGCGGCTGGCCGCGCATCGCCGGCGGATGCGCGCGCTCTTGTCCAACACCAGCGGGGTCGAGCTGCGCTGGCTCGACGGGTTTCTGCTGTTCCTGCTGGCGGCGTTCGCGGTCGAGCTGGCGGACAGCCTGCTGGCGCTGTTTGCCGACCGGTCGCTGCTGGGCGACGACATGGCGGCGCTGGTCGAGGTCGCGATCCTGATCGGCCTTGCCCTGTTCGGCCTGCAGCAGGGCGATCCCGTGCCGGTCTGGGCGCGCGACCTGCTGCCGCCTGAGGCGGGGGACGACGCTCCCCTGCCGGCGGCCGGCGATGCCGGTGCTGCGACCATCGCCGATGCCGGTGCCTATGCCCGGTCGGGGCTGGACGATGACAGTTGCGCCCGCATTCTCGACCGGCTGGATGCGGTGATGGCCGCCGAGCGGCCCTGGGCCGATCCGTTCCTGACGTTGCAGGCCCTTGCCGAACGCTGCGGCGTCAAACCCCATTATCTCAGCCAGGCGCTCAACATGCGCGGCGGCACCAGCTTTTACGACTATGTCAATCGCTGGCGCGTCGAGGCGGCGTGCCGGGCGCTTGCGGCCAGCGAGGACAATATCCTCGCCATCGCCGAACAGGTCGGCTTCAATGCCAAATCGACGTTCAACGCCGCCTTTCGCCGCGTGACCGGGGAAACCCCCTCCGCCTATCGCCGCCAGGCGGGCGGCCGCGCCGCCTGACGCGCGGCTGACGCGCAACTAAGGCGCAACGGTGGGGCGCAGCGGGGTCCGGGCCGATCGGCGCGGACGCCCGGCACGTCCGCGCCGATGGGGCTGGACGACGCGGCGGCCGCCGGGCGCGCACAACAGGCCGGTCAGCAACCACCGGATCTGCCCATCATGTTTTCCGCACCGCTTTCTCGTCACCTGCCCGCCCGTGCCGCCGCCGTCGCGTCCCGAGCTGTTCCGGCGTTCGACCGCCCCGTCCGTCGCCCCGTGCCCAGCCCAGTCCGCCGCCCAGTCCGCCGCATCGCCCTGCTTGGCGCGGCGATGCTGGGGCTGCCCATCGCCGGGCCCGTGGCCGCTGCCGGGCCGTCTGGCGTGCTTTACGTGTTCGGGGATTCGGATTCCGATCAGGGCAATCTCGCCCGGCTGCGCGGCGAGCGCGCGGCCGACCGGCCCGGCTATTTCTGCCCCGATGACCTGTGCCGCGATTCGAACGGCCCGGTCTGGGCCGAACGGCTGGGGCGGCCGGTCGCGCCGCTGCTGGCAGCGGGGCCGGCAGTACCGGGCCGGGGCATCAACTTTGCCGTGTCGGGCGCGCACATGACCGCGCGCGGCGAGCCCGACGTGCTGCCGAGCGGCGTGACCGTGCAGATCGACCAGTTTGCTGCCCTGGTCGCTGGGGGCCGGATCCGGCCGGCGGCGGACGACCTGTTCGTCATCCAGGCCGGCACCAATGATCTGCTGCGGCTGGCCGAAGGCGATGCACCCGAGGCGATTGGCGGCGATATCGTCAGCGCGGCTTCGGGCCATGTCCGCCGGCTGGCCGGGCTGGGTGCGCGCACCTTGGCCGTCGCCGAGGTCGCCCCGGTCCAGTATCTGCCGATGGTCGCGGGTGCGGAGCTGGCACCGCTGCGCGCCGCGCTCACCGGCATTGTCGGCGGCGTGAATGACGCGCTCGCGATGACGCTCGCTGACATGCGCGGCGATTTGCCCGCCGGCACCAACATCGTGCTGATCCGCCAGCAGGCCTTTTTCGACTGGCTGGCCGCCAATCACGGGGCGCTCGGGCTCGCGCCGCTCGACCGGGCCTGCATCGATGCCGATGGCCGGCTGTGCGCGCCCGATACCGCCGCGCAGGACCGGTTCGTCTGGTTTGACAGCAATCATCTGAGCGGCAGCGGCCACGCGCTTTATGCCCGCTGGGTCCAGGCGACGCTGGACGGGGCCTCGGGTGCCGCCGCCGCGCAGACCGCGCAGCTGCCCGATCTCGCCATCGCCCAGGCGGCACGGCTGCGCGCGCTGAGCGATGCCGCCCGGGCCCCTGGTCTGTCAGGTGCCGATCGCGGCGTGCGCCTGTTCGCCGCGCCGCTGATCGAGCGCGGGCGCTTTGCCGGTCCGGCGGGCGGCGAGAGCAGCCGCATCCGGGCGCAAGGCGGGCTGATCGGGCTGGATGCGCGCCTCGGGCGCGGCAATGCCGGCCTGTCGGTCGGCTGGACGCAGGGGCGGACGATGTTTGCAGATGGTGGGCTGGCGCGGTCGCGCGGGTTTGCGGTCAGCGGTTTTGCCGGCTGGGCGCTGCCGGTGGGCGCGATCGAGGCGAGCATCAGCTATGCCCGTCCAGAGCTGACCGATATTCGCCGCGAAACCGGGCTGCCCGGCCTCGTCGCGCGCGGGCGGACGCGCGGCCGGCATCTGGCCGCGACGCTCGGCTATGCCAGCGGGATTGCGGCCGGGCCGCTGACCGCCGCTGTCCGCAGCCGGATCGTCTATGAGCAGGTGCGGCTGGGCGGTTTCGAGGAGACGGCGGCCGACGGGCTGGCGCTTGCCTATGCCCGCCAGAGGCTCGCGCGCTGGGGCATTGAGTCGCGGATGGAGGCATCGTGGCGGATCACCGCCGCCGGTGACGCGCTGACCATCGCGCCCTTTGCGGAGCTGGACAGCCGGATCAATCTGGCCGGCGGGGGGCATGTGCTGACCTCTGCGCTGGCGGGCAACATTGCCCTGCCCGCGACCACCGCCAGCCGCCAGTCGGCCCGCGACACCATCGATGCGGGCGGCGGGATCAGGCTGGAGACGCGCACCGGCCTCAGCCTGTCGGCCCGCTATGTGCGCGCGGTTGCGGGGCCGGCAAAGGGGGGTGGCCTGTGGTCGCTGCAGGTGGCGATGCGCTTTTGAACCCAGGCGGCGGCGGCCGGGGTCTGCCCTGCCGGCCGCCGCCGGTCAGAACAGCTGGACGCGGGGCATCGCCGGTTCGGGCGTGTGGACGGTGGCCGGCGGGGCGGCATGGGCCAGCCTTTCGCTTTCCATCACATAGCGCGCGCGAAGCGTCTCGAGCCGGTCGGCAAGGCTTGGCCCGGCTCCGGCGTCGGGCGTCGTCAGATGCGCCTCAAGCTCGTCGAGCGCCTCGGTGACATGGTCCAGCCGCTGGCGGATGATGTCGTGGAACTGCACCGCCCCCAGAATATGCGCCAGCCCCTCGGTCAGCTGGGCATGGCTGCCGCCCGCTTCGCGGATCAGGCCGATCAGCGTGTGGCCGCTGCGGTTCACCTCCTCGTGCAGCGCGCCCAGTTCCGCCATCAGCCGGGCGACGTCGGCATCGCCCGCCCCGGATCGGGCCGGGCGCGCAGCAGCTCCTCGCGCATCCGCTGTGCGATCAGGTCCAGCTCGCTGCCCAGCGTCTTGGCGACCGAGGCGATCGATTCGGCCAGTGCGCGGACCTGGTCGGCGACCACGCCGAACGACCCGCCGGCAGCGCCCGCACGCCCGGCCTCGACCGCGGCGTTGAACGACAGCAGCACTGCCCGGTCCGAAATCTTGGCGATCTCGTCCGCAGCCGGCCGCAGCCGGGCCGTGCCTTCGGCCAGCGATTCCAGCCGCTGATGATTGGCCGACAGGTCGCTGGCGCGCCGGTCGAGGATCGCGGTCAGCGACTGGATGATGTGATCGGGCCGGGCGGCGGCACGCAGCAGCGCCTCGCCATCGGCGACCGACCGGCTGAGCCGCGCCTGCTGCTCGGCCGAACTGCCATTGAGCCGCGTTGCCTGATCGATGATCGCCATCACCCCGGTTTCGGCATCGCCCTGCACACCGGCAATCTGGCCGCGCAGCGTGTCGAGATAGCGGATCAGTTCGCCGGCATCGATCCCCGCCGGGGCCGGCACCGGGGCAGGGGGCGGCAGATCGGCCTCGACCGTGGCCGGCGGCGCTTCCACCGGATCGGCCATGTCGTGCGCGAACGGCGGTGCGGCCGCAGCGGAAACGGTCTCCGCCGCCTGCCTGTCGGGCCGCCTGCGTGCCGCCACGCCCAGCAGCGCCGCCGCCTCGCCCAGCGCCAGCGCCGCCCCCAGCCGCCGGCCAGCCATCCGCCCAGCAGCGCGGCCGCCGCCGTCACCAGCAGCGCGGCTGCGGCGGTGCCGGCGGCATGCCGGGGGCGCGGTGGTCCGCTCTGCGGGTGTCGGGGGCGGGGCATTGGCGGCATCCCGCGTGTCAGCCCGGCATCACCTGGCGGACGACCTCCAGCAGCTCGGGGCCGGGCACCGGCTTGACCAGCCAGCCGGTCGCGCCCAGCCGCCGCGCCTCGTCGCGCTTGGCGGCCTGGCTTTCGGTGGTCAGCGTCAGGATGGGCTTGAACCGATAGCCCGGCAGGGCGCGCACCTGCTTGATCAGTTCCATCCCGCCCATGTGCGGCATGTTGATGTCGGTGATGATCATGTCGGCCTTGAGCCCGCTGCGCAGCTTCGACAGCGCCTTGCAGCCGTCAGCCGCGGTTTCGACGACATAGCCGTTCATTTCCAGCGTCGCGCGGACGCTCATCAGCATGGTGGCGGAATCATCGACGATCAGGATGGTCTTGGGCATCGGCAGTCCTATCAGTCCGGAGAAAATAGCGGGGCCAGCCAGCCATGCAGATCGGCATCGGCGGGCAGGGCGAGCACCGGCGCGCCGCTGGCCAGCACGACCTGCACACAGGCGGGGTGGATATGGGTGCAGCCGCCCAGGTCGATCGTGCGACCGGGAGCTTCGATCAGCCACGCATGCAGCGTCTCGGCGGTCTCCACATCGACCTCGCCCGACAGCACGGCTTTGCGCTTGAACAGCCGGATCGGCATCAGGCGAGCCTCCTTGCGTTGAGCACCATGACAACCGCGCCGTCGCCCATCAGCGTCGAGCCCGAATAGATGTCGATCCCGGCCAGCATCGCGCCCAGCGGCTTCTGGATGACGTCGAGCGTTTCGCGGAAATCATCGACGATCAGGCCGATCTGCTCGTCCCCGCGCTGGAGGATGAGGATCGCCAGCTCGCCCGCCGCGCTCCGGCGCGGCGCGGCCGCGATGCCGAGCGCGTCATTGAGCGGGCGCAGCGCGACGATCCGGCCGCGCCGGACGATGGCCTGCCCCTGTCCCACCCCCTGCACGGCCGTTTCGGGCACCCGCAGCGTCTCGACCACCGCGTCCACCGGCACGGCAAAACGCTGGCCATCGGTTTCGATCACCAGCACGCGGGTGATGGCGACCGACAGCGGCAGCATGATCTGCACGGTCGTCCCCCGTCCGGGCACGCTGTCGAGCGCGATGTCGCCGTGCAGCCGCTCGACCGCCGTGCGCACCACGTCCATGCCCACGCCGCGCCCGGACAGGTCCGAAATCGCCGCGGCGGTCGAAAAGCCGGGCAGGAACACCAGCTGCACGGCATCGCGCTCGCTGAGCTGTGCTGCCGCATCGGGCGCGATCAGCCCGCGCTCGACCGCCCGCGCGCGCACCCGCTCGGGATCGATGCCGCGCCCGTCGTCGCGGATCTCGATGCGGATGCGGTCGCCCTCCTGCGCCGCGCGGATCGCGATGCGCCCGGTTGCGGGCTTGCCGGCGGCGATGCGCTCCTCAGGCATCTCCAGCCCGTGATCGAGGCTGTTGCGGACCATGTGGATCAGCGGGTCGGCGATGCTTTCGACGATGTTCTTGTCGGCCTCGGTCTCCTCGCCCTCCAGCACCAGCTCGATCTGTTTGCCCAGCCGGCGCGACAGGTCGCGCACCAGCCGCGGAAAGCGTTCGAACACCAGCGCCACCGGCATCATGCGGATCTGCATGATCGCGCCCTGCAGCTCGTCGGTGATGCGACTGATCGCGGCGTGCTGCGCCTTGATCTCGCGCTCCAGCTCCCGGCCGCCCTCCAGCCGCGCGGCATGGCGGGCAAGATAGGGCAGCGCGTTGCGCGCCACCGCCATCTCGCCGACCAGATTGAGCAGCCGGTCGATCCGTGCCTGATCGACGCGCAGGCTGCGGCTGGCGGCGACGGGCTCGTCGGCGCGCGCCGCCGCGGCCGGAGGTGCGGCCGAGGGCGTGTCCGGGCCGGTGGCAGCCGCATCCGGCGCGCCCCGCGCCTGTGCGATCAGCATGTCGGCCGCCTCGATCAGCGCAGCCGGATCGTCGCTGTCCAGAAATGCGTCGCCCAGCGCCGGCAGCCGCCCGGCCAGATCGGCAAGCCCAAGCTGCCGCGCCCCGCCCGCCAGCACGCCCACCGCCGCGCGCACCCGGCCGGCATGCCAGTCGGGCCGGTCAGCCTCCAGCAGCGTCGCGCGCTGGTCGGCAAGCAGCGACGCCAGATCGGCTGAAGGTTCGGCGGCCGGGCCGGGTTCCGCCTCGGCAGCGGGCACCGGGATCGGGATCAGCGACACCTGATCGGCGACATAGCGGAAATGCCGGCTGAGCGCCTCGTGCGGGGCCGCGCAGACCAGTTCGAACGCCAGCCGGTTGCAATAGGCGTCAAGCTCGGCCAGCGGCGGCCAGTCCTGCGGCGCGACGATGCGTCCCCAGATCCGCCCCGGTGCCTGGCGGGCATTGCGCAGCGGATCATCGCCGCTGAAATAGCATTGCTCGCTCGGCAGATAGCGGATGAAGACCAGCGGGTCTTCCCCGCCATGGTCGCGCGCCGCCGCCAGCGCCGGGGCCGGGATGTCGGCGGGCGGATCGACGGGCTGATCGGCGGGGGGAGCGGTGGACTGGGCGGACGTCCCGGCTGCCGGTTCGGGGGACGCGGGGGCGATCAGTGCGCGCAGCGTCGCGGCCATCGCCACCGCCTCGTCCCCGCGCGGGCCGTGCGTGTCGCCGCTTTGTGCCACCTGGTCGCACAGCGCCGAAACCAGATCGGCGGCGCGCAGCAGCTGATCGGCAAGCACCGGCGTGAAGGGCAGCACGCCGCCGCGCACCGCATCCATCAGGTCTTCGGCGGCGTGGAGCAGCCGCGTCATCTCGGCCATGTCGAACAGGCCGCTATTGCCCTTGAGCGTGTGGACGCAGCGGAACAGCGCGTTCATCGCCGCATCGTCATCGGGCGTGCGCTCAAGCTGCATCAGCCCGGCATCGATCCCCTGCAGCAGGTCCTGCGCCTCGGCGAGGAACTGGTCGAGCAGCCGGCTCATGCCCGTCCCCCGGTCAGCAGCGCGACATGGTGGAGCAAAGTCTCCGGCCGGACCGGCTTGGGCAGATAGGCGCTGGCGCCGCTCAGCCGGCAGCGCGCGGCGGTGACGGCACCGCTGTCGGTGGTGATGACCAGCGCCGGCGGCTGGGCGACGGGTTCGCGGCGCAGCGCTTCCAAAAACGCAAAGCCGTCCAGACGGGGCATGTTCACATCGACGATGCACAGGCTGCACGGCTGGGCGAGCGCGGTTTCGAGCGCGTCGATGCCATTGTCCGCTTCCGCGACCTGATAGCCGGCCCCGGACAGGATCTGGCGATAATAGCTGCGGATCACCGCTGCGTCGTCGACGACGAGGATCGGGTTCATGCGGCGTCCCCCGGCCGTTGATGGACGATCGCGCGCGGCAGCCTGCGCGGGCTGAACAGCGACGAGATGCGCCCCATCGATTCCGAATGGCCGAGCAGGACGAAGCCGCCCGGCGTCAGTGCGTCGTAAAGCGCATCGGCGGCGATGCGGCGCGAACGGTCGTCGAAATAGATCAGCAGGTTGCGGCAGAAGATGACGTCGATGTCGCGAAAGGCGCGGGTTTCGCCCGGCGCGGTCAGGTTGCAGCGCGTGAAGCTGACCGAGTCGCGGATTTCCGACGACAGCTGATATTCGTCGCCGCGCGGCACGAAATAGCGGGCGAGCCAGGCGCGGGGCAGATGCTGGACCGAGCGGGCGGAATAGCGGCCGGCCCGTGCGCGCTCGAGCACCGCCGTGTCGATGTCCGACGACAGGATCTCCACATCCCAGTCGGCGAGCGCGGGCCAGCGTTCGAGCAGATAGATGGCCACCGAATAAGGCTCTTCGCCGGTGGAGGACGGCACGCACCAGATGCGGATCGGCCGCCGGTGGCGGCGGCGCGCGACGATGTCGGGCAGCACCGAATCAACCAGCGCCTCGAACTGATATTCCTCGCGCAGGAAATAGGTCTCGTTGACCGTCATCGCGTTGATCAGCTGCTGCAGCTCGGTCGCCGCGCCGCCCTGGCTCAGCCGCGCCAGATAGGCCTTGGCCGAGCCGCTTGATGTTTCGCGCACCCGCTCGACCAGTCGTTTGTCGACGAAATAGCGTTTCGAGGCGTCGAAATGGATGCCGGTCTCGCGGTGGAAATAGTCGCGGAACCGCTCGAAATCATCGTCGCTGACCTGGGGATGGCCCATGCTCATCGCTCCCGCAGGCGCGCGATGGCGGCATCGGTTGCATATTGCAGGAACGGTTCGGCGCGGAACCGCGCCTTCAGCCGCAGCAGCGCGGGCAGCGCCGCGCGGTCGCCCTGCTCGCCGAGCAGATCCGCCGCCGCGGCGCAGACATTGGCGTCCTGTTCCTCGGCCAGCAGCCGCTCCAGCCGCCCGGCCAGCCGGTGATCGCGGCGGCCGGCCAGCGCCGCCAGCCCGCGCAGCCGCCGTTCGGCGTCGGGGTCGTCGAGCAGCGGCAGCAGCAGCGCGACGGTGCGGGCATCGTCGATCCGGGCCATCGCCTCGAATGCCGCCGCGCGCATGCCCGGATCCTCGGCACCGAGCAGGGCGGCGACGCCGCCAAGCGCGGCATCGCTGCCGATCGCCAGCAGCGCGTCGATCAGCGCCGCGCGCACCGCGCGGTCCGGCTCCACCGCCAGACGTGCCAGCAGCCGGGCCATGGCGGCGGGCTGCCCGGCCAGCGCCTGGGCGGCGCGGCGGCGCGCGGCAGGGTCGGCGGCGCTGAGCCGTGCGGGCGGCGGTGGCATGCGGTGCGGGGCCTGATCGGCCCGGCTGCGGGGCTGGAGCAGGGGCATGGTCAGCCGCCCGCCGCCCAGCGGTTCAGCTGGTCGGCGATTTTCTGGGCGGGCAGCACGACTTCGGCGCCGTCGCGCAGGATCAGTTCGCGCGGCATGCCATGGACGATCGCGGTTTCGGCGGATTCGGCGATTGTCCGGCCGCCGCGCTGCCGGATCTCGGCAAAGCCGTCGGCGCCGTCATTGCCCATCCCGGTCAGCATCACCGCGACCAGCCTCTGCGCCGGGCAGTGCTGCAGGGCCGACCGCGCCAGCACCTCGACCGACGGGTGCCAGGCAAACGCGGGGTTTTCGGGCTTGGGGACCGCAAACAGCCGCCCGGCCCGGTCGGCGACGACCAGATCGGCCCCGCCCTTGGCGACATAGGCGCAGCCGGGTTCGAGCGCGACCGGCGTTGCCGCTTCGACCACCTTCAGCGGGCAGACCCGGTCGAGCCGCTCGGCAAAGGAGCGGGTGAAGGCGGCGGGCATATGCTGGGCGATCACCACCGGCCAGGGAAAGTCGGCGGGCAGATCGGGCAGAATGTCCTCAAGCGTCTTCGGGCCGCCGGTCGACACGCCGATCAGCACCAGCCCGGCGCGCCGTGCCGGGCGCAGGCTGGGGGCGGGGGCGGGGGTGGCACGGGGGGACGAATGCGGGGCGGGCCGCGCCCGCACCGGTTCGCCGTGGCGCAGCCGCGCCCCGGCGGCGGCGCGGACCTTGGCGACCAGTTCGCGGCGGATGTCGCCGAAACTGCGCGAGATGGTGCCGCCGGGCTTGGCGATGTAATCGACCGCCCCCAGGTGCAGCGCCTCAAGCGTCACCAGCGCGCCCTGTTCGGTCAGCGACGACACCATCACCACCGGCGTCGGCCGTTCGGTCATGATCAGCGACAGGGCGGTCAGCCCGTCCATCTGCGGCATGTTGATGTCGAGCGTGATGACATCGGGGTGCAGCGCGCGCACCTGTTCGACCGCCTCGGCACCGTTGCGCGCCTGCGCGATCTCGAACCCGCCCTCCTCTGCGAACAGCTGGGCGAGCTGGGTCCGGACAAGCGCGGAATCGTCGACGATCAGCAGGCGGATCATGCGGCCGCGTCCAGCATCCCGGCAAGTTCGGCCCGCTCGTCCGCATCGATCAGATGATGGGCATCGATCAGCTGCAGCATGCGGCCGCGCTGCCCCATGTTGACGAGGCGGGGCAGCAGCCGGTCCTGCGCGGCGGACAGCGCCGGGGCAGGCTCGATGGCTCCGGCATCGACGCTCAGCACCTCGCTGACATGATCGACGACAAAGCCGGTTCGCACACCGTCGATCTGGAACACGATGATCCGCTGCCGTTCCTGCGTGTCGAGCCGGTCCATGCCCAGCCTTGTGCGCAGGTCGAGCACCGGCAGCACCGATCCGCGCAGGTTGATCACCCCCTCAACGGCCGCCGGTGCGCGCGGCACCCGGAACATCTGGTCCGGCACGCGCAGGATTTCGCGCACATCGGCGATCGGCACGCCGAATTCCTGGCGGTCGAGCCGGAACACGATCAGCTGGCCCTGATCGCCCGCGCCCGGTTCCGTGCCCGCAGCCGCCTCCGCCGCGCCGTCGCCTCCGGTCTCGTCGCCGCCCAGCCTGCCGGCGGCCTCGATCGCCGGGTGGACGAACAGCGCCCGGCTGTCGATCACCGACACCAGCCGCCGGCCTTCCTCCAGGCGGCAGACCTGCGCGATCTCCCCCGTCCCGCCGCGAGCAGCGGCGGCAGCTGTTCGATGACCGTGCGGGGCACGCCCAGCACCTCGGTCACCGTATCGACGGCCAGGCCGACCGAGTCCTCGCCGACCTTGAGCACGACGATGCGGCTTTTCTCGTCGAGCGGCCGCGCCTCGAGGCCGAGCAGGCGGCGCAGATCGACGAGCGGCAGCAGGCGGTTGCGCAGCGTCATCAGGCCAAGGACATGGCCGTCCGAACCCGGCACCGGCATGATGCGATCGGGCGAATGCACGATCTCGCGCACATCGGCGATGGCGATGCCATATTCCTGCCCGTCGAGGCGGAAACTGACCAGCCGGATCTCGTCGCCGCCATCGCCCGCCTCGGCCGGGGTGCGATCATCGGCCCCCGCATGGCCGGATGGCTGGCCGGGCGTCTGGGCGCGGCCGGCCATGGTCTGTGCTTCGGCCAGCGCCTCGACTGCCAGACGGGGAAAATCGACGATCAGCGTGATGCCGCGGCCATCGGCGTCGCGGATCATGCCGGCCAGGAACCGGCTGTCGATCACCGACTGGGCGGTGCCGGCGGGTTCGATCTGCGCTTCGGCGATGCTGGCGACGCTCGACACCCGGTCGACCACGAAGCCGACCGGCTGGCCGAGCTGGATGACCATCGCCCGGCTGGCTTCGTCGCGCGGCCGGTCCGGCAGGCCGAGCAGGCGGCGCAGCGACACGATCGGCAGCACGTCGCCGCGCAGATTGGCGATGCCGTCCAGCGCCGGCGGTGCCAGCGGCACCCGCACGATATCGGGCAAGCGGATGATCTCGCGCACCGCCGCCATCTCGGCCGCAAAGGGCCGGCCGTCGATGGCAAAGGTGACGAACTGGCGTGTGGCCGTGCCCCGTTCGGCGGCACCGCCTTCAGGGGTTGCCGCCACGGTGCTGCCGATATCGGCAGCCGCCGGGGCAGCTGGCGGAGCAGATGCGCGGGGCGCGCGCGGGCCGCGGCGGGCGGCCCGGGTCGATGGTGTCTGGGCCATTTCGGCCTCCCGTTCAGGCGGCGCTCTGCAGCTCGTCGGCGAGAGCGGCGATTTCCTCGATAGCGGTGGCGAGTTCGCGGGCCCCCTGATCCTGCTGCTGGGCGGCGCTGGCGGCCTCGCTTGCCGATTTGTCGGCCTCCTGCGCGGCGGCGGCGATCTGTTCGACGGCTGTTTTCACCTGCGCGATGGCAGCGGCGATTTCGACCGATGCGCTCATGATGTCGCCTGCGCCGCGTTCCATTTCGGCGATTTCGCCCTCGATGCGAATGAGGTTCGCCGTGCAGCTTTCGGCCTTGGCGACCTCTGCCAGCGCGGCGGCGACGATCTCGTTCAGGTCCTGGCCGACAAGCGCGATCTGGTCCTGCACCGCGCGCACCATGTCCTTGATCCGATCGGCATTTTCAGCCGAATCATGGGCAAGGTTGCGGATGTCGGTGGCGACGACGACAAAGCCCTTGCCATATTCGCCGGCCCGCGCCGCCTCGACCGCGCCGTTGACCGCAAGCATGCTGGTCTGGATCGACACGGTGGAAATGGCATCGACGATCTTGTCGATCCGCCGCGACACCAGATCCAGGTCCTTGACCTGCTGGATGCTGGCCCGCGACGCTGCCGCCGAGTTGTTGATGCCCGCGACCATCGCGTCCACCGCCAGCTTGTTGCGCGCCAGCAGCTCGCGGATCTGGCCGACCTTTTCGCTGCTCTGCGACGCGCGTTCGCGGGCGACATCGACGCCGCGCTCGATCTGCAGCGCGGCAGCCGCCGATTCCTCGGTCGCGGCGGACTGGACCTCGGCCCCTTTGCGGATCTGCTCGATCGCGGCCATGATCTGGGTCCCGGACTTGCTGATCTCATGCACCGCCGAGGACAGCTGTTCGGACGCGGCGGCCACTTCCTCCGCGCTTTTGGCGACGTCCGACGAGTTTTTCAGATCATCGGCGAGGTCGGACATCGACTGGGCCGATTGTTCGCATTCCGACAGCGCCATCGCCTGTTCGGCCACCGTCTTCGCCGATTCCTCGGCGGCAGCCGACTGCTGCTCGGCTGCGGAGGCGATTTCCTGCATGCCTTTGAGTGCCTGCTGCGTGGCGACGTTGGACTGGGTGGCCCCGACCGCGATTTCCTGAATCCCGGTCACGATTGTCGAGATATCGGTGCGGATCTGGGCCAGCTGCTCGGTGATCGTGACCGCCTTGGCGACCTCGTCGTCGATCGCGGCGGCCGACTGGTTGATCCCGGCGGCAATCTCGCGGACATCGCTCTGGATCTTGCCGATCAGCTCCTGGATCTGCGTCGCGCTGCGCTCCGACGTTTCGGCCAGGGTGCGCACCTCGTCCGCCACCACGGCAAAGCCCTTGCCATGCTGGCCGGCATGGGCGGCCTCGATCGCGGCGTTGAGCGCCAGCAGGTTGGTCTGGTCGGCGATGCGGCCAACGGCCTTGACGATGTCGTCAATATTGGCGGCCTGTTTTTCAAGCTCGGCAACCATTTCGACCGAGGCCGTCTGGCGGTGGGCGGCGGTGGTGACGTTGGCGATCAGCGCGGCGATCTCCTCGCTGGTGCGGGCGATCACCTGCTGCGACGCCTCGCCCTTGTCGCGGCTGGTCTCGGCATTCTGCATCTGGCGGGTGATTGCGCCGGCGACCTGCTGGAAGGCGGCAAGCGACATCTGCGCGGCGCTCGACGCCTGTTCGGCGCCGACGGCGATCTCGTCGGAGGCGCGCTTCAGCTCCTCGGCGGCGGCGGCGGCCTCGTTGATGCCCGCCGTCAGCTCGGTGCTGGCCGCGGCGATCCGCTCGGCCACCTGTTGCTGCTTGGCGAGCGTGCGCGCGCGCTTGCGGCGCAGTTCGGCCTCGCGCGCCGACCCGGCGGCGGCAGGGCGGGCTGCGACATTTTCCGATCTGGCGGAGTTCTTAACCAGAGCCATGCCTTCCTCTCATTTCGGCAACCATGATCCTATCGCCCCGGTATAGAAGAATGGCTGTCGCCGCAGAGGAAAGCGGGTCAATTTTTGACGGTTAAGCTGACCTTATCTACGAAATTGGTAAGCAAAAAAGATTAACGCTGACCGGCAACAGAAGGCCCATCAGATTGAAAATCAGAAGGAACCAGCCAAAAAACGTATAAATACGTAGGATCAGATTTGATCATCGGTCGCGGCGGGGCCGGGGCTGGCGGTCCCCGTCGCGCGCAGGCACAGAAACACCAGCACGCCAAGCGCGAGCACCGATTCCAGCACCGCGAAATAGCCCGATCCGATCAGGCCGAACCCCTTGAGGGCAAGCGGCAGCAGCGGCAGTGCCAGCACGCTCGCCACGATGTTCGCGCTCATCGACCGTCCGGCATGGCCAAGCGCGATCAGCGCGGAGCTGAGCTGGGGCGCGGCCAGCATGATCAGGCGTGCCGCAAGCAGCCAGACCGCCAGCGCCGCTGCGCCGGCAAACGCCTCCCCGCCCAGCAGCACCACCAGCTCGCGCGAGAAACAGGCGATGAGGACAACGAGCGGCAGGGCCGCCAGCATCGACAGGCCGATGCTGGCGAACAGCGCCTTGCGCAGGGGTGCGCCCCGGCCGCCGCTGGCGATCAGATGGGCGAACTCGGTATAGGCCGCCTGCGCCAGGATCTGCGCGGGCTGGGCGATGATCACGGTGGCGCGCTGGGCGACCGAGAACAGCCCGGCGGCTGCCGGACCAAGCATCCAGCCCACCGCCAGCAGCGCGATGCGCGGCGCCAGTTCGGCAAAGGTCGCATCGGCATTGGCGAACAGCATGAACCGCAACAGGCCGGGATTTTCAGCGCCGATCGCGGGCGCATCGGCGGGCGGGGCGCGGAACAGGCGCGCGCCGGGATCATGCTGCCGCGCCACCAGCCAGCCCATGATCCACAGGCTGGCGGATTCGGCGATCGATGCCAGCAGCCAGACGATGATGAACCCGGTCAGCCCCAGGCCGAGCAGCATCACGGCAACCGCGCCGATCAGCCGGCACAGCGGCATCACCGCATGGTGCAGGCCAAGCAGCCTGAACTGCCTGAGCAACTGCAGATAACCCGCCGGGGTCGTGCGCACCGCCATGACGATGGCAAGGCTGTAGGGCACGACATAGTCGAGCGCCGCGCCGGATATGCCCAGCCGGGGTGCGATCACCGGGGCCAGCGCCATGCCCACCGCCACCGCGACCGCACCGGCACCCAGTTCGACGAGGGCGGTAAAGCGCATCAGCCGCCACAGCCGGGGACGGTCGCCTTCGGCCAGCGCCGGCGCGCCGTAGCGGACGATCGCGTGCCAGCCCGGAAAGCTGATGATGCCCCCCACCGCCAGCGCATAGCCATGTACGAGGATCAGGATGCCATAATCTTTCGGCCCCAGCGCGCGGGCGGCGATGATCAGATAGGCAAGGCTGCAGATGCCGGCGACTGCCTTGCCGCCCAGCAAAAGCCCCAGATTGGCGTAGATCCGGCTGACGACCCCGCGCTGGCGCGTGGCGTCGGTCATGCGTAGAGCGCCGTGATCGCGCGCGCGGCACGCATGCCCGAAGGCTCGTCGGTCAGATCGAAGGTATAGGCGAACAGCCGCTGCTGCACGGCGCGGTAGCGGGCGTCGTGGTTGGCGATGGCCTGATCGATGCGCGCGTCGAGATCACCCACATCATCGAGCACCGGTCCCGCCTGCCAATGGGCGTAATTGGGATCGCCGGCATGGTCGACATGATGGGCGTTCAGGAACAGGCAGGGGCGGGGTTCGCGCATGAACTCGTAAACCTGGCTGCTGACATCGCCCAGATAGATGTCGGCGGCGCGGGTATAGGTCATGTCGGTGAGCGCGCGGCTGGCGGTGTCGACATGGATGTTGGGCGCGGCCAGCCAGCGCGGATCGATCCGGCCGGGGCGGTCGATCCGCAGCCGGTCGATGGTGACGACGAACCGCCGGTGAAACAGCATGATGTGCGGCGCAAAGATCAGATTGTAGCGCCGGCTGGCGACGAAATGGTCCAGCACCGCCCGGCCCATCCGATACCAGGACGACAGGTGCGGCGACAGATGCGGGTTGTAAAGGATCGTCGGCCGCCCGTTCGCCTGCATCGGCAGGACCGGCCGGTCGCCCGCCATGGTGTCGAACTTGGCATAGCCGGTGATCGTGATGTTCGCCGGATCGACCCCAGCTTCGGCGACCAGCCGGTCGCGGATCTTGGGCCCGGCAGCCAGAATATGGTCGAAGCGGGCCGCCGATGCGCCAAAGCCGATCGCGCGGTCCCCCGCGCCATGGTCGGCCAGCACCATCTTCAGCGCGTGCAGCCCGTAACGCTGCTTGAGCAGCAGCGATGTCCGCTCGGTCACCACCAGAACGTCAAGGCTGCGGAACAGGTCGAGATTGTCGCGGTAGATCACGATTTTGCGGGCCGGCACGATCCCGCCCAGCAGCTGTTCGGCCAGGCGCGAGCTGCCGCGCCGGACATCGAGCCGGACCAGCCTGAGCCGCGCCAGCCGCTCCGGCCCCGCCAGCCGGGTGATTTCCGCGATGATCGCATCGCTGCTGGCGGCGATCAGCACGTCATGGCCCAGATCCGCCAGCGCCAGCGCGATCGGCAGGCTGTGGGCGATCTGGTGGATCTGATCGTGGTTGCAGAGAACGCCTATGCGCACGGTGCTGGTGCCATCACTGCCATGTTTCCTGCCCGTTGCAGGCCTTGTGCCTTTGCCGTCACTTGCGGCTCAGCTCCAATGCAGAACCGGCCAGCGCCGCCGCGTCGCCAGCGCCCTGAGCTTGGCGGACGGATTGACCGCGACGGGTTCGTCCGACCATTCGAATGTCGGCCTGTCCGACGCATGGTCGGAAAAGAACCGGACATGGATGTCGGCGCGCGCCAGGCCTTCCGCCTCCAGATGGCGCTCGACCATTTCGCGCTTGGCTTCGCCATAGCAATTGTCGCCATCGATCGCCGGGGTCAGCCTGTCATCGTGCCAGGTCGAACGGGTGCAGACCAGCTCGTCGATCCCCAGCCGCCGTGCCAGGGCCTCGACATAAAAGCCGTTGGCCGCGGTTGCCAGGATCACCCGCCGCCCCTCGGCGCGCTCGGCCGCGATGCGCTGCCGGCCTTCGGCGAAGAAGCCGTTGCGGTCGAGCCGGTCGGCAAAGCGCTCGGCAAGCGCGTGCACGGTCGCGCGGGGCACCGCGCTGCCGATGAGCAGCGCATGCTCGATCTCCTTCAGCCGCCGCCGGCTGACCAGCCGGGCCAGATAGGCGAGCATCGCCGCCAGGACGAGCGGGACCAGCACCAGGCGCCAGCGGGCATGGTTCCACGCCATGAACAGCAGCAGCGCCGTATAGGTCGGCTGGCGGGTCAATGTCCGGTCAAGGTCGAAGATCGAGATCTTGGCCGCCGCGCGCGCGCCGGACGGGGCGGCCGCCGCCGCCTGCGCGCCGCGCGCCCTCAGGATCGCATCGACCTGCCAATAGTCGGACCATTTGTCGACATCGATGCCCGCATCGGGATCGGCCATCGCCACCAGCTGTGCCGACAGGCCCAGTCGCGCGCCGGCCAGCGCGATGCCCTCGGGGCCGGACACGCGCCGCGTGAGTGCCTTGAACGCCAGCCTCGGCCCGAAATGCAGGAACAGGCGCAGCGCCTTTTTCCGGTCCTGTTCGGCGAGCGTCCACAGCTGCAGCGCATTCCAGGTGACGGGCGTGTGCAGCGCGAACAGATTGGCCCCGGTATAGCCATCGTCGCTGAACCTCAGCCAGGTGCGGTCTGTCCCCGGATAGCGCGCCAGCATCGTTTCGCGGGCCACCATGCCGACCGACAGATCATGGGTGGATGCCCGGGCGAGAAAATCGTCGACCATCTGCGTGGTGAGCAGCGGGTGATCGGCCGTGGTGATCATGATCGGCCAGGGCAGCGTCTCGCGCCCGGCCAGCGCCATGATGTTGCGCGAGATGCCGGCCCCGCCCGACCGGACCGTGATGCGCGGCTCGGCCATGAAATGCACGAGCGCGGGGTCATTGAGAAGATCGCCGTCCTTCGCGATGATGACGATCCGGCCGACATGGCGCGACTTGAGCAGCGCATCGAGCACCCAGGCGATCATCGGGCGGCCGTTGATCGGGATCACCGCCTTGGCGCCCCGGCGGAACCCTCGCGCCAGCGGGTCGGTGCCCGGGCGCTGGCCGGCAAGCAGGGCGACGGACCAGACCTGGTGCTGCCGCGCGCTCATATGGCCTTTCGACATGTGGACCGAACGTGAAGCAAGAACGCGTCACCCCGCAATTGCGCTGTCGGGCCGCGACACCGCGCGGCGCTCAATCCCCCAGCCCGATATCATCGCGACAAAGGTTTGCAAGCCGGGCAAACCCCGGGTCTGGTGGATGCGGGGAGCCGTTATTGGACGAGCCGCGCGCGGCGTTGGCGGCCAAACGCACGCGCCGACAAAGCCGCGCCTGGTTGTGCCCGGCCGATCGGGCGTGGGGTCGAAGACAGGGACGATTGGGTCGCGTCAGCCGCGTTCAGGCGACTTTGCGCGGCCGACCGAACCGCAGCATTAGCCAGGGTTGCAGGACCAAAGCGTTCAGATCGATCGCAGCGTGTATGGCCACAACGATGAAAAGGTTGCCGGTGGCAAGATACACGAAGGCGAGAAAGGCGCCGATCAGCCCTGTCGTCAGCACGCCGACGACGCCTTGGTAGGCATGCGCCAGACCGAAGGCGATCGTCGCGAGAGCGAAGCCCAGCAGCGGATCCCCGGCCAGGTCGGTGAACAGCAACGGCAGCACGAGCCTGAAGAAAAGCTCTTCGCCAATCCCCGCGTTGAGCGACAGCAATGCGCCCCAGCCAAGCTCTGCCCGGTTGCGCGGCCGCAGCGCGTCGAAATCGCCGGCGCCGATGCTCTTGCCGGTCCGGATCGCCACGATCATGGTGATCGCGACCCCGGTGCCGAACGATATTCCGGATCCTATCAAATGGTCGGCGCTAAGATCGAGTGCGCCGATCCGCGCCCGGATCATCGCAGCGATCGGTGCGAACTCGGCCGGGAGAACGAACAGCGCCGGCAGTCTGCCCAGCATCGCCAGCTGCGCCACGCCGAAAAGGCCGAACAGCACGAGGCCCTTGAACAGCCAAAGCCGGTAGATCTGCTGCCTGTCCGCGGTCCCGGCCAGCGTCTTGAAAAGCAGATACTCACGTCGATCGTCGACAGCGCATTTGATGAGAAGACCGATTGAGACGGCGAGCAGGACAAGGGAAAGCATGTCGGTCTCCGTTGGCAACAGCCGATCCAGGCGCGAAACTGATCAGACCCGATCCGGCAATAGGCGGCGCGCGCGGGACCAACAACCGCAACGGTGGCTGATCACCATGGCGGCCAAAAAGCTGAGCAGATAAGGTAGGCTGGCGTCATGTTGCGCGCCGTCCAGACCGTGTACGCCGTCCTCATTGAGATCCGGATTGTTATAGAATGGGAGGTGCCCTCCCGCGCAGGAAAGTTTCGACGCCACCAGTAGACGGCGCCGCGACGATAAGTTGCCATTCTGCCTGCTCCCCGGCACAGCGGGGGGGGGGGGAGGGCACAATCGGCCGCACAATCTTGCGGATTTGAATCGCAACCATCTACCTGCCTCAGATTGAAAGGCGCGGTTTTCTGCCGTTTTAGGCTGCGAACGCTGGAGAAATGGTCGGGGAGAGAGGATTCGAACCTCCGGCCCCTGCCTCCCGAAGACAGTGCTCTACCAGGCTGAGCTACTCCCCGACCGGACCGGGCGGCGGACCGCCCCGGAGGCAAGGTGGCTGCCCTTAACGGGGCTTTGCGTGCGGATCAAGGCCGTCGTGCGAACTTTCCGTCGCCCCGCGCAAGAAAGCGGCATCGCAGACAGCAGGGGCGGGGAATCCGGAGGGGGCGGGCGCCTGCCAGTCGAGGCGCCCGCCCCCTGAAGCCGCCGCCGGTTCAGCGCGCCTTGGGCGCGGCGGCTGCAGCGTTCTCGGGCAGGCCGCCCAGTTCGGTGACCAGCTTGGTATAGGCGTCGAGATAGGCGAGCACGATCACCTGGCCGATTTCGGTGTTCTGATAGCCGCCCCGGCCGCGCCGGCGAAGCCGCCCCAGAACGCACCGCCGCCGCCGCCAAAGCTCAGGTCGGATTTGCGCGCATAGCCTTCGACCAGCGCCTCCTCTTCGGTGGTGCGGGCATTGACGACCGACAGGGTGACATTGGCCTCGCTCTTGCGGACCGAAATGCCGCCCAGCAGCCCGCCGACCGCGCGCCCGCCGAGCAGCCCGCCGATCGCGCCCAGCGCGCCGCCGCCGCCCGAGTTGCGGTTGGAGCTGACAATGTCGGGCTGCAGGAAATAATCCGCCGCCTTCACCTGGCCGCGCCCGAGATTCGATCCGGCCTGCAGTTCGCCGGCATCGGCCATCGCGCGTTCCATGTTGCGGCTGGCCATGCTGCGCCCGCGATTGACGAGCGTGAAGCAGCCCGAACGCTGGACGAAGATCTTGATGATCGCCTCGGGGCTGCCGAGGTTGAGTTCGCGCCACCATTGATTGTCCGGCTCGACGATCGCGATCGTGCCGAGTTTCTTGGTGCACACCGGGATCTCGGCCGTCTGCTTGGTCTGCATCTGCCGCGCGGACGAGCCCTTGGTGTCCTTCTTGTCGACGGCAAAGGCCGGCCCTGCCGCCAGCAGCGCCACAGCGGCCGCCGTCATCGTCATCATCTTGCGCACGTCATTCCTCCCTCTCGCCCCTTCAAGCTGAAACCGGTTTGCCGGTGACCCTGGTCCGGTCCGCATGCGGCGCGGAACGGACGACCGGTCATATGGTGGCGACCCCCTTGTTCGGCGCAAGGCATAGCGCAAAGCGCGCGCGCTCGCACCGGCTTTTCCCGGGCTTTGGCAAGCGGCCCCGGCAGTGCTAGGGGCGCGGCATGACCGACCTCGACAAGATCCGCAATTTCTCGATCATCGCCCATATCGACCATGGCAAGTCGACCCTTGCCGACCGGCTGATCCAACGCACCGGCGGGCTGAGCGAGCGCGAGATGTCGTCGCAGGTTCTCGACAATATGGACATCGAGAAAGAGCGCGGGATCACGATCAAGGCGCAGACGGTGCGCCTCGACTGGAACGGCTATGTCCTCAATCTGATGGACACGCCCGGCCATGTCGACTTCGCCTATGAGGTGTCGCGCAGCCTCGCCGCGTGCGAGGGTGCGCTCCTCGTCGTCGACGCCGCGCAGGGCGTGGAGGCGCAGACGCTCGCCAATGTCTATCAGTCGATCGAGCATGATCATGAGATTGTGCCGGTCATCAACAAGATCGACCTGCCCGCCGCCGAGCCCGAAAAGGTCCGCGCCGAGATCGAGGAGATTATCGGCCTCGACGCGTCCGAGGCGGTGCTCGCCAGCGCCAAATCGGGCATCGGCATCGACGAGGTGCTGGATGCGATCGTCAAGAAGATCCCGCCGCCCAAGGGCGATGCCACCGCGCCGTTGCAGGCGATGCTGGTCGATAGCTGGTACGACCCGTATCTGGGCGTCGTCATCCTTGTCCGCGTGGTCGATGGCGTCCTTAAAAAAGGGCAGCAGATCAAGTTCATGCAGGCCGGGACCATGCATCTGGTCGACCGGGTGGGCGTGTTCCGCCCCAAGATCGAGCATATGCCCCAGCTCGGGCCGGGCGAGGTCGGCTTCATCACCGCGCAGATCAAGGATGTCAGCCAGGCGATGGTCGGCGACACCATCACCGATGCCAAAAAGCCGGCGGCCCAGCCGCTGCCCGGCTTCAAGGAAGTGCAGCCGGTGGTGTTCTGCGGCCTGTTTCCGGTCGATGCCAACGACTTTGAAAAGCTGCGCGAATCGATCTCCAAGCTGCGCTTGAACGATGCGTCGTTCAGCTTCGAGATGGAAACCTCGGCCGCGCTCGGCTTCGGCTTCCGCTGCGGGTTTCTGGGGCTGCTTCACCTCGAAATCATCCAGGAACGGCTGACGCGCGAATATGATCTCGATCTGATCACCACCGCGCCGAGCGTGGTCTACAAGCTCGCGCTGACCAAGGCGGCGGGCGAGACCGAAGGGCGGCAGATCGAACTGCACAACCCCGCCGACATGCCCGATCCCAACCGCATCGCCGAGATCGAGGAGCCGTGGATCGAGGCGGTGATCTATGTGCCCGACGAATATCTGGGCGCGATCCTGAAGCTGTGTCAGGACCGGCGCGGCATCCAGAAGAACCTGACCTATGTCGGCGGCCGCGCGCAGCTGACCTATGAACTGCCGCTCAACGAGGTGGTGTTTGATTTCTACGACCGGCTGAAATCGATCAGCCGCGGCTATGCCAGCTTCGATTACGAACAGATCGGCTACCGGCCGGGCGACCTCGTCAAGATGTCGATCCTCGTCAATGCCGAGCCGGTCGATGCGCTGTCGATGATCGTCCACCGCAGCGCCGCCGAGGCGCGTGGCCGCCACATGTGCGAGCGGCTGAAGGATCTGATCCCGCGCCATCTGTTCAAGATCCCGATCCAGGCGGCGATCGGCGGCAAGGTGATCGCGCGCGAGACCATCGCCGCGCTGCGCAAGGACGTGACCGCCAAATGCTATGGCGGCGACATTACCCGCAAGCGCAAGCTTCTGGAAAAGCAGAAGGAAGGCAAGAAGCGCATGCGCGAATATGGCAGCGTCCAGATTCCGCAGGAAGCGTTCATCGCCGCGCTGCGCATGGGCGACGAGGGCTAGGGAATGTTCGGGCCGGGCTGGCCGGCCCGGCTCCTCAGGCTGAAGATGGAGCGGGGCGGGGCGAACCCCGGCCCGGTCAGGGCACCGGGCTGGCTTGCGGTGCGCCGCCGCCGTCGCGGCGCTGGCGCAGCACGCGCAGATAGGTATCGACCAGCGCCTGGTTGACCTGATCCCAGCCCGACTGGGCGGCGCGGGCAAGGCCCGCCTGTCCGGCGGCGATGCGGGCGTCGGGATCGGCCAGATAGTCGCCCAGCGCGTCGGCAAATGCCTCGATCGCGCCGGGGCGCACCAGCCGGCCGGTCACGCCGTCGGCCACCAGGCTTTCGCTGCCGGTCGCGCGGGCGGCGATCACCGGAATGCCGCAGGCCATCGCTTCCTGCGTCACATTGCCGAACGTCTCGGTGACGCTGGGGTTGAACAGCATGTCCATCGATGCGACCGCGCGGCCCAGATCGGCCCCGCCCTGAAACCCGGCGAACACCGCCTGCGGCAGCCGGCGTTCGAACCAGTCGCGCGCCGGGCCGTCCCCGACCACCAGCACTTTGTGGCGCAGCTGCCGCCGCTCCAGCGCCTCGATCGTGTCGGAAAACACGTCGAGACCCTTTTCCATCACCAGCCGGCCGAGAAAGCCGATCACCACATCGTCATCGGCAATGCCCAGCGCCTGCCGCCAGCCCAGATCGCGGCGGCCGGGGTTGAAGATGTCGCGATCGACCCCCGGCTCCAGATGCCGACATCATAGCTCATCCGCTGGCCGCGCAGGCACTGGGCCATCGAATCCGACGGCGCGACAATGGCGTCGCAGCGGCGATAGAAACGGCGCAGCACCGCTTCGACCGCCGGTTCCATGAAGGCGAGGCCGTAATAGCGCGGATAGGTTTCGAACCGCGTGTGGACCGAGGCGACGACCGCCAGATCGTGGCGGCGCGCATAAGCGAGCGCGCGGTGGCCGAGAATGTCGGGCGCGGACAGATGGATGAGGTTGGGCGCGAAATCATCAAGATCGCGCCGCACCGCCGCCGGCAGGCCGAGCGCGATCCGGTATTCGCCGCGCCCCGGCACCGGCACCGATGCGACGCCGACCAGATCGCCCGTTGGCGCAAAGGCCGGCGTGTCGACGACCGGTGCATAGACGCGCACCTGCGCGCCCTGGCGCAGCAGATAGCCCACCAGCCGGTTGAGTGCCTGATTCGCCCCGTCGCGGACGTAATTGTAGTTTCCGCTAAACAAAGCGATGCGAAGGTCGGTGGCATTCATCCCCGCGCTGCTAGCGGGACCGGGAGAAAAAGTCACATGCCCTTCACCGCCGGCCTTTCGTTTCGCGCCGCCCTTGCCATTCTGGCGGCCATGACCGCGTCCCTCACCCCCGCCGCCGCAGCCCCCGTTCCCGCCGCATCCGCCCGCCCGGTCGTCATCGCCCATCGTGGCGCCAGCGGCGAGCGCCCCGAACACACGCTTGCCGCCTATGAACGCGCGATCGAGCAGGGGGCCGATTTCATCGAACCGGATCTGGTGATGACGAAGGACGGCGTGCTGGTCGCGCGCCACGAAAACGAGATTTCGGGCACCACCGATGTCGCCGAACGGCCCGAATTCGCCGCCCGCCGCACGACCCGGCTGATCGACGGGGTGGAGATGAGCGGCTGGTTCACCGAGGATTTCTCGCTTGCCGAGCTGAAGACGCTCAAGGCGCGCGAACGGCTGCCCCGGCTCCGGCCCGGCAACACGGCCTTTGCCGATGAACGCATCCCGACCTTTGCCGAGGTGGTGGCGCTGGCCCGCAAGCACGGCGTCGGCGTCTATCCCGAAACCAAGCATCCCTCCTATTTCCGCGGCATCGGCCTGCCGCTCGAAGCGGCGATGCTGAAGGTGCTTGCCGATCATGGCTGGACGCGCGCGGCCGACCCCGTGTTCATCCAGAGCTTCGAGGTCGAAAACCTGAAGATGCTGAAGGGGATGACGGCGCTCCGCCTCGTCCAGCTGGTCGCCGGGGCGGGCGGGCCGCCCGACCGGCCGGGCACCGCCTATGCCGACATGCTGACCCCAGCGGGGCTGAAGGAGATTGCCGGCTATGCCGCCGGGATCGGGCCGGAAAAGACGCTGGTGGTGCCGCGCGACGCCGCCGGCCGGTCGCTGCCGCCGACCCGGCTGGTTGCCGATGCCCATGCCGCCGGGCTGGTCGTCCATCCCTGGACCTTCCGGGCCGAAAACATGTTCCTGCCCGCCGAACTGCGCAGCGGCGCGGCGGGTGAGGCGCATGGCCGGCTGGCGGAGGAGCTGGCGCAGTTTCTGGCCGCGGGCGTTGATGGGCTGTTCAGCGACTATCCGGCAGCAGCGGTGACGGCGGTGCGCCAGCCGCGCTGAGGCTGAAAAGGGCGAAGGCCGTCCCCGGGTGCAAGGGGGGAGGGGATGGCCTTCGCCCAGCCATAAGCCCGTCCGGTTCCCGGCCTTTGCGGCGGTTCATGGAGCCGGCGGGCGATATGGGAAAGACCGTGTCAGGGGGACGGCCTTTCCCGGTCTTGCCGCGCGGGGCGGGCGGCGGACATCCGCCCGGCCCCGCGCGGAAGCCTGCAGGGTTTACGGCAGGACGACCGCGTCGATCACATGGATGACGCCGTTCGACTGCATGACATCGGCCTGGGTGACATGGGCCATGCCGCCCTTCTGGTCGGTCAGCATCACGGTGTCGCCCATCAGCGTCGCGGTCAGCGTGCCGCCGTTCAGCGTCTTGACCACCGCCTTGCCGCCGCCGGCCTTGATCTTGCCGACCAGATCGGCGGCGGTCACGCGGCCGGGGACGACATGATAGGTGAGCACGCCGGTCAGCGCGCCCTTGTTTTCCGGCTTGAGCAGCGTTTCGACGGTGCCGGCGGGCAGCTTGGCGAAGGCGGCATTGACCGGCGCGAACACCGTCAGCGGGCCAGGGCCCTTCAGCGCATCGACAAGGCCGGCCGCCGAGACCGCCGCGATCAGCGTCGTGTGGTCCTTGGAGTTGACGGCATTTTCGGCGATCGTCTTGTTCGGATACATGGGCGCACCGCCCACGATCGGCGCGGTGTCGGCGGCGATGGCCGCACCGGCAGTGGCGAACAGGACAGCGGCGGTCGCCGCCTTCAGCATCAGCTTCATGTCAAATCCCTTTCTGGTCGTGGCCCCGTCAGGGGTCCGGGCCCACGCAGCCAGCTACGCATGGTCGTGGGCGGCGGATGCAGCCTGTCGCCAACGGCTGATCGCTGATCGGCAACGTCTGGTCGGGATGGGGCGTGCCGGGGGTGTCGAGTTGGGAAGAACGGCACCGGGGAGTCGTTGGTTGGGAAGACCGGCACCGGGGAGTCGTTAGCTGGGAAGAACGGCACCGGCCCGCTCCCCCACCCGGCCTCCCATAGCGTAACCTGCCGTTGGGAGGCCGGGTGGGGGAGCGGGCCGGTGCCGCCCCCGCGCCGTGAGGCGCGCAACAAACAACTCTCAGGCCCGCACCTCAGACGGCGCGCATCTCGCCTGCCATCACCACGGGGCCGCTCGGCTTGCCGCCCGGCGCGCCGCCCGGCGGTTCGAGCGTGATCGCCAGCTTCACGCCCGCGCCCAGCATCCGCCGCTCTTCGGGCGCGATCACCATCGTCGCCGCGCTCTTGTCGGGAATGACGCCCAGCGAGCGCGGCTTGCCGTCGGCGGGGATCACCCACAGCTCGGCTGCCTTGCCGCCGGCATCCATGCCGGTCGGCAGCACGGTCATCCGCCCCTCGCGCCCGTCAAAGGTGATGGCGACCAGCCCGGTGCCGCGCGTAGGGGCGGCGGGGGTGAGCGCGGCGACCATGATCGGCGCGGCCTGTTCTGGCCCGGCTGCCGGTTCGGTGGCCGGCGGAGGTGCCGAGGCCGTCTGCGGTGCCGGTGCGGGTGCCGGGGCAGTCGGGCGCAGCACGATCACCGCAAGGAAGCTCGCCGCGAGTGCTGCCGAGGCATAGGTTGCCATCCGCCAGAACCGGGGGCCGTCCGCCCGGGCCGGGCGTGCGGCGGGGGCGGGGGGCGGCAGGCTTTCGGCGATGCGCGCCCACAGCTCGGTCGGCGGCGTTTTGTCGGGCGCGCCCATCATCGGCAGCAGCCGGGCGCGCCAGCGGTCGACGGCCAGCGCGAAGCCGGCATCGCCATCGACCCGCGCCGTGGCATCGGTCAGGCCCAGCGCATGTTCGGCGGCCAGCAGATCATCTTCGTCGTTCACCGGCTCAGACACTCACGCAGCTTCAGCAGAGCGCGGCGGATCCGGCTCTTGACCGTGCCGAGCGGTTCGGACGACCGCTGGGCGAGTTCGGGATAGCTCGCGCCTTCCAGAAACGCGGCGCGGATCAGCCCCGCCTCGCGACCCGGCAGATCGCCCAGACAGGCATGCAGCCGCGCGCCGTCTTCCGCCATTTCCGCGAGCGACGCGGCATCGGGGGCGGGATCGGCGATGTCGGCCGCGTCCTCGATCGGGGCCATGATCGCCCCGCCGCGCGCGCGCAGCCGGTCGATCGCGCTGTTGCGCGCGATCGCTGCCAGCCAGGTGATCGGGCTGGCGCGGCTGGGGTCGAACCGGTCGGCCCGCCGCCAGATGTTCAGATAGGCGTGCTGCAACGCCTCCTCCGCGTCATGGCCTTCGCCCAAGATACGGCAGCATATCCCGTAAAGTTTCGCTGAACTGCGCTGATAGACTTCGTAAAAGGCGCGTCGGTCGCCCTCGGCGGCGCGGGCAAGCGCCGCCGACAGGCGTTCGCGGGCCTCGTCTGCGCCGGTGCGGTAAGACGGTTTGACCAGTTCCAATCGCTGCTCCACCGCCCCCGAAGTTGCCCTGCCGAGTCGCGCTCTGCGCCCGCCCAAGCTAGTCGATCCGCCCCGTTGTGCAATGGCCGGGCGCAGCTTGGTGCGCGGCGATTTCCCCGCGTGCCCAAACGCTTTATGGCCCGCCCCGGACAGCGCTGGGCGTCGCGGGGTCGAGCCGGGAGGGAAGTGATGCAGATCGTGATTGTCGGGGCAGGACTGGCCGGGCTGGCCGCCGCCGATGCGCTGATGGCCGCCGGCCATCGGGTGCGGCTGATCGACAAGGCGCGCGGGCCGGGCGGGCGCATGTCGACCCGGCGGGCCGAAACCCCGCTCGGGGCGGTGCAGTTCGATCATGGCGCGCAATATTTCACCGCCCGCACCCCCGATTTCGTCGCGCAGGTCGATGCCTGGGCGGCGGCGGGCATCGTCGCGCCCTGGCCGGCTGCCGGGCCGGATGCCTTTGTCGGCGTGCCGGGGATGAACGCGCCGGTGCGCGCGCTCGCCGCTGGCCATGACGTGATGTGGTCAACGCGCGCCGAGGCGCTGGTCCGCGCCGGGGCCGGCTGGCGCGTGACCGGTGACGCGGGCGGCGCGGCGCTGGACATCGCTGCCGATGCGGTGCTGGTCGCGGTGCCCGCCGAGCAGCAGGCCGCGCTGCTTGCGCCCCATGATCCGGCGTTCGCTGCCCGTGCCCAGGCCAGCCGCTCCGCGCCGTGCTGGACGGTGATGGCGGCCTTTGCCGAACCGGTGGCCGCGCCCGACAGCTGGCGGGGTGGCACGGACGGCGATGGCGGCGTGATCGGCTGGGCGGCGCGCAACTCGGCCAAGCCCGGGCGCGCGGGACCGGAGGCATTTGTCATCCAGGCCAGCCCGGACTGGTCACGCGCGCATCTGGAAGACGATGCCGACACGGTCGCCGCCGCGCTGCTCGCCGTATTTGGCGCGGTGATCGGCACTGCGCTGCCGGTGCCGGCCTATGTCACCGCGCATCGCTGGCGCTATGCGATGGCCGCGCGGCTGGCGGAACCCGGCCCGCCCGCGCTCTGGAACCCGGCGCTGCGGCTGGGCGCGTGCGGCGACTGGCTGGTCGGGCCGCGCGTCGAGAGCGGCTTTGTCTCGGGGCGGGCGCTGGCCGCGCTGATCGGCGGCGATCATGGCTGAGCCGACGCGCGCCGCCGCGCTGGCCCGGATCGCCGCCTTCGCCCCGGCGATGGGCGAGCTTTATGCCGACCGGCGCAACCATGATCATGGCCCGGCGGCGGGCGATGCGCTCGCCCGGCCCAATGTGTCGGGCCTGTCGCCCTGGCTGCGCCACCGGCTGGTGCATGAGCGCGAGGTGATCGCCGCCGCGACCGCCGATCATGGCGGGGCGGCGGAAAAGTTCGTGCAGGAGGTGCTGTGGCGCGGCTATTTCCGCGGCTGGCTTGAACAGCGGCCGAGCGTCTGGCGCGCCTATGTCGAGGGGCGCGATGCGGCGCTTGATCGCCTCAACGCCAATGCCGGGCTGCGTCGCGCCTATGACGCGGCGGTGGCCGGACGCACCGGCATCGACTGTTTCGATGCCTGGATCGCCGAACTCACCACGCACAACTGGCTGCACAATCATGCGCGGATGTGGCTGGCGAGCATCTGGATCTTCACGCTGCGCCTGCCCTGGGAACTGGGGGCGGACCTGTTCATGCGCCATCTGCTTGACGGCGATGCCGCGTCCAACACCCTGTCTTGGCGCTGGGTGGCGGGGCTGCACACGCGCGGCAAGGCCTATGCGGCGCGGGCGGAGAATATCCGCCGCTACACGGGCGGCCGCTTCGATCCGCGCGGGCTGGTCGAGGATGTCGAGCCGCTTGACGAGGCGGCCGAGCATCCGCTCGTCGCTCTGCCCGCACCGGGCGGCGCGGTGATGCCAGGCCATGCGCTGGTCGTGCATGACGGCGAAGGGCTGGCGCTGCCGCCGGCGCTTGCGCACCCGCCGGCCATCGTCATCGGCCTTTGCGCGCCCGACCGGCGCAGCCCGGCGGGCGTCGCGCCGGCGGTCGCCGGCTTTGCGCGCGGCGCGGTGGCCGACATGCTGGCGCGCGCCGAAGGGCTGTGGGGCTGCCCGACTGCCATCGCGGCAACCCCGGATGAACTTCATGCCGCTGCTGCCGGCCGGCCGCTGGCGGCGTTCCGCCTGCCGACCGGGCCGGAGGGTGATGTCTGGGCGGCTGCGCTGGCCGGGGCGCTGAGTGTCGATGATCCCTATGACCGTGCGCTGTGGCCGCTCGCCACCGCCGGCTTCTTCAAGGTCAAGCAGAAGGCGCCGCGTGCGCTGGCCCCGCTCGGCCTCGCGCTCGGCTGAGTGTCTTTGGCAGGGTGGGCGGGCGCAGATCCCGACCATGCAATATGGTGCCAAAAGGACACATGATATTCTATATCATTGGTATTCAATAAGTTAATACTTGATTTACCATAACCGTCCGTCAGCATCCCCTTCGCGCGGGCTGTGGGGTAGCAGCCCGTCGAAAAAAGGGGATGAATGCGTGAGCAGATTGATCATTGCCGCCATGGGCGGCGCGGCGCTTGGCGCCCTTGCCATGCCATCGGCGGCGCAGGCGCAGCTGGGCCATGTCCACACCGCGACCTGTAACCACCAGTTTGTCGAGGATAACGGGACCTACAACCCGAACAGCCTCAACAGCTTCTCGGTCCAGTCGAACAATGCCGGCGGCGGGATGACCATCATCCTCAACGACCTGGGCGGCGTGGGCGAAGGCACCCAGGCGCGCGCGGCGTTCGAAGCGGCGGCGCGTTACTGGACCAGCCTGTTCAACGACAACATCACCATCCGGCTCGATGTCCGCTTCTCGCAGCTCGGCACCGGCATTCTGGGCTCGACCGGCTCGACCACCAACACGGTCGGCTATTCCGCCGTCCGCCAGGCGCTGATCGCCGACGCCAAGTCGACCTTCGACCAGGTGGCGGTCGCCTCGCTGGGTGCAGGGCCGCTGACGTTTGCATCGAACGAGCCGGCCGGCCAGCCGATCAACCGCGACACCCGCGTGCTTGATGCCAACAACTCGTTCGACAACAACAATCTGAACGTGAACACCGCGCAGATGAAGGCGATGGGCCTTGCTCCCGTCTATGCGGCCAACAACCCCAATGGGCGCGACGGCAGCGTCAGCTTCTCGACGCTGTTCGACTGGGATTTCGATCCGACCGACGGCATCGATCCGGGCAAGATCGATTTCGTCGGCGTTGCCGCCCATGAAATCGGCCATGCGCTCGGCTTCCGCTCGGGCGTCGACACCGCCGATGTGAACGCGCTGCCCGGCGTGGCGCTTCCGGGCCGCACCGGCCTCAACAACATCGCCTGGGGCACGGTGCATGACCTGTTCCGCTACGGCACGCTTGATGGCCAGACCGTGCGTGATTGGACGATTGGCGGTGCGCCCTGCTATTCGATCGATGGCGGCCAGAACTGCCTGGCGCTGATGTCGACCGGCCGCACCGTCGGCGATGGTCGTCAGGCCAGCCACTGGAAGGACGACGTCCTTCTGAACATCGCGCCGCCGATCGGCATCATGGACCCGACGGCGACCGGCCCGGGGGGCGGCCGTCCGTTCCAGCAGGTGTCGCTGTTCGACATCATCGCGTTCGACGCCATGGGCTATGACCTGGCCGCGGTGCCCGAGCCGCAGACCTGGGCGATGATGATCCTCGGCTTCGGCTTTGTCGGTGCCGCCGTGCGCCGCCGCGTCCGGGTGGGCGTCCGCTTCGCCTGATTTTTCCGGGGGGAGGGGGTGCCGGCCTGTCCGGGCCGGCACCCGACCCCGCTGGATCGATCGGCAAAAGCCCGAAGATCGAACATGAAACGCCGCGTGGCCCGATGGTCGCGCGGCGTTTTTCATGCGGCGGCCGGTGCGCGGCGGCCCTGCTTGTCGCACCGGCGCGCGATCAGGCCGGCGGGCGCGGCCGTGTTGGGCGGGGTGTGCGGTCAGGCGTCGAAGCTATTCCCGGCGGTCCGGTCCGCGCGATTTGTGTCCGCGCGCCTCGACCAGATTCAGCCCGGCAATGACAAGCAGAAGAACGACGATCACGCCCCCCAATATTTCCATGCGCCCCCCCATTTCGAATCAAGAGGTTCGCATGAAAAACCGCCGCAGGAAAGCCGAGGTTTGAAGTCCCGCGCGGTCAGGTCCTGCGGTTGATCACCGAACACCATCACGGGCGGGCATATATGCGGCTCGCGCATGCTTGGCAGGACATGCGCGATCCTGCACGGCTCGCGCCACAGCTTCGCTGTGCTTTCGGTCGTCCGTGTGCGGTTTCAGCCGCTGTTGCGCAGCGCGGTCGCGATCGCGTTGATCGACAGCTGGATGCCCTCGGCGATGCGCGCATCGGTCTCGCCGGCACGGTGGCGCTTCAGCAGCTCGATCTGCAGCAGGTTGAGCGGCTCGATATAGGGCAGGCGCAGCCGGATCGAGGCATCGAGCTTGGGAGTGCGCGCCAGCAGTCGCGGCTGGTCGGTCACCTCGAGCAGCGCGTCGCGGGTGGCGAACCAGGCATCGCGGATGCGGCCGAAGATCCGCTCCGCCGCAGCCCGGTCGGCGACCAGCCCGGCATAGCGCGCGGCGATGCCCATATCGGATTTGGCCAGCACCATTTCGAGATTGGCCAGCGTCGTCGCCATGAACGGCCAGGCCGTTGCCATGTCGCGCAGAAGTGCTTTGTCCTCAATGCTTTGAAGCGCGTGGCCGACGCCGAACCAGCCCGGCAGCATCACCCGCGCCTGCGCCCAGCTGAACACCCAGGGGATCGCGCGCAGATCCTCGATCCGGTCGGATGCGGTGCGGCTGGCAGGGCGCGATCCGATCTTGAGCGTCGCGATTTCGGCGACCGGTGTCATCTGCCGGAAGAAGCTGCGAAAATCGCCATCGTCATAAACCAGCCCGCGATAGGCGGCAAAAGCGGTGCGCGACATGCCCGCCATCGCGCCCGCAAAGCGCCGCCGGTCCGCCGCCGACAGTTCCTCGGGCGCGAGCGAGGTCAGCACGGTCGCCGCCGCCATCGCCTCCAGATTGGCGGCC
Source organism: Sphingomonas changnyeongensis (assembly GCF_009913435.1). Lineage (NCBI taxonomy): Bacteria > Pseudomonadati > Pseudomonadota > Alphaproteobacteria > Sphingomonadales > Sphingomonadaceae > Sphingomonas > Sphingomonas changnyeongensis. The sequence goes on along the minus strand of NZ_CP047895.1, from coordinate 147,292 downwards.
GCGCTTTCGGCGGTGCCATATTTGGCGGCGATCACCTCGCCCTGTTCGGTGATGCGGATGCGGCCCTGCACGGTGCCGGGGGCCTGGCCCCGAATGGCGGCGAAGGACGATCCGCCGCCGCGCCCCACCGCGCCGCCCCGGCCATGGAACAGGCGCATCCCGATCCCGGCTTCGGCGAATACCGCGCGCAGCGCCTCGCTCGCCTCGTGGAGCGACCAGACCGAGGTCAGATAGCCGCCATCCTTGTTGCTGTCCGAATAGCCGAGCATCACCTCCTGAAAGCCGCGCGCCCGCGCCGCCGCGCCGACCGGGGGCAGCGCCAGCCAGGTGCGCATGATCGCCGGTGCGGCCTCAAGGTCGGCAATCGTCTCGAACAGCGGCACGGCCATCACCATCGGCTGCGCGCCCGGCGCGGCCAGCCCCGCCTCCTTCAGCAGCAGCTGCGCCTCAAGCAGGTCGGAGACGGACCGCGTCATCGACACGATGCAGTTTTCAACCGCAGCCGGCCCGTGGCGGCGATGGGCCGCGGCCGCAGCCTCGAACACCGCCAGTTCCTTGGCGGTTTCGTCGGAATAGTGCGCAAAGGGCGAGCGGAGCGGCCGTGGCGAGGCGAGTTCGCGGGTGAGGAGCGCAATGCGCGCCGCCTCGTCGAGCGCCAGATAATCCGCCTCCACCCCGGCCTGTGCCAGCAGCTCGGCGACCACGCGTTCATGGACGGCGCTGTTCTGGCGCAGGTCGAGCGTCGCGAGGTGAAAGCCGAAGGTCTCGACCGCGCGGATCAGCCGGGCGAGCGCGCCGCCCCCGGCCAGCGGCCCGCCGCCCGCGCCGAGCGACCGGGCGATGGCGACCAGATCGGCGCGCAGCGTATCGGGATCCGGATAGGGCGGCGCGGCCAGCGCGGTCGCGCGCGGCGGCGCATGGCCGGTCAGGTCCGAATAGGTGGCGGCCAGCCGCGCATAAATGCCCGACAGCGCGCGCCGATAGGGTTCATCGGCGCGCGCCGGGGCATTGTCATGGCTGGCATCGGCCAGCGCGCGCACGGCATCGCTCACTTCTGCCAGTTCGGTCGAGACCGACAGCTCCGCGCCCAGCGCATGCACGGCGTCGAGATAATGGCCCAGCGCCACCTCGGCCCCGCGCGCCAGCGCCAGTTCAAGCGAGGCTGCGGTGACGAAGGGATTGCCGTCACGGTCGCCGCCGATCCAGCTGCCGGGGCGCAGGAACCCCGGCGGCCGCGCGCCGATCAGCTGTTCCCAGCGCTGGTAGAGCGCGGGCAGCACCGGCAGGAACACGTCGCGGAAATAGGCGGTCGCGGTGTCGACCTCGTCGGCGACATAGAGCCGCTCGCGGCGCAGCGGGCGCGTCTGCCACAACAGCGCGATCTGGCGCGAGATCGCCTCCTCGACCGGCTCGCCATCCGCTGTTTCGGCAAAGCCCGCATCGCGGCGGCGCATCAGCTCGGCAATGCGGTTCTTGTGGTCGATGATGCTCTTGCGCCTGACCTCGGTCGGATGCGCGGTCAGCACCGGCGCGATCCGGGCGGATGACAGCAGCTCCATCAGCGCCTCGCGCCCGATCCCGGCGCGGTCGAGCGCGGCGAGCGCGGTCTTCAGGTCCGCCCCCGGTTCCGCCGCGATGCCCTGCCGGTCTTCGGCCAGGTTGGCGAGCATCGAAAACAGCATGAAGCCGCGCACAAAGGCGAGCGTGTCGTCCAGCCCCAGCGCATCGAGCCCGGGATCGATCGACGCCGCATCGGCCAGCCCCCGGTGCCGGTCGACCGAGGCGGAGCGGATATATTCGGTCTGCCGATAGAGCCGCTCGCCCCCATAATGGCGGATCACATCCCCGAGCAGGCGGCCGAGAAAGCGGATGTCGGGGTTCTGGGTGATCGCGGGGGCTTGTTGCATCGCAACATGGTGCCCCGCGTCCCCCGCCCGGTCAACCGGACCTGAGGGGCGGGAGGTCTGCCCCCCCCACTCACGCCTGCAGTTCGACGTCCCAATACAGCCAGTCGCGCCAGCTTTCGTGCAGGTAGTTGGGCGGAAAGGCGCGGCCATGGTCCTGAAGCTGCCAGCTGGTCGGCCGATAGGGCTGTTCGTGCAGGCCCATGCCCGCTTCGCGCGGCGTCCGCCCGCCCTTTTTCAGGTTGCAGGGCGCGCAGGCGGTGGTGACATTTTCCCAGGTGGTGCGCCCGCCATAGGCGCGGGGGATGACATGATCGAAGGTCAGATCGCGCGCCGCGCCGCAATATTGGCAGACGAAACGGTCGCGCAGGAACAGGTTGAAACGGGTGAAGGCGGGGTGTTGCGAGGGTCTGACATATTGCTTGAGCGCGATGACCGAGGGGAGCCGCATCGCGCTGGTCGGACTTCGCACCTGCTTCTCATAGGTCTCGATGATGTCGACCCGGTCGAGAAACACGGCCTTGACCGCCGATTGCCAGGGCCACAGGCTGAGCGGATAATAGCTGAGCGGCGTGTAATCGGCATTGAGGACCAGCGCCGGGCAACTGTCCGGGTGGCGTATGAGATCGGGATGGTACAAGCGCGCCTCTCCCTCGTTCCGACAGGCGCAATGCCCGGCGAAGATGACGCAGGGATGACATTTGCCGGGCAAAAGGGTCAAGCCGATCCACCATGTTATCCACAGACTTGATCACACGCTTCGCCCCCAGCCCGACCGGCCTGCTCCACGCCGGCCACGCCCTGTCGGCGATGATGGCGCATGACCGGGCGCGGGCGGCGGGCGGCCGCTTCATCGTCCGCATCGAGGATATTGATGGCGGCCGGGCGCGCGAGCCCTTTGTCGAATCGATCCTTGCCGATCTGGCCTGGCTGGGGCTGAGCTGGGACGGCCCGGTGGTCCGCCAGTCGGCGCGGCTGCCGCTCTACCGGGCGGCGCTCGACCGGCTGCGCGCAATGGGGCTGGTCTATCCCTGTTTCTGCACGCGCGCCGACATTGCGCGCGAGATCGCGGCCAGCCAGTCCGCGCCGCACGGGCCGGACGGGCCGCTTTATCCCGGTACCTGCCGTCCGGCGGCAGGGCAGGGCGAACCCGATCTGTCGCGGCCTCATGCCTGGCGGCTGGACGTCGCCCGCGCAGCGGCGCTGACCGGCCCGCTGGTCTGGACCGACGAGCGTGCCGGCCAGGTGGCGGCGCGGCCCGATCTGCTTGGCGACGTGGTGCTTGCGCGCAAGGATGTGCCGACCAGCTATCATCTGGCGGTCGTCACCGACGATGCCGATCAGGGGGTGACGCTGATCGTGCGCGGGGCGGACCTGTTCCATGCCACCCATGTCCACCGGCTGCTGCAGGCGCTGCTCGACCTGCCGGTGCCCGTCTATCACCATCACGGGCTGATCCTTGATGCGGACGGGCGGCGGCTCGCCAAGCGCCATGGCGCGCCGACGCTTGCCGATCTGCGGGTGGCGGGCGCTGACCCGGCGATCATCACCGGGGCGATCAGAAATGGCGGCGCGCCGCTTGGATTCCGGCGCGATGATGCCTAGATAGCCGCGATGACGACGATCCTTGCCCTGCTTCTCATCGTCGCGATGATCGCGACCCTGTTCATGCTGATCCGGGGCGTCGTCGCGTTCCTCAAAACCACCGAGGCCGATCTGAACGCGCAAGGATCCGGGCCGAGCCAGTCGGCCCTGCGCCAGAACAAGGCGATGATGGGGCGGATCTTCTTCCAGGGCGTCGCGATCATCATCGCCGCGCTGCTGCTGCTCCTGTCGCGCTGACCCGACCGGCCCGTCGCGATGGTCAAGCTCAACCGCATCTACACGCGCACCGGCGATGATGGCACGACCGGGCTGGTCGATGGCTCGCGCGTGCCCAAAAGCGCCGCGCGCCTCGCGCTGATCGGCGATGTCGATGAAGCCAACAGCGCGCTGGGCGTCGCCATCGCGGCGCTGGGCGACGATCCGGTGGTCGGCGACCTCAAGCGCATCCAGAACGACCTGTTCGACCTCGGGGCCGATTTTGCGACGCCGGGCGAAAGCTTTGCGCCGTCCGACATGGTGCTGCGCATCGTCCCCGCCCAGGTCGCGCGGCTGGAGGCGGAGATTGACGCGATGAACGCCGATCTTCCGCCGCTCACCTCGTTCATCCTGCCCGGCGGCACGCCCGGCGTCGCCGCGCTGCATCTGGCGCGCGCCATTGTCCGCCGTGCCGAACGCACCGCCGTGGTCGCAGCGGGGCAGGTGCCGCTCAACCCGCAGGCACTCGCCTATCTCAACCGGCTGTCGGACCATCTGTTCGTCGCAGCGCGGCTGGTCGCCAGCCGCAATGGCGGCGACGTGCTGTGGAAACCGGGCGCGACCCGCTGACGGTTGCGGCGCGGCATGCGGGCGCCGGTCCGGTCACGACAATGTCGCGGGAGCCGGCTATGATCGCCGCCCGATGACTGCCGCCCGCCCTTTCCGGTCCGACCCGCCCGTGGCGGATCTGGCCGCCCTGTTTGCCCAGGTCCGTGCGTTCAGCATGGCGCTGGTCGAGGGGCTGAGTGATGCCGATGCCACCGTCCAGTCGATGGACGATGCGTCGCCCGCCAAATGGCATCTGGCGCACACCAGCTGGTTCTTCGAAACCTTCGTGCTGCGCGATCTGCCCGGTTACCGGCCGTTCGATCCCGCCTTCGCCTATCTGTTCAACAGCTATTACGAGGCCGAGGGCCCGCGCCACCCCCGGCCGCAGCGCGGTCTGCTGACGCGCCCGTCACTGGCCGACATCTGCGCCTATCGCGCCCATGTCGATGCCGCGATGGCCGGGGCGATGGCCATGCTGACGCCTGACCAGGCGGCGCTTATTGAACTGGGGCTGGCGCATGAACAGCAGCATCAGGAGCTGCTGCTGACCGATCTGCTGCACCTGTTCGCGCAGAACCCGCTTCACCCTGCATTCCGGCCGCAGCGCCGGGAGCCCGCACCGCCGCCGCCGCCCATGGGCTGGCGCGACGGGGCGGAGGGGGTGGTCGAGATCGGCCATGCCGGGCCGGGCTTTGCGTTCGACAATGAAGGGCCGCGCCACCGCGTGCTGCTGGCGCCGCACCGGCTCGCCGACCGGCCGGTCACCGCCGGCGAATGGGCGGCGTTCATTGCCGACAGGGGCTATCAGACGCCGCGCTGGTGGCTGGCCGATGGCTGGGCATTCATCCAGCGCGAGCGGATCGAGGCGCCGCTCTACTGGCAGCGCGACGGCGAGGGCGGGTGGCTGAGCTTCGGGCTCGACGGGCTGCATCCGGTCGATCCCGCCGCACCGGTCACGCATATCAGCCTGTTCGAGGCCGATGCCTTTGCCGCCTGGGCCGGGGCGCGGCTGCCGACCGAGTTCGAATGGGAAGCCGCCGCTGCCGACCATGATCCGGCCAGCGGCAATTTCCTCGACGCGCCGGTCGCGGTGCGGCCGCTGCCCGGCGATCACGGCCTGTTCGGCGGCGTCTGGGAATGGACGGGCAGCGCCTATCGCCCCTATCCGGGCTTCCGCCCGGCAGCCGGCGCGGTCGGCGAATATAATGGCAAGTTCATGAGCGGCCAGTTCGTGCTGCGCGGCGGCAGCTGCGCGACGCCGCGCGGCCATGCCCGCGCAAGCTATCGCAACTTCTTCTACCCCCATCAGCGCTGGCAGTTCAACGGCCTGCGCCTGGCGAGCGACCCGTGCAGCTGACCGGCGTGCATCCGGGCGGGCGGACGATGACCGCCGACCCCGCATTCCGCGCCGATGTGCTCGCCGGGTTCCGCATGCGTCCGCGGGCGATCCCGGCGCGCTGGTTCTATGACCATCAGGGGTCGCTGCTGTTCGAAAAAATCACCGCGCTGCCCGAATATTACCCGACCCGGGTGGAGACCGCGCTGCTCGCCGCCGCCGCGCCCGACATCGCCGAGGCGGTCGGGCCGGGGCGCGCGGTCGTCGAGTTCGGATCGGGATCGTCGGTCAAGACGCCGCATATCCTGGGCGCGGTGCGGCCGGCCGCCTATGTGCCGATCGACATTTCGGGCGAGTTTCTGCGCGAATCGGCGGCAGCGCTCGCCTCGGGCTTTCCGCGCCTGTCGATCCTGCCGGTCGAGGCGGATTTCATGCTGCCGATCGAACCGCCGCCCGCGATCGCGGCGCTGCCCAAGCTCGGCTTTTTCCCCGGTTCGACGATCGGCAACATGGTGCCGCGCACCGCGGTCAATCTGCTGCGCGCGATGGCCGAGACGCTGGGTGAGGGCGCGATGCTGCTGATCGGCATCGACCGGGTGAAGGATGTCGGCACACTGATCGCCGCCTATGACGATGCCGCCGGCGTGACCGCGCGGTTCAACCTCAACCTGCTGCACCGGATCAACCGCGAGCTGGACGCCGACATTCCGGTCGACGGCTTTGTCCACCGTGCGCGCTGGAACGATGACGAGGCGCGGATCGAAATGCATCTCGAGGCGGTGCGCGACTTGAGCTTCACCATCGCGGGCGAGACGTTTGGGATGGCGGCCGGTGAGACCATCCACACCGAAAACAGCCATAAATATGGCCCGCGCGAGGCACGGCTGCTGCTGCGCGCCGGGGGGTGGAGCCCGATCAGGGAATGGACCGATGCCGATGACCAGTTCGCGCTGATCCTGGCCGAATCGCGCCCGCCCGGCACCGCGCCCTGAAGCCTTTGGGGCCAGAAACTTAACCCCTGCCGGGCTGGCGGGGGGCGGCCGGCCATGGCATGGAACGGTCATGAAGGCTCCGATTGGTTCGCTGGCCGAGCTGGCCAAACTGGCCGGCGTTTCGGTTTCCACCGTGTCGCGGGCGCTGGCGGGCAATCCCGCGATCCGCGCCGAGACGCGCGACCGGATCGGCGCGCTGGCGCGCGAGCATGGCTTTCGCATCAACCAGGCGGCGCGCAACCTGCGCCTCGGGCGCACGGGCGCGATCGGCGTCGTGCTGCCGCTCGGCCATGAAACCGGCCAGCATCTGTCCGATCCGTTCTTCATGAGCCTGCTCGGCCCGCTCGCCGACGCGCTGGCGGCGCGCGGGCGCGACCTGCTGCTGTCGCGCGTCATTCCGGAGGCCGATGACTGGCTGGACGCGATTGTCGATTCGGGCCGGGTCGACGGCGTGATCCTGATCGGCCAGTCCGACCAGATCGACGTGATCGAGCGGGTCGCCGCCCGGTTCCGGCCGCTGGTTGTCTGGGGGGCGGCGGTGCACGGCTATCAGCAGCTGACCGTCGGCACCGACAATGTCGCGGGCGGCCGGATGGCGGCCGCGCATCTGCTGGGTAGGGGGCGTCGCCGGCTGGCGTTTTTTGGCAATCCGGCGGTGCCTGAGTTCGCCGCCCGCTATCAGGGTTTCTGCGCCGCCCTGGACGAAGGCGGGGGGAGGGACGGCTGGTCCCCGTTCATCTGACCACCGATGCCTCGGCGGGCGAAATCGCCCGCTATCTCGACAGCGAGTCGCCGCCCGACGGCATCGTCGCGGCATCGGACGTGATCGCGATGAGCGCGTTGAGCGTGCTCGGCGCGCGCGGCATCGCCGTGCCCGATCAGGTGGCGGTGATCGGCTTTGACGACATTCCGCTGGCGCGCCACACCAGCCCGCCGCTGTCCACCGTGCGCCAGCATGTCGCGCGCGGGGCGGAGCTGCTGGTCGAGCTGCTGTTCGCGCGGATCGACGGGCGTGACGCCCGTTCGGTCACCATGGCACCCGAACTGGCGCTGCGCGGCTCAGGCTGAGGGGGAAGCACGGCACCGGGTGTTGTTTGTTTGGGAAGAACGGCACCGGCCCGCTCCCCCACCCGGCCTCCCATAGTATGCTGCCGTCGGGAGGCCGGGTGGGGGAGCGGGCCGGTGCCGCTCCTGCGGCGTCAGCCGCAGCACAAGCCACGCCGCCCCTGCGCCGTAAGGCGCACAGCAAACAACTTCCCTCAGCCGGCCGCCGCCATTTCGGCCAGCGCGACCGCGCCCAGCGGCCCCGCATCGGATCCGAGCGCCGGGGCGGTGATCAGCCGGTCGAGCGCGTCCGGCGTGACCGGAGCCAGATAGCCGCCGAGCATCCGGGCGGTCGCCCGGCGCAGATGCGGCAGCAGCACCGCCCGGCTGCCAACGCCGCCGCCGATCAGGATGCGCTGCGGCGACAGGATCAGCAGCAGGTTAGCGATCAGCGTCGCCAGTTCGTCCGCGATCATCGGCCAGACCGGGTCGTCATCGCCGATCTCGTGCGCGGGCCGCCCGGTGCGCGCGGCGATCGCCGGGCCGGACGCCAGCCCTTCCAGACAGTTGCCATGATAGGGGCAGATGCCGGCAAAGCCTGACGCGGGCGCAGAGGCGGGGCGGACATGGCCCATTTCCGGGTGCATCAGGCCGTGCAGCGGCCGGCCGTTCACCACCGCGCCGCCGCCAATCCCGGTGCCGATGGTCAGATAGGCATGGACTGACAGGCCCTGCGCCGCGCCCCACCGCCCTTCGGCAAGCGCCGCGCCATTGACGTCGGTATCCAGCGCGACCGGCAGACCGAAGCGCCGGAAGGGCGCGAGCAGGTCGGTCCCCGCCCAGCCTTGTTTGGGCGTCGTCGTCAGCCGCCCGAAATCGGGCAGCGCGGGATCGAGGCAGAGCGGGCCGAAGCTGGCAATGCCCAGCCCCGCAATCGCCGCGCCCGCCGCCTGCCAGCCGTCAAGGGCCGCCATCATGCCGCCCAGCACCGTCTCCGGATCCTCGGTCGCCACGCGGACACGGTCGAGGATCTGCGGGCCGCGCGCCAGCACGGCGATGGATTTGGTCCCGCCCAGCTCGATTCCGGCAGTAAGTGGGCCAGCAGTAAGCGGCCCAGCAGGAAGCGGCGCGCCCGTCATGCGAGCCATGCCCGGTCGCCGGCCAGCATCAGCTGCAGCGTCGGCGCAACCGTGCCGCCGAAACAGGCGCGCGCCTCGGCCGCGCTGGCGGGGGCGTGGGCCGCGCCGATCATGTCGGCAAAGCTGAGCACCTGAAGATCGGCGGTCACCCACCAGCTATAGGCCTGATGCGGGGCCTGTGACGGGTTGGCGAACACCAGGCCAGCACCATTGAGCGGCCGGTATGGCCCTCGATGCGGTCGGCCACCATACCGTAAAGCCCGGTCGGCCCCGCGGGGCCTGCGGGATCGAACACCTTGTTCTGGGTCGACCAGAACAGATAATAAAGCCCGTCGCGGCAGACGATGTGCGGGCGTTCCAGCTCGTTGTTCAGCCCTTCGGCGGCGATCAGCGGCGGCAGCAGCCGCCATTTGTCCCCGTCCGCCACCGCCCAGCCGATCGCGCCGTTGAACGCCGCCGCCGATCCGGCGAGCGAGGCGGCGAACAGCAGATGGTCGCGTCCCGTCGCGGGATCGTGGAAAAAGGCCGGGTCGCGAAACGCCTTGATCGTGCCGATCGCGCCGCCGCCCGCCATGTCGGTCTGGTAATGGACGCCGTCGGCGGCGACCGTTTCGCGCGGCACGCTCCAGCCGGTGGGGCGCACCCCGTCGAGCCGCGTCTCGGTCACGAACAGCCGCTGGTCAAAGCTGGTCGCGGTCTCGCCGCGCCGCCCGGCGGCGGTGAAATGGACGGCGAGGGTGACACCATCATCGCCCAGCACCGCCGAGCCGGACCATTCGCGGCTGCCCGGCGAAAAACCGTCGGGAAACAGCGGGCCGAGATCGCGCCAGCCGCCATCGGCCGCCCGGTGCATCAGCCGCAGCCGCGCAATGCCGTGGCGGGCATCCGGGTCCGGCCCTTCGGGGGCGGACAGGAAGATGGCGAGCATCCCGCTGGCAATCCCGGCAATCGCGCCCGACCGGTCCTGCACCGGCCACCAGTCCCACAGGTCATGGCCGGGCAGCAGCGGCGGCGCATCCGCCCGGCCGATCACCGGCGCATGGGCCGGTGCGGCAAGCGCCAGCAGATGCGCGCGGGTCCAGTGACTGGTGATCGCCGCGCCCGGGCCGTCCGGCCCGGGCAGGGCGCCGTCCGCCCGGGCGTCCAGCATCAGAAGTCGAACCGGACGGCGGCCGAGACGGTGCGGCCGTTGATCGAGCGTGCGCGCACAATGCCGTCTGCGGGGATCGAGGCTTCCTCCGCCTCGGTGAAGCCGTTGACGTCGAACAGGTTGTTGGCGTTCACCGACAGGGTGACGCGCGGCACCGGGGTGAACCGGGCAAAGGCGTTGACCTGGGTGAAGCCCGGCAGCTTCAGCCGGTTGTCGTCCTGCGCATAGCTGTCGGTGGTGCCGACCATATTGGCCCCCAGCGCGAACCGGTCGGTTTCATACTGGGCGGTCGCCTGATAGATGAAGTCCGCCTGGCGGCGCGGCCGGTTGCCGGCAACGGCCGGGTTGACGGCGTCGCGGGTGATTTCGGCATCGGTATAGGTGGCCCCGGCCGACAAGGTGAAGCCGCCGCGCCGGATGCTGCCTTCCAGCTCAAGGCCCCAGGCGCGGTAGGAGCGGTCGAACAGCCTTTGCGTCGTCGCCTCGAAATTCTGTTCCTCGGTGCGGGCATGGAACAGCGTGGCGTAAAGCTGGGTGCCGCCGTCGCGATATTTCACCCCGCCTTCCAGCTGGCGGACAAAGTCCACCGCCAGCGCCGGGTTGCGCAGCGCGCCGGTGGTCGTGCTGACATTATTGTCGTTGAACAGCAGCCGGTCGGCATTGGCGCGGCCGCCGCGCGCATAGCTGGCAAACAGCGCCAGCGTGTCGGCCAGCCGGTAGTTCAGGCCCAGCGAGTAGGACAGATAGTCGTAATTGTAATCAACCGGTGCCGGGCTGCCGAGCGGGACGACCGAGGTCAGCTGTTCGGCGGTGGAGATGGTGCCATTGCCATCGACATCGACCGGCCGTGTGCCGACCCGACCGCCACCCAGATCGGCACCGAAGGTGGTGCCGCGCGCGCGACCGAAATCATAGCGCAGCGCGCCATCGACCGACAGCTTGCCGAAACGCATGTTGAGCGAGGCGAACGGCGCGTTGGTATCATAGCTCAGGTCATAGACCCGGCGGCAGCAGCCGCCGAAAAAGCTCGCGCCATAAGCCACGGTGCCTCCATCGGTGACCGCCGCGCCGCCGGTGGTGCGGATGTCGATCAGCCCGGCATTGCCGCCGCCGCGCACCTCGAGCAGGTGCGACGTCCACAGCCAGTCGGTCGCGATGTCCTGCCGCGACTTGTAAAAGCCGAAGGTGACCGCGCCCTCGCCCCCGCCGATCGTCAGATCGCGGGTCAGCCGCAGGTCGTTGGTGATGTTATCAAGGCTGTTGAGCCGGGTGTTGAACAGCACGACGCGCGCGACCAGCGTGCCCGCGGGCACCGCCTGGCCGGCATTGGGGCCGGTTGCAAAGCGCGCCGTCGCGCCCGCGCCGCCCAGTTCGGTCGCGATCGCGCCTGCCGTGCCGACCGAAGCCGGGAAGGGCGAGGTGAAGCCGCCCGACACGTCGGAAAAGCGGAAGCGGTTGACCAGCGTCCAGTCGTCATCGACGTCGATCGAGGTTTCAAAGCCGAACGCCTTGACCAGCGGGCGCATGCCGTCGGTCACGTCGAAACGCTGGGCGACATTCTGGCCGTTGAGCGACAGCGCCTGCAGGAAGCCGCGCGAATGCAGGCTGTCGCCGTTGATGCTGAAGCCGGGCAGGCTGGTATAGGTCGGATCGGCGTCGGTGCCGGTCACGCGCACCGGATTGGGCAGATAGCCGACCGCGCGGTCATCCAGATATTTGCCGAAGAAGCGGATATAGCCGCCCTCGAACTTGCGGGTGAGGTTGAGCTTGATCTGCCCGCCCTTCAGCCCGTCATAGCCCAGCCGGCGCGGGCCTTCGCCCTGGCGGTAGAAGCCGCCGACATGGAAGCTCCAGTCCTTGCCGATCGGCGCGCCATAATCGAAATCGACGCGATATTCCTCATAATCCAGCCCGAGCGTCGTCTGGATCGCGCCGCCTTCCTGCTCGCCGGTCTTGGAGATGAAGTTGATCACCCCGCCCGGCGAGTTGGAGGCGAAGGTCGAGGCCGAGCCGCCGCGCACCGCCTCGATCCGGGCGATGTTGAAATCGGTGCGCACAAAGATGTCGGCATTGCCGAAGGTGATGTCGCCAAACTCGAGGACCGGCAGCCCGTCTTCCTGAAGCTGGAGGAACTTCGCCCCGCCCGAGGCGACCGGCAGGCCGCGCACGGCGATGTTGGCATTGCCTTCGCCGCCCGAGGCTTCGGCGCGAATGCCGGGGATCTGGCGGAACGCCTCGGCCGCCGAACGCGGCGCAAGGTCGATGAGCGCGGCACCCGACAGCGCGCTCGTCGCAACCGTCGCGTCGAGCCGGTTCTGGCCGCGCGCCACGGCGGTGACGACGATGTCGTCGGCGGGCGCTGCAGCGGACTCATCAGTCTGCGCGGCGACATCGGCCTGGGCCGGGTCCGCGATCCGCGCGGCATGGGCGGGCATTGCGGTTGCCGCCGCGAGCGCCGGCAACATGACGCCAGCCAGCAATGCGTGGTGCTTCACCATATCCTGCATCTCCCCTGCTTGCCGTTTTTTGCACGGCGTTGGCAGCGGTATAATATTTCGCAATCGATTGCGCAATCGATTGCATTCTTGATTGTCGTCGCCCGCCGCCGCGCTATGCTGGCCGGTGCAGGGCAGCTGCGACCTGGCCATCGCACAAGCATGGCGGCCGGCCGCCCGGGAGCGGGAGAGAGAGATGACGGCCACCCAGACGCACGGGGGACGCGAAGGCCCGTCCGGCAACAGTTCGTCCGGCAACAGCCCGGCGGGTGGGTGCGCGGGGGCCGCCAGGCCGCGCCTGTCGCTGCTGCGCATCGCCGAGATGAACCTTGGTTTCCTTGGCCTCCAGTTCAGCTTCGGGCTGCAGCAGAGCAATATGGGGCCGATCTATGCCTATCTGGGCGCGGACGAGGCGAGCCTGCCGCTGCTCTGGCTCGCCGGGCCGATGACCGGGCTGATCGTCCAGCCGCTGGTCGGCGCGCTCAGCGACCGCACGGTGTCGCGCTTCGGCCGGCGGACGCCCTATTTCCTGATCGGGGCGCTGCTGTGTTCGCTGTGCCTGTTCGCCATGCCGCACAGCCCGGCATTGTGGGCGGCGGCCAGCCTGCTCTGGGTGCTCGATGCCGCCAACAATGTGACGATGGAGCCGTATCGCGCTTATGTGAGCGACCGGCTGGCCGCCGATCAGCGCCCGCTCGGCTTTCTGACGCAGAGCGCCTTTACCGGCCTTGCCCAGACACTGTCCTATCTGTCGCCGTCGATCCTTGTCTGGTGGGGGGTGGGGGCCGATGCGGTCGGCGCCAACAACATCCCCACGGTCACCGGCATCGCCTTTGCGGTCGGCGGCGTCCTGTCGCTGTCGACGGTGCTGTGGTCGGTGCTGCGCGTTCCAGAGCTGCCGCTCGATCCCGCCCAGGCGGCGGCGCTTGAGGCCGGGCGCGCCGCACCGGGCGGGGCGCTTGGTGATCTGTGGGCTGCGATCCGCGACATGCCCGCGCCGATGCGGGCGCTGGCGCTGCCGATGCTCTGCCAATGGTATGCGATGTTCGCCTATTGGCAGTTCGTCGTCCATGCGCTGGCGCGCAGCCTGTTCGACACCGCCGATCCGCTGAGCGCCGGCTTTCGCGAGGCGGCCCTGCTCAACGGGCGGCTGGGCGGCTTCTACAACTTCATCGCCTTTGCCGCCGCGCTCGCGATGGTGCCGCTCGTCCGCCGCGCCGGCCCGGCCCGCATCCATGCGCTGGCGCTGACCGTATCGGGCGCGGCGATGATCGTGCTGCCCGGGCTTGCGGATCCCTGGCTGATGGCGCTGCCGATGTTGGGCATCGGCATTGGCTGGGCAAGCATGATGGGCAATCCCTATGTGATGCTGGCCGACGCGATCCCGCCTGAGCGCACCGGCATCTATATGGGCATTTTCAACATGTTCATCGTCGTGCCGATGATGATCCAGAGCCTGACCATGCCGCTCATCTACCGCCCGCTGCTGGGGGGCGATCCGCGCCATGTGCTGATGCTGTCGGGCGCGCTGATGCTGCTGGCCGCGCTGCTGACGCTGCGGGTCAGGCCGCAGCGCGGCTGACCCGTGCTTGCCGGGGGCGGGCGGCCGGGGCATATCGCCGCCGCATTGTCGCGTGACGGAGATTGAGATGGACATTGTGGGCGTGATCGGCGCCGGCCAGATGGGGGCCGGCATCGCGCAGGTGTCGGCACAGGCCGGCTATCAGGTGCTGCTCGCCGATGTGGCGATCGACCGCGCGGAGGCCGGGAAAGCCGGCATCGCCCGCCAGCTCGACCGGCTGGTCGCCAAGGAAAAGCTGTCGGCGGCCGAGCGCGACGCGGTGCTCGCCCGCATCACCCCGGTCGGCGATCATGCCGCCTTCGCCCCGGCCGGGCTGGTGATCGAGGCCGCGACCGAGAATGAGGCGATCAAGCGCCGCATCTTCGAAAGCGTCGGCACGGTGCTGTCCCCCGACGCGATCCTGGCATCCAACACCTCGTCCATCCCGATCACCCGGCTGGCGCAGGCGGCGCCCGATCCGGCGCGCTTCATCGGCGTGCATTTCTTCAACCCCGTGCCGGTGATGGGGCTGATCGAGGTGATTTCGGGCCTGGCGACCGCGCCGGCGACGGTCGCGGCGATCGAGGCCTATGCCGCGCGGCTCGCCAAGCGCGTCGTCCACGCCCAGGACGCGCCCGGCTTCATCGTCAACCGGGTGCTGATGCCGATGCTCAACGAAGCCTGTTTCGCGCTGGGCGAGGGGGTGGCGAGCATCGCCGACATCGACGCCGCCTGCCAGCTGGGTCTCAACCATCCGATGGGGCCGCTGACGCTCGCCGATTTCATCGGGCTGGACACCTGCCTGTCGATCACCCGCGTGCTGTTCGAAGGCAGCGGCGACCCGAAATTCCGCCCCGCGCCGCTGCTCGTCAAATATGTCGAGGCCGGCTGGCTGGGCCGCAAGACCAAGCGGGGCTTCTACGATTATTCGGGCCCGGAGCCGGTGCCGACGCGCTGAGTGTTTCGCTTCGGAAGAACGGCACCGGGAGTCTTTGAATTGGGAAGAACGGCACCGGCCCGCTCCCCCACCCGGCCACCCATATGATACTGCCGTTGGGTGGCCGGGTGGGGGAGCGGGCCGGTGCCGCCCCCGCGCCGAGAGGCGCGCAACGAACAACCCGGTGCCGCTCCTGCGTCGCAAGGCGCAGCACAACCAAAACCCCCCACGCCCTAACCCGCGCAAACACCTCCGCGCGGATCAGGCGACGATGTCCCCCAGCAGCCGGTCGAGCACCAGCATCCCGGCGGGCAGAACGCGCAGCTGGTCGTTCATGTGCGCGACCAGCCCGTGCGCGGCCAGCCTGTGCACCGCGCCGGTGTCGATCAGCGCATCGGGTGCCAGTCCGGTGGCCGCCGCGATCCGCGCCAGATCGACGCCTTCGTCGAGCCGCAGCCCCATCATCAGCGCTTCGGCGGCGCGGACATTGGCGGCCAGCACATCCTCGCTCTGGATGCCATGGCCGTTGCGCGCCATCGCGGCGAGGAAGTTTTCCGGCTTTTTGTGGCGCAGCGTCGCCCGGCCCAGCCGCCGGCCATGCGCCCCCGGCCCGACGCCCAGATAGTCGCCATAACGCCAATAGCTGAGATTATGCCGGCTCTCCGCCCCGGCCGGGCGTGGTTCGACACTTCGTAAGCGGGCCGCCCCGCCGCCGCCGTCATCGCGCGGGTCAGCTCGAACAGATCGGCGGCGGTGTCGGTGTCGAGCGGCACCAGACTGCCCTGCGCGGCGAGCGTCGCAAAGCGCGTGCCCGGCTCGATCGTCAGCTGGTAAAGCGACAGATGCTCGGTGCCGAAGCCGAGTGCGCGGGTCAGCTCGGCGGCCCAGTCATCCGGTGACTGGCCCGGCCGCGCATAGATCAGGTCGATGCTCACCCGCGCAAAGGCGCGCTGCGCGGTGTCGAGCGCCGCCAGCCCTTCGGCCAGCCCGTGCGCCCGCCCGAGGAACAGCAGCGCCGGATCGTCGAGCGCCTGCAGGCCGAGCGACACGCGGTTCACCCCCGCCTGCGCCAGATCGGCAAAGCGCGCCGCCTCGACCGATGACGGATTGGCCTCCAGCGTGATTTCGATGCCGGGCGCGAATCCCCAATGCATCTGTGCCGCCTCGATCAGCGCGGCGGCGGTCGCGGGCGGCATCAGCGAGGGCGTGCCGCCGCCGAAAAAGATCGACGACAGCCGCCGCCCCGGCGTCAGCGCCGCTTCATGCGCCAGATCGGCGAGCAGCGCGTCGCGCCACCGATCCTCGTCCACAGTGGCGCGGACATGGCTGTTGAAGTCGCAATAGGGGCATTTGCGCACGCAGAACGGCCAGTGGATGTAGAGCGCCAGCGGCGCATCCGCATCCGCGCCGGGCGGCGCATCGACAGGTGCCGGCTCAACCAAAAACGGCGGCAACCAGCTTGGCGAAGGCATCGGCACGGTGGCTGATCCGGTGCTTTTCCGCCGGGTCGAGTTCGGCAAAGCTGACGTCATGGCCCCGCGCGACGAACACCGGGTCATAGCCGAAGCCGCGCGTGCCGCGCGGCGGCCAGACCAGCCGGCCCTCGACCCGCCCCTCGAACACTTCGGCATGACCATCGGGCCAGGACAAAGCGAGCGTGCAGGCGAACCAGGCCGAACGGTCGGCATCCGGCCCCAGTTCGGCCAGCAGCCCTTCGACCTTGCCCATCGCCAGATACCAGTCGCGCCCCGGCGGGCCTTCAAAGGGCTGGCGCTCCGCCCAGTCGGCGGTGGCGACGCCGGGCCGCCCGCCCAGCGCCGGCACGCACAGCCCGCTGTCATCGGCAAGCGCCGGCAGGCCCGCGCCCTCAGCGGCGGCATGCGCCTTGATCAGCGCATTGTCGGCAAAGCTCTGCCCGGTCTCCGCCGGCTCGGGCAGGCCGAGATCGCCGGCGGACACCGGCTCGATCCCAAAGGGTTCGAGCAGCGCGCGGATCTCGCGCACCTTGCCCTGATTGTGGCTGGCGATGACCAGCCGGCCCGGCTCCAGCCTGCGCGCCATGGTCACCGCGCCGGCCTCAGGCGGTGCGGGCGCGGGCGATCGCCGCGTCCTGCGCGGCGAAAATCTCGCCACAGCCGATGCGCGCCAGCCGCAGCAGCCGCAACAGCCC
Organism: Sphingomonas changnyeongensis; assembly: GCF_009913435.1. NCBI lineage: Bacteria > Pseudomonadati > Pseudomonadota > Alphaproteobacteria > Sphingomonadales > Sphingomonadaceae > Sphingomonas > Sphingomonas changnyeongensis. The sequence goes on along the minus strand of NZ_CP047895.1, from coordinate 130,155 downwards.
TTCCTCGTCATAGGTGGCACCTTCGGCGGTCGCCTGCGCTTCGACGATCCGGCCCTGGTCGGTCAGCACGAAGTTCGCGTCCGCATCCGCCGCGGAATCCTCGGGATAATCAAGGTCGAGCACCGCCATGTCCTGCCAGATCCCGCAGCTGACGGCGGCAACCTTGGCGCGGATCGGATCGACGGCCAGCCCCAGCCCGTCGACCGCAAGGCGCAGCGCCACCCAGGCGCCGGAGATCGCCGCGGTCCGCGTGCCGCCATCGGCCTGGATCACGTCGCAGTCGAGCGTGATCTGCCGTTCGCCCAGCGCCTTCAGGTCGATGACCGCACGCAGGCTGCGGCCGATCAGCCGCTGGATTTCCTGCGTCCGGCCCGACTGCTTGCCCTTCGCCGCCTCGCGCGCGCCGCGCGTGTGGGTGGCGCGCGGCAGCATGCCATATTCGGCCGTCACCCAGCCTTCGCCCTTGCCGCGCAGGAACGGCGGCACGCGTTCCTCGACGCTTGCGGTCACGAGCACGCGGGTGTCGCCAAAGCCGATCAGGCACGAGCCCTCGGCATGACGGGTGAAATGCGGCTCGATGGTGATGGCGCGCATCTGGTCGGGCGCACGGCCGGAGGGTCGCATGGCGGATCCTTCAACAAAAAATCTGTGGTGTCGGGCGAAAGCCGGCCTCTAGGCCGGGGCGGGGGGCGGGTGCAAGTTCGGGGTGACGAATCCGCCGGCGATTCCTACATTGGCGGCATGGGAGTGCCGGTCAACGATCTGCCGATCGCCGAGTTGTCGGATCGCGCGCGCGATGTGTTCCGCGTCGTCGTCGAAAGCTATCTGGGAACCGGCGCGCCGGTCGGGTCGCGGACGATTTCGAAACTGGGCGGGTTCAACCTGTCGCCGGCCTCGATCCGCAACGTCATGCAGGATCTGGAGGAAGCCGGGCTGCTGTCCGCGCCGCACATCTCGGCCGGGCGGATGCCGACCGATCTGGGGCTGAGGCTGTTCGTCGATGCGATCATGCAGGCCGCCGAGCCGTCGGCCGAGGAACGCCGGATGATCGAGCAGCAGCTGACCGAGGAGGGACCGGTCGAACAGGCGCTGGCCGCCGCGACCGCCGCTCTGTCCGACCTGTCGGCCTGTGCCGGGATCGTGATGGTGCCCAAGCGCGCGCCCCGGCTGCGCCAGATCGGCTTTGTGCCGCTGTCCGCGCAACAGGCGCTGGCGGTGCTGGTCGGCCAGGACGGCAGCGTTGAAAACCGGGTCGTCGATCTGCCGCCGGGGGCGACCGCCGCCAGCCTGATCGAGGCGTCGAACTTTGTCAGCAGCGCGCTGGCGGGGCTGACGCTCGACGAGGCGCGCCACCGGCTGGCCGCCGATATCGGGCGCGGCCGCGCGGCGCTCGATGCCGCCAGCCGGGCGCTGGTCGAACGCGGCCTTGCCGTCTGGACCGAGGATACCGACCGCCGGCCGGTGCTGATCGTGCGCGGCCAGTCGCACCTGATCGACGATGCCGCCGCCGCCGATCTGGTCCGCGTCCGCCAGCTGCTCGAGGAGCTGGAGGACAAGGAGGAAATCTCGCGCCTGCTCGACAGCGCCACCGAGGCGGCAGCGACCAAGATTTTCATCGGATCGGAAAACAAGCTGTTCGCTTTGTCCGGCTCATCCGTTATCGCCGCGCCCTATCGCGGCGCGGACGGGCGCGTGGTCGGCGTGGTGGGCGTGATCGGCCCCACCCGGTTGAACTATGCCCGCATCGTTCCCATGGTGGATTTCACCGCGCAAACCCTCTCAAGACTGATGGCATGATGACCGACAACGACATGATCGATGATGAAATGAGCGCCGGTTCGGGCGCCCCGGTGGATGGCGATGCCGATGCCGGGCAGGCGGGCGACGCGCAGACGGCTGAACAGGGGGGCGGACAGGTTGCGCGGATCGCGGCGCTGGAGGCCGAACTGGCCGAGGCGCGTGCCGCGACGCTCTATGCCCAGGCCGAGACGCAGAATGTCCGCCGCCGGATGGAAAAGGACGCCGCCGATGCGCGCGCCTATGCCGCCACCGCCTTTGCCCGCGACGTGCTGAGCGTGTCCGACAATCTGGAACGCGCGCTCGCCGCCATTCCGGCCGAACTGCGCGATGACGACCGGTTCAAGGCGCTGGTGATCGGCCTCGAGGCGACGGGGCGCGAGATCGCCAGCGTGTTCGAACGCCACGGCATCTCGCGCATCCAGTCGCTCGGCGAAAAGCTCGATCCCAACCGGCACCAGGCGATGATGGAAATCGCGTCGGATGCCGAACCGGGCACGATCGTCCAGGAAATGCAGCCCGGTTTCATGATCCGCGACCGGCTGCTCCGCCCGGCTCTGGTCGGAGTCGCCAAGGCGGGGTGAGGTTGATCGCGGCGTTGTCCGTGGTGTGGCGCGAGCCGGCACCGGGTGTTGTTTGTTGGGAAGAACGGCACCGGCCCGCTCCCCCACCCGGCCTCCCATAGCGTAACCTGCCGTTGGGTGGCCGGGTGGGGGAGCGGGCCGGTGCCGCCCCTGCGCCGGAAGGCGCAGCACAAAAACACTGCTCCTGCGCCGGGAGGCGCGCGACAAACACCCCCCGTTCCGCAACCCGCCCCCGCAGATTGATTCCCCGGCGGGTCACAGCTAAAGACCCCGCCTTGTAAAGGGTGAAAGCAGGCCGATGTTCACGTTTCTTCTTGTCGTTCAGGCGATCATCGCGACCGCACTCGTCACCGTCATCCTGATGCAGCGGTCCGAGGGCGGCGGCCTGACCGGCGGCAGCCCGACCGGGCTGATGTCGGCGCGCGGGGCGGCCGATTTCCTCACCCGCGCGACGGCGATCCTGGCGACTTTGTTCATCCTGTGCTGCGTCGCGCTGGCGACGATCGCGGCGATGAACAACAAGACCGGCAAGGTCGATGCCTCGGCGGCCACGCCCGCCCCGGTCAGCGCGCCTGCGGCACCCGCTCCGGCCGAAGATCCGCTGGCTGCCGCCGCGCGCCAGGCGGGCGCTGCCGAACCCGCGCCTGCGAACGGCGCCCAGCCCAAATAACCCGGCCCAAATAATCCCCATGCTTTTGCCGCCGGGCACGGCTTTTTTTCCGTGCCCCGGCTTGCCCCCGGTGCCTTGGGGCGGCTAAGCGCCAAACCCCATGGCGCGGTATATTTTCATCACCGGCGGCGTGGTCTCCTCGCTCGGCAAAGGTCTCATGGCGGCGTCTCTCGCCGCGCTTTTGCAGGCGCGCGGATACCGCGTACGCATCCGGAAGTTCGACCCCTATCTGAACGTCGATCCGGGGACGATGTCCCCTATCAGCACGGCGAGGTCTATGTGACCGACGACGGGGCCGAGACCGATCTCGATCTTGGCCATTATGAACGCTTTACCGGCGTTCCCAGCCGTCAGTCGGACAACATCACCTCGGGCCGCATTTACCAGACGATCATCCAGCGCGAGCGCCGGGGCGATTATCTGGGCGCGACCGTGCAGGTGATCCCGCACGTCACCGACGCGATCAAGGCCTTTGCCCAGGCGGAGACCGACGATCTGGATTTCGTGCTGTGCGAGATCGGCGGCACGGTCGGCGACATCGAATCGCTGCCGTTCATCGAGGCGATCCGCCAGCTGCGCAACGAACTGGGCCGCGACCAGACGGTGTTCGTGCATGTGACGCTGGTTCCCTATATCGCGGCCGCGGGCGAGCTGAAGACCAAGCCGACCCAGCACAGCGTGCGCGAACTGACCGCGCTCGGCATCCAGCCCGATGTGCTGGTGTGCCGCTGCGAACATCCGCTGCCCGAGGGCGAGCGGGCCAAGATCGCGCTATTCTGCAACGTCGCCAAGGAAGCGGTGATCCAGGCGCTCGATTCGCGCAGCATCTATCAGGTGCCGCTGCAATATCATGCCGAGGGGCTGGACCGTCAGGTGCTGCACGCGTTCGGCATCGAGACGCCGCCGGCCAGCCCCGATCTCGGGCGCTGGACCGACATTGTCGACCGGGTGGAGAATCCCGAGGGCGAGGTGACGATCGGCGTCGTCGGCAAATATGTCGGCCTGCCCGATGCCTATAAGTCGCTGCACGAGGCGCTGGTGCATGGCGGGCTGGCCAACCGGGTCAAGGTGCATGTCAAATGGCTCGATGCCGAGCTGTTCGAAAATGACGCCGAGCAGGTGGCCGCGACGCTGGAGCCGATGCACGGCATCCTCGTGCCCGGCGGCTTTGGCGAGCGCGGGTCCGAAGGCAAGATCGCGGCGGTGCGCTTTGCGCGCGAACGCGGCGTGCCGTTTTTCGGCATCTGCCTTGGCATGCAGATGGCCTGTATCGAGGGCGCGCGCAATCTGGGCGGGCTGGCCAATGCCTCGACGACCGAATTCGGCCCGACCGAGGAGCCGGTGGTCGGCCTGATCACCGAATGGATGACCGCCGAGGGGCTTCAGCGGCGCGAGGCCGATGGCGATCTGGGCGGGACGATGCGGCTGGGCGCCTATAAGGCGGTGCTCGCGCACAACAGCGTCGTGTCGTCCATCTATGGCGCGACCGAGATCAGCGAGCGCCACCGCCACCGCTATGAGGTCAATGTCCATTACCGGCCGCTGCTGGAGACGGGCGGACTGATGTTCAGCGGCCTCAGCCCCGACGGGCAGCTGCCCGAGATTGTCGAGCGGCCCGACCATCCCTGGTTTGTCGGCGTGCAGTTCCACCCCGAACTCAAATCCAAGCCGTTCGACCCGCATCCGCTGTTCCGCAGCTTCGTGTCGGCCGCGGTCAAGCAGAGCCGGCTGGTCTGATCCCAGCCGGTCCGGCCGGTGCCGGCCGCCACGCGGCGGCCGGCACGGCGGAATATCCTGAACGCGGTCTTTACCCTGCCTTTACGGGGCGCGCGCTAGGCGTGCGCCATGCGAAACGAACCCTTGCGCGACATGGTGGGTGGGCTCGATGACGGCATCGGCCCCAATCTCAGGGAAAGGCGCTATGCGTGCCTGCTGGTCGGCACCATCGCCCGGGCCGGGTCGCGCAACCGGATGCGCATCACGGTGCGCAACATTTCCGCCCATGGCCTGATGGGCGAATGCGCCTATCCGCCGCGCACCGGCGATCTGGTCGATATCGACATTCCCGGCATCGGCGCTGTGACCGCCCATGTCCGCTGGGGCGACGGGCAGCGCATCGGCGTCGAGTTTGACGGACCGATCGACCCGACGCTTGCCTTTGAACGCAACCGGATGCTCACAAGGTCACCGCTGCAAAGCGCGCACTGATCGACGCGAGATGCAAAACGGGCGCCCCGTTGCCGGGGCGCCCGCTCAATATCCGGGGGTGGCGACTCCGGTCAGGCGGCGTCGCGCTGCTCGATCACCGGGGCCGGGGTGTCGCGGGTGATCGCGATCTTCTGCGGCTTCATCGCTTCGGGCACTTCGCGCACCAGATCGATCGTCAGCAGCCCGTCGGCCAGGGCCGCCGCCTCGACGCGGACGAAATCGGCCAGTTCGAAGCGCCGTTCAAAGCTGCGCGTCGCGATCCCGGAATGCAGGAAGCGCGAGCGGTCGGGGCTCTGATCCTTCTTGCCGGTGACGAGCAGCAGATTCTGCTGCGCGGTGATGTCGATTTCCTCGGCCTTGAACCCGGCAACGGCGAGCGTGATCCGGTACCGGTCCTCGGCCAGCCGCTCGAGATCAAAAGGGGGGAAATTGTCCCCGGCGGACGCGGCGCGGGTGCTGTTTTCCAGCAGGTCGAACAGCCGGTCGAAACCGACCATGGAGCGGCGATAGGGGGTCAGGTCGAAACTGCGCATATCATATCCTCCGATGAGCAAAATGATCTGGTGGCGCCCCATAAGTGGCGACGCCGATTGCGTTTTCTGTCCGGCCCCGGATGTGGCGGCCGGACAGCACAGGATTTAGGCGGGCATCGGCCGCGTTCAAGGGCGGGGCATGCCGGCGCTTGGGCTCCCCCTCCGGCGATTTGGCGGCAGGGGGCGATTTTCCCCGCCGCCAAAATGCTCTAAGCGGGCGCCCTGATGTTCGATATCGCCCCCCAGGAATTGCTGTTGTGCGCGATCGTCGCCCTGGTGGTGATCGGTCCCAAGGATCTGCCGCGCGCGATGCGCGTGCTCGGCCATTGGGTGGCGAAGGTGCGCGGCGCGGCCCGCCATTTCCGCTCGGGCTTCGACGCAATGGTGCGCGAGGCCGAGCTGGAGGAAATGCAGCGCAAATGGGCGGAGGAAAATGCCCGCATCATGCGCGAACACCCGCCCGTGCCGCCCGTTGCGTCGCCGGTTCTGCCCGACGCGACCGATGCCCCTGGTGCCGGTGATGCCGCGCCCGACGCCGCGCCGGAGATGACGCCGCTGCCGCCGCCGATGGACGACAAGCCGGCGGGCGGGGGAGAGGCGCGATGATCGGCGACATCGATGAACGCCGCGCGCCCCTGCTCGACCATCTGATCGAGCTGCGCCGCCGGCTGCTCTGGTCGATCGCCGCGCTTGGTGGCGCGTTTTTCGCGTGCCTCTATTTTGCCGAGCCGATCTTTGCGTTTCTCGTCCAGCCGCTGATCGCGGCGGGGCAGGGCAAGATTATCTATACCGATGTGTTCGAGGCGTTTTTCGTCAATCTGAAGGTCGCGTTCTTTGCCGCCATCATGGTCGCCTTTCCGGTGATGGCGACGCAGCTCTGGGCGTTCGTCGCGCCGGGTCTGTACCGGCAGGAAAAACGGGCCCTGCTGCCGTTCCTGATGATGACGCCGGTGCTGTTCACCGCCGGCGCGGCGCTGGCTTATTATGTGGCGATGCCGGTCGCGCTGCGTTTTCTGCTCGGCTTTCAGGGCGATGTCGGCGGCATCCAGCAGGAAGCACTGCCGGGGGTCGGCAATTACCTGTCGTTCGTCACCAAGTTCATCTTCGGCTTCGGCGTCGCGTTTCTGACCCCGGTGCTGCTGATGCTCCTGGAGCGCGCCGGCATCGTCACCCGTGCCCAGCTGGTCGCCGGGCGGCGTTATGCGATCGTGATCGCCTTTGTCATCGCCGCCGTGCTGACCCCGCCCGATGTGCTGTCGCAGCTGCTGCTCGCGGTGCCGCTGGTGCTGCTCTACGAACTGGCGCTGATCGCGATCTGGTTCACCGAGCGCCGCCGCAGCCGCGCGCGCCCGGCCGTCGATGCCCAACCCGGGGGCGATGACGCAGCGGCCTGACGCCGCCGGTTCGCCGCAATGTCCGTGTCCCCCGAAAAACAGCTAGGACCCGGAAATGACAGGCCGGGGGGCGGCCAGCATTTCCGGGTCCATGTACGCGGACAGCGAGAGCGGGGGGGCAAATAATCGCTGTCCGAAGGCCAAAACGCCGCACCGCCTGTCGCGGTTCCGCGTTGCGGGCATTTTTTTCCGGGCAGGCCTGCAATCAGCCCCGCAGCGGTGGCGCAACCGGCGCGGCCACAGGCTGGAGCAGCGCAAAATCCACGGCGAAGCGGCCCGTTTCGCCGTCGCGCTGGAGCGGGGTCCGCAGCTGGCGCGACAGCCCTTCCAGCACCCGGCCATAGCGTTCGGCAAGCAGCTGGGCGATCAGCTCGCCATCGACAAGCGCCGGCGACACGAGTGTCAGGCGTGCGCGCCCCGGTGTGTCGAGGGCGGCAATCTCGATGTCGATCGACGCCGCCGGATCGATCGTCATCGCCAGCTCGATCAGTTCGGTCAGCAGAAAGGCGAGCGGAATGGCGGTGTCCTGCGCGACGAACAGGCTGGGCACACCGATCCGGATCGCGGGCAGCGCCTGGATGGTGCTGCCGGTCATCGCCGTGCTGCGCAGGTTCGACGTCAGTTCGCCGATCAGGCCGTGCAGATTGAGGCCGCGATTGTCTTCCAGCTCGGCGAAATGGTTGCGGTGGACGACGGCGAGCGCGTCGACCCGCCGGCCGATCGTCGTATAGGCCGCAATCGCTTCTTCGTCGCGCGCGGCACGGGCATGCAGGTTGATCAGGCTGGAGACGACCTGAAGATTGTTCTTCACCCGGTGATGCACCTCGCGCGTCAGCCGCGTCTGGCGGGTGAGGCCGAGCGCCAGCTGCGCTTCATGGGCGGCCACTGTCTGGCTGATCGCGCTGAACGTGTCGCCCAGATCGGCTATCTCGCGCGCGGGAACGGTCATCCGCGCCGGGCTGGGCAGGATCCGTCCCGGCTCATAGGCGGAAATCGTCGCATGCAGCCGGGCCAGCGGGTCGAGCACGAAGCGGTGAATGACGAGCCACGCCACCGCCAGCGCCGCTACCCACATCATCACCGGGGTCAGCATCGTGATCATCTGCGTGGCGGTAAACGGGGCGCGCTCGACCGCGAAGATCAGGTCCAGCCCCGTGCGCGGGACACGGACCGTCACGCGTTCGAGCCGTTCGACCACCGGCAGCGTAAACTCGCTGATCAGCGCCAGCCGGTCATCGCCGGCCGTCAGCACCGCGCTTAGCGGCCAGAGCCTCTCCTGCGGCGTGACCGTGCGGCGCAGATCGGCAAGCCCGTAACGGGCGATGCCGATGAACGCGCCGGTATCGCTGCGCGCATGGATTTCGATCGCATGGCCGGCGATGCGCACGCCGTTCATCGGGCGGCCCAACATCGCCTCGGCGCGGGCGAGGGCAAGCGATCCGCAGATCGGCCGCCCGCCGCGCGTCACAAGCAGGAAATTGTTCGATTCGAGCAGCGCGGTTCCGAACACGCTGCGCGTGCGCGCGCACACCGCCAGTTCGTCGGCACCGCGGTCGAGCAGATTGACCGCTGCCCTGAGCGCCGTGACATCGACGGTGATTTCCGCCGCCAGCCGCCGTGCCGCGCTGTCGGCGGCGATGCGCAGCAGCGCGCGCCGCTCAAGGTCGACGCTGCGGCTGTTCTGGATCGCGGCATAAACGGCCAGGCAGCCGAGCGGCAGCAGCGCGAGGCTTAAGAGCACAAGCAGCCTTGTGCCGGTCGCCAGCCGGGCGAAGCGGCGGCCGATCATTCTGCCGTCCGGCGCGCGGGGGCGGCGCTGTCCATGCCCCGAGGGTTATTTGAGCTTGCCGAGCAAATCCAGCATGTCGGGCGGAATATCTTCTTCGACCGCGCTTTCGTAAAGCGCGCGGAGCGCGCGCCCGACGCTGTTGTCGGCATGGCGGGGATCGGCATGCCCGGCTGGCCGGGCCGCTTTCGCCTGTTGCGGTTCCTTGCGTTGTGCGCTCAAAATCAAGCCAGCCCCTAAACGCGGCGCACCCGGCCAACGGGCCCGCCGCAGCGATCGCCATTCTCTTGCCGTAAACGACCCCCTGCCGCAAACCGGCAATTGTCCCCTCAGGAATAATGCGGACATGCGGGCGGTGAAACCAACAACGATTTTGTTTGTTCCGCTCTTGCGCCCATTTTCTGTCGCCGGGCGCGACGCTTGCTGCCGGCGGGGTGATGCGGGCCGGACCGGCACGCTTGTCAGGCCGGGGCTGCCGCTCCACATTCCGCCGGTAGCGGCAACACAGGCGACGATTGGAGGACTGGTCGAACATGACGCTTGGTCAACATCTGGCCCCGCATCTGCCCTTTCTGCGCCGCTATGCCCGCGCGCTGACCGGCGATCAGGCGCAGGGCGACGCCTATGTGAAGGCGACGCTGCAGGCGATCGTCGATGCGCCGGAACAGTTTCCGCGCGACATCGATCCGCGCCTCGGCCTGTATCGGACGTTCCAGGCGATCTGGGGATCGGTCAACGGCGCCAATGACGATGAGCCGGGGGCGGGGCGTGCGCCGGTCGCGGGCGGCGTGGCGGACGGCGTGATCGGGGACGAGGCCGTGGCCCATGCCCGGCTGGCGCGCCTGACACCGCTGCCGCGCCAGGCGCTGCTCCTGACCGCGATGGAAGGCTTCACGCTTGCCGACAGCGGCTATCTGCTCGGGGTCGATGCGGGCGAGGTCGAGACGCTGGTCGCCGAGGCGCTGGCCGAGATCGAGGCGCAGACCCGCGCCGATGTGCTGATCATCGAGGACGAGCCGATCATCGCCATGGATCTGGAGACGATCGTGCGCGATCTCGGCCATGACGTGACCGGCGTTGCCGTGACCCGTGACGAGGCTCTGGCGCAGGCGCGCGCGCGCCGCCCGGGGCTGGTGCTGGCTGACATTCAGCTGGCCGATGACAGTTCGGGGATCGACGCGGTGCGCGACATATTGGGCGAGTTTGCGGTGCCCGTGATCTTCATCACCGCCTTTCCCGAGCGGCTGCTGACCGGCGAACGGCCCGAGCCGACCTTCCTGATCACCAAGCCGTTCCAGCGCGCAACCGTGAAGGCGGCGATCGCCCAGGCGCTGTTCTTCGACCGCGCGACCGTGCCCGCTTGAGCAGGCGGCGGCGGTCCCCGTCCGGGCCGTCGCCCGCGCCCGCAGGCGGGATCGCCGGCCACGTTCCTCAAGCCGGGCAGGATTCCGGCCCGGAAGCATTTGCGCCCGGTGCGCCGCCGCATCGGCCGCTCAGCGATGCGGCGTTCCGTGATCAGCTGGCGCTGGTCATCCCGCATCTGCGCGCCTTTGGCCGGTCGCTGTCGGGCAATCGCGATCTGGCCGACGATCTGGTGCAGGAAACGCTGATGAAGGCCTGGGCGGCGCGGGCGCGTTTCCAGGCGGGAACCAACATGCGCGCCTGGACCTTCATGATCCTGCGCAACCTGTTCCTGTCGCAGATGCGGCGTGCGCGCTTTCGCGGCGAATGGGACGAGCTGGCGGCGGACAAGCTGCTGGCGGCCCCGGCGGGGCAGGACCGGCATGTCGAGCTGGCCGATATGCACCGCGCGCTGCTGCATCTGCCCCGGCCGCAGCGCGAGGCGCTGATCCTGGTCGGTGCGGGCGGCTTTGCCTATGAGGAAGCAGCCGAGATCTGCGGGGTGGCGGTCGGCACGATCAAGAGCCGCGTGGCGCGTGGCCGCGTCGCGCTCGAGGCGCTGCTCAGCGAAGGTGGGATGCCGTCGCGCCGCGAAGACCGGCGCGCGCCGGGCCTGACCGCGCTCGAGACGATCATGGCCGATGTCGATCAGCTGAGCGCCGGGCCGCCCGGTTCCGCCGGATCGTCCGATGCGCCGCCGGCGGCCGCGCTGGCGTCGCGCGAGCCGCCGGCCGGGCGCAGGCCGGGCTGATAAGGGATGTCGTCCAGCTGTCTGGCGAGCGTGTCCCAGTCTGCCGGCCAGGGGGCCGGATCGGGCGGCACGGCGTGGCATGGGTCGTGCCGGTCCCGGCCGGTGCCGAAGGCGGCGGCAAGCGCGCTCCCGATCCGTTCGACCTCCGCAGGCTGAACGGCTGCCCGGCGGGGGCTTGGTGCGGGGGCGGGGGATCAAACATATTTTAGGGTGAACGCAGAACCGGGCTCCGGGTTGCCGGGTGCGCAGGCCGGGCACCGACGCGGTTGCAGCCGCCGCGCGCTTTGGCCACATCTGCGCGTCATGGACCCTGCCGCGCCGCCGCCCCGCTCCTCCGCCGCCGACCGGCATCCGCCAGCCGATCCCGCCGCCCCTGTGGCGGCGGCGCGCGACGCCATTGCCCGCGCGCGCGCCCATGCCCCGTTTCTGCGCCACCTGCTCGACCGTCATCCCGATCTGGACGCGTTGCTGGCGGCAGGCGATCTGGCCGGCGCGCTCGCCGCCGCGCGGGCCGAGACGCCGGGGGATCCGCTCGCGCGCACGCTGCGCCGGCTGCGGGCGCGGCTGGCGCTGGTGCTGGCGATCGGCGATCTGGCCGGGCTGATCGATCTCGAAACCGTCACCGCCACGCTGTCGGATCTGGCCGATCTTGCGCTCGACCGCGCGATCGCGGCGGCGATTGCCGAGCGCACGCCCGGCGCGCCCATCCGGGGCTTTGCCGCGATCGCGCTTGGCAAGCATGGCGGGCGCGAGCTCAATTATTCGTCGGACATCGACCCGATCTTCCTGTTCGATCCCGACACCCTGCCCTGCCGCCCGCGCGAGGAGCCGGGCGAGGCGGCGGTCAGGATCGGGCGGCGCGTTGTCGAGCTGCTGCAGGCGCGCGATGCCGATGGCTATGTGTTCCGGGTCGATCTGCGGCTGAGGCCCTCGCCCGAGGTCACGCCCATCGCGCTGCCGGTGGAGGCGGCGATCGGCTATTATGAATCGAGCGCCCTTGCCTGGGAACGCGCGGCGTTCGTCCGCGCCCGCGCGGCGGCGGGCGATGCCGATCTGGGGCGGATGTTTCTTGAGGCGGTGCGCCCCTTTGTCTGGCGGCGCGCGCTCGATTTCGGCGCGATCGGCGAGATGCAGGCGATGTCGCGCCAGATCCGCGCGCATCATGCCGCCGGCCAGATGCTGGGTCCGGGCTTCGATCTGAAGCGCGGCCGGGGCGGCATCCGCGAGGTCGAGTTCTTCACCCAGATCCACCAGCTGATCCATGGCGGGCGCGACCGCGAGCTGCGCCTTGCCACCACGCTCGATGCGCTGGCTGCGCTCGCCGCGCGCGGGCTGGTCGAGGCGGGCGAGGCCGGGCGGCTGGCGACCGCCTATCGGCTGTATCGCGCGATCGAGCACCGGCTGCAGATGGTCGATGACCGGCAGACGCATGAACTGCCCGCCGATGCCGCGGCACTCGATTCGGTCGCGCGGCTGCACGGGCTGGACGACGGGGCGGCGCTGGTCGCCACGCTTGCGCCGCATGTTGCCGCCGTGGCCGACATCTATGGCGCGCTGGGTGCCGATGCCGCGCCGGGCCTGCCGCTTGACGATGACGCGCTCGACCGCGCGCTTGCCGAGGCCGGGTTCGATCCCCCCGGCCCGGCGCGCGCGACGATTGCGCGCTGGCGCGGCGGCGGCGTGCGCGCGCTGCAGAGCGCGGCCGCGCGGGCTGCACTGGAAGACATGCTGCCGGTGCTTGTGACCGCGCTGGGCCAGGCCCCCGATCCCGATCGTGCGCTGCACCGGCTGGACGACATTGTCGCGCGCGTGCCGACCGCGCTCAACTTTTTCCGCCTGCTCGCCGCGCGCCCGGCGCTCGCCCGGCTGCTCGCCGGCATTCTCAGCCATGCGCCGGCGCTTGCCGCCGATCTCGGGCGGCGGCCCGACCTGCTCGACGGGCTGATCGACGCCACCGCCTTTGCGCTGCCGCCCGATCTGGGCACGCTCGCCGCGCAGTTTGCGGGCGGCGATGCGGACCGGGGCTATGAGGGGCTGCTCGATCATGTCCGCCAGGCGGTTGGCGAACGCCGCTTTGCGCTCGGCGTGCAGATTATCGAGGGTGCGAGCGACCCGCTCGACGTCGCCGCCGGCTATGCGCGCGTCGCCGAGGCGGCGCTGGTCACGCTCGCCGATGCGGCGATTGCCGAACATGTCGCCGCCCACGGCCGGGTTCCGGGCAGCGAGCTGACGATGATCGCGCTCGGCCGGCTCGGCGGGCGGGCGCTGACCCATGCGTCGGACCTTGATCTCGTCTATCTGTTCACCGGCGATTTCATGGCCGAATCGGATGGGCCGCGCCCGTTGGAGGCGACACGCTATTATGCAAGGCTTGCCCAGCGCGTGACCGCCGCCTTGTCGGCACCCACCGCCGCCGGGCCGCTTTACGATGTCGACACCCGGCTGCGCCCGTCGGGGGCGAAGGGGCTGCTGGCGGTCACCGTGCAGTCCTTTGCCGATTATCAGGCGCGCGAGGCCTGGACCTGGGAACATATGGCGCTGGCGCGCGCGCGCCCGGTCTATGGGTCGCCGGCGGCGCGGGCGGCGGTGCAGGCGGCGATCGACGCCGCGCTCGGCGCGCCGCGCGACATCCCTAAGCTGCTGGCCGATGCGGTCGCGATGCGGCGCGACATGCGCGCCCACAAGCCGCCCGCCGGGCCGCTCGACGCCAAGCTCGTCGAAGGCGGGCTGGTGGATCTGGAGTTCTGCGTCCATGTCGCCCAGCTTGAGCACCGGACCGGCGTCGATCCCGATCTGCGGCGCGCGATTGCCGCGCTTGTGGAGGCCGGGCATCTGCCGGCCGCGCTCGGGCCCGCGCATGACATGCTGACCCGGCTGCTGGTGACGCTGCGCCTCGTCGCCCCCGATGCGCAGGAACCGCCGCCGCCCGGCCGGGCGCTGGTCGCCCGGGCCTGCGGCTTTGCCGACTGGCCGGACCTGCTTGCAGGCTATGCCGCCGCGCGGCAAAGCGTCGCTGAATGCTGGGCGCGGATCGTCGCGCGGAGCGAGGAGGGCTGAGGATCATGGTTCAGGTCGGCGACATGGCACCCGAGGCGGCGTTCGAGGCGATGGACGGCGCGCAGACGACGCTGGCCGCGTGGCGCGGGCGCAAGCTGGTGCTCTATTTCTATCCCAAGGATGATACGCCCGGCTGCACCAAGGAAGCCCAGGCATTCTCCGAACTTGCCGCCGCGTTCGATGCCGCCGGCACCGCCATTCTGGGCGTGTCCAAGGACAGCGCGAAGAAGCACCAGTCCTTCACCGCCAAATATGGCCTTTCCTTTCCGCTCGCGACCGACACCGACAACGCACTGCTCGAAGCGTTCGGGGCGTGGGTGGAAAAGAGCATGTATGGCAAAACCTATATGGGCATCGACCGGTCGACCTTCCTGATCGATGCCGAAGGGCGGATCGCGCGCATCTGGCGCAAGGTGAAGGTGCCCGGCCACGCCGCCGAGGTGCTGGCCGCCGCCCAGGCGCTGTGACGCCGCCGGAATCGGCCAGCGTCTCGGATCGGGCCGGCCGGGCGAATCGGGCTGGCATCGTGGATCGCGGTGGCTGGGCGGATGTCGCCGGCGCGGCGCGGGCGGTGCTCGATGCGGCGGACCCGGCGGACAAGGTGCGTGCCGCCCGTGCGGCGGCGCGGGCATGGCGGCTGGGCCGCCTCGCGCACGGCTTTGCCACCCCGATGCCCGATCGCCCGGCCCGCCCCGCGCGGCCCGAGCTGCTGCCGCCCGCGCGCATGCCCAAGCGCGGGCGCATGGGATCCGATGCCTCCCGCGTCGCGATGATCCATGCGCTGGCGCATATCGAGTTTGTCGCGATCGATCTGGCCTTTGACCTGATCGGCCGCTTCGGCGCGCTGTTCCCGCCCGCCTTTGTCGATGACTGGATGCAGGTGGGGGCGGAGGAGGCGATGCATTTCGCGCTGCTCGACCGGCGGCTCGGCCAGCTCGGCTCGGCTTATGGCGACCTGCCGGCGCATGACGGGCTGTGGCAGGCGGCGACCGCGACGGCTGCCGATCCGCTCGCCCGGCTGGCGGTGGTGCCGATGGTGCTCGAGGCGCGCGGGCTTGATGTCACGCCCGCCACCATCGCCCGGTTCGATGCGCTTGGGGACCACGCAACCACCCGGATTCTGACGCGAATTCTGAACGATGAGGTGCGCCATGTCGGCGCAGGCAGCCGGTGGTTCAAATGGGGGTGCGAATCACGCGGCCTCGATCCGGCACCGCATTGGCGGCATCTGGTTGCCACGCATTTTCGCGGGGTCGTTAAGCCACCGTTCAACGACTCGGCGCGTGCCAAGGCCGGTCTGCCCCGCGACTATTATGCGGTAGCTTGTCATTAACCCTGCGACCCCAGACAACCGCGATCAGCCGGAGCGGGGGGAGACCGCGACGGCATCTCACGGGTCCGGACGGGCGAATGTCCGCCGGCTCCAAAGCCCGGCAAGTCCGTGTGGCGCAACGCCATCTGGGGATTGTCGGGCGCAGGGTCGCTGGGGTTTGGATGCGTTTGTTCGGAAACGATAAACAAGGCTGGATCCGTTTGTGGGCCGCATGCGCCCGCAGCATCGTGGTCGCCGCTTCGCTGATCCTGGGCGCCGTGGCGCTCGGCACGCCCGCTGCCGCCGATCCGGGCCGCACCGATGCCGCCGCGACCAAGTCCGATGCCCAGTTCCGCGCATTGTTCATGACGTGGAAGCGGCTCGACCAGGCCGAGCATGGCGTGATGTCGGTGCCGTCGATCAAGCCGGTCGATAACCTGACCCTGACCTCGTTCTTCGGCGTGCGCGCCGATCCGTTCCGCGGCACCGCCGCGATGCATGCCGGGGTCGATATTCCCGGTGCGGTCGGCACGCCGATCTACGCCACCGCCGACGGCATTGTCGGCCGCGCCGGCTGGTATGGCGGCTATGGCAATCTCGTCGAACTCGAACATGGCCAGGGCCTGCAGACCCGCTACGGCCATCTGTCGCGGATCATGGTCGCGCCGGGCGCGCGGGTGAAGCGCGGCGACGTGATCGCGCTGATGGGCTCGACCGGCCGTTCGACCGGCAGCCATCTGCATTATGAAGTGCGCATGGACGGCCGTGCCGTCGATCCGATGCCGTATCTGGACACCGAACGCTATGCGGTGGCGATGCGCCAGCGCGTCAATGCGATGACCGCGCGGCTTGCTCAGGGCGGCCCTGAGGATCTGGCCCCCGAACAGACCGGCAGCGCCGACTGACAGCCCGCACACCGCGCCTGGCACGCCCGAGCTTGCCGCGCGGGGCCTGACCCCCTAACTTATCGGACATGATCGATCCGATTCAGCTGACCCCGTCGGCGGCCGCACGCGTGGCCGCCATTGCCCAGCGTCAGGGCAAGCCCGCGATCCTGCGTCTGTCGGTCGAAGGCGGGGGCTGTTCGGGGTTCCAGTATCGCTATGGTCTTGCCGACACGGTCGAGGCCGATGACGTGCGCGTCGATACCGACGGGGTGGCGCTGGTCGTCGATCCGGTCAGCCTTGATCTGGTGCGCGGCGCGGCGGTCGATTTCGTCGAGGATCTGGGCGGCGCGGCGTTCCGCATCGTCAACCCCAATGCCGCCTCGGGCTGCGGCTGCGGCGCCAGCTTCTCAGTCTAGAGCTTCGGCAAACCGGGTCGAACGCCCGGCGGAGCGAAACCAGGTTTGACAGGCGCGGCAGCCGCTTTCGGGGCCGCCGCGCCTGATCCTTTTCCTGTCAGGCCGCCGGACCCATCAGCGCGGGGAAAAAGCCCTCGTGTGCGGCGCGCAGCTCGTCGAGCGTGATCGCGCAGTCGCGGTCGGGCCGTTCGAAGATGATCCGCGACCGGATCGTCCGGCCCAGCGGCTCGACCGGCACGCCGGCGGCGTCGGCGGTCGCCAGAAACTCGATCAGCGCGCCGTCCTCGACGGTGACGATGTACAGCCCCTGATCCTCGCCGAAGAACGACCGCGCACAGTCGAACGGCTGCGGCTTGTCGATGATCGCCCCGATGCCGCCGGCCAGCGCCATTTCGGCGATGGCGACCGCGATGCCGCCGTCCGACACGTCATGGGCGGCGGTGACATGGCCATGCTCGATCGCCGCGCGCACCAGCTCGCCCGCCCGGCGTTCGGCCGCCAGGTCGACGGGCGGGGGCGGGCCGTCCTCGCGGCCATGGATTTCGCGCAGCCACAGCGACTGGCCGAGATGCCCCGAACGTTCACCGACGACGAGGATGATGTCGCCCACGCCCTTGAACGCGATCGTCATCGAGCGCGACCAGTCGTCGAGCAGGCCGACCGCGCCGATCGCCGGCGTCGGCAGGATCGCGCTGCCCGTTCCGTCCTCATTCTTGGTTTCGTTGTAGAGCGAGACATTGCCCGACACGATCGGCATGTCGAGCGCGGCACAGGCCTCTGCCATGCCCTCGATGCAGCCGACGAACTGGCCCATGATTTCGGGCCGCTGCGGGTTGCCGAAGTTCATGCAGTCGGTGGTGGCAAGCGGGCGCGCGCCGACCGCGCACAGGTTGCGGAACGCCTCGGCAATCGCCTGACGGCCACCCGTCACCGGATCGGCAAAACAGTAGCGCGGCGTGCAGTCGGTGGTGATCGCCAGCCCCTTGTCGGTGCCATGGACGCGGACCACGGCCGCGTCGCCGCCGGGGCGCTGCACGGTGTCGGCGCCGACCATATGGTCATATTGTTCCCAGATCCACCGCCGGCTGGCGAGATCGGGCGAGGCGAGCAGCGCCTTCAGCTCGCCGGTGATGTCGATGCTTTCCGGCACATCGGCCAGCGGCGCGCGCGGCGGCGTCGGCACGTGCGGCCGGTCATAGACCGGGGCATCGTCGCCCAGCGGGCCGAGCGGAATGTCGGCGGCGGTCGCACCCTGCCATTTCAGCACCAGCCGCCCGGTGTCGGTGATCCGGCCGATGACCGCGAAATCCAGTTCCCATTTGCGGAAAATCGCCTCCGCCTCGGCCTCGCGGCCGGGCTTCAGCACCATCAGCATCCGCTCCTGGCTTTCCGACAGCATCATTTCATAAGGCGTCATGCCGGTTTCGCGGCAGGGCACGGCATCCATGTCCAGCTCGATGCCCACGCCGCCCTTGGACGCCATTTCGACCGAGGAGGAGGTGAGCCCCGCCGCGCCCATGTCCTGGATGGCGACGATGGCGTCGGATGCCATCAGCTCAAGGCATGCCTCGATCAGCAGCTTTTCGGTGAACGGATCGCCGACCTGCACGGTCGGGCGCTTTTCCTCCGAATCCTCTGAGAAATCGGCCGAGGCCATGGTCGCGCCGTGGATGCCGTCGCGCCCGGTCTTGGAGCCGACATAGACGACCGGATTGCCGATGCCGGCGGCTGCCGAATAGAAAATGCGGTCGGTGCGCGCGACGCCCACCGTCATCGCGTTGACCAGGATGTTGCCGTCATAAGCGCGGTGGAAGTTCACCTCGCCGCCCACCGTCGGCACGCCGACGCAATTGCCGTAGCCGCCAATGCCGTGAACGACGCCGGCGATCAGGTGGCGCATCTTGGGATGGTCGGGCCGGCCGAAGCGCAGCGCATTCATGTTGGCGACCGGCCGCGCGCCCATGGTGAACACGTCGCGCAAAATGCCGCCAACGCCCGTCGCCGCGCCCTGATAGGGCTCGATATAGGACGGGTGGTTGTGGCTCTCCATCTTGAAGATCGCCGCCAGCCCGTCGCCAATGTCGATGACGCCGGCATTCTCGCCCGGACCCTGGATCACCCAGGGGGCCTTGGTCGGCAGCTTCTTCAAGTGGATGCGCGAGGATTTGTAGGAGCAATGCTCCGACCACATGACCGAGAAGATGCCGAGTTCGGTCAGGTTCGGCTCCCGGCCGAGCGCGGCGAGGACGCGCTGATATTCTTCCGGGGACAGGCCGTGCTCGGCGACGGTTTCGGGCGTGATCGCGGACATGCCCGGCCCTTTAGCGAGGTGGTTCGCTTTCGTCACCCCGCCCGTTGCGCGCGCGCGGCGGATGGCGGCCGGCCGGCAAAGCCGGCAATCGCCGCCCAGCGGTCGCGCTTGGCGGCATAGGGCAGGGCGGCATAAGCGGGGCTGGACGAGGGCAGGTCGATCAGCGCCAGATTCGCCAATCCGGGCAATCCCGCCAGCCGCGCCCGCCCGATCCGTGCGGCGGTCGCGCCGTTGAACGCGATGGCGGCGAGCGCGGGCAGGGTGCGGCAAAGGGCCGCCAGATCATTGGCGTTCGCCGCGCGGATCGCCGCATCGAGGCTGCCGGGCCGCGTCGCATCGGCGATCACGTCCCACAGCCCGATGCCGTGCGCGCCGAGCGTCGCCAGCCGCGCCTCGTAATCAAGCGCGGCCAGATCCACGCCCAGCGCGTCGCCCGCCAGCCGCCAGAACAGGTTGCGCGGATGGGCATAATAGCGCCCCGCCGCCAGCGAGGCGCGTCCCGGCAGGCTGCCCAGCAGCAACAGCCGCGTGTGCGGATCGACGACCGGGGGGAAACAGGCGGCGTGCATCACCGGCAATGTCGGCTTGGCCGCGCCCAAGACAAGCCCGCTTGCCCTGATGCGGCGCGCTGCCTAGGTCAGTGACATGATCCGTTCCGACACACTGGCCCTGATCGGCAACACCCCGCTGGTGCGCCTTGCCGGGCCGAGCGCGGCCACGGGCTGCGACATTTACGGCAAATGCGAGTTCTACAATCCCGGCGCGTCGGTGAAGGACCGGGCGGCGCTCGGCATCATCGAGGATGCCGAGGCGCGCGGCCTGATCGGCCCGGGCGGCACCATCGTCGAGGGAACGGCGGGCAATACCGGCATCGGCCTCGCGCTGGTCGGCAATGCCAAGGGCTATAAGACGATCATCGTCATGCCCGAGACGCAGAGCCGGGAGAAGATGGACACGCTGCGCGCGCTGGGCGCGGAACTGGTGCTGGTGCCCGCCGCACCCTATGCCAGCCCGCAGCATTTCGTGCACACCTCGCGCCGCATCGCCGAGGAAACGCCCGGTGCCTTCTGGGCCAACCAGTTCGACAATGTCGCCAACCGCCATGTTCATATCCGCACGACGGCGGAGGAGATCTGGGAGCAGATGGGCGGGCAGATCGACGGCTTTACCTGCGCGGTCGGCACCGGCGGGACGCTGGCGGGCGTCGGCATGGGGCTGAAGGCGCACGACCCGTCGGTCACCGTCGCACTCACCGACCCGCATGGCGCGGCGCTGTTCAGTTTCTACGAGTGCGGCGAGCTGAAGGCCGAGGGCAATTCGGTCGCCGAAGGCATCGGCCAGGGGCGGATCACCGCCAATCTCGACGGCGCGCCGATCGACATGCAGTTCCGCATTTCCGACGCCGAAGGGCTGGCGCTGGTGCATGAGCTGCTGCGCGACGAGGGGCTGTGCCTCGGGCTGTCGTCCGGCATCAATGTCGCCGGCGCGATGGCGCTCGCCCGGCGGCTGGGGCCGGGCAAGCGGATCGTGACCATCCTGTGCGACACCGGCTTTCGCTATCTCTCGACGCTGCACAATCCCGAATGGCTGGCGGCCAAGGGGCTGGCGGTGCCCGACTGGCGGCAACGGGGCTGAACCGGGGGCAAATCCCCCCACCTGACCAAGCGGCTTTCACTTTGCCGCCGAACGCGTTACCCTGTGCCAATGCCTGAAGACACGCAGGTCCGCATGCAGCGCGTGCGCGTCGGCCTGACCGGCCTGGCCGCCGTGCTGCTGATCGTCGCGGTTTCGACCGCGATCTTTGAATCCGCCAAGGTCCGGCCCGAAGCCGGTCCGGTGGCGGCGGAAGACGTGCGCTCCGGCCAGGCGGTGGCCAACATGATGGCCAATGTCGCCGCCGCACCCAGCGAGCCGCTCGCCGAAATCGGCGTCACCCCGGCGGCGCCCGCCGCCCAGGATCAGGCCGCGCCCGCGCAAAATCCGGCCCAAAACCCGGCCCAGACCCCCGCACAGGCCCCGGTCCAGCCCGCCCAGCCGGCGCGCTGACCCGCATTTTCCCGCGCCGCCCCGCAGCCCGACCATGAACAGGTGAAGAACATGCGCCCGGATTCCGTCCATCCGGCCCGATCCTTGCGGCAATTACGGGGCTTTTGCCCGTAAAATCCCGTGAAAACCCGTTGTCTCCCGTAAGTGCCCAAGCTATGACTCGGCGCATTACGTGGGGCGATTCCTGCTTGGAATGATCGTGGCCGGCTGAGCGACGCATGCGCTTTTCCGGGCGGTCCGCTGTGCGCCCCGCGCGGGAAGAGTGGCGTTGGGCGAGCGAGAGGCCTTTAACGGGTTTGCGATGACCGCGATCGACGGCAAGGGCCGCGTCGCGATCCCCGCCGCCATGCGCGCCGTCATCGAAAAGAATGTCGAGCGGTTCGGCGGCGAGCAGCGCACCGTCGTCATCGGCCTGCACCCCAAGGATCCGTGCCTGATCGGCTATGACCCCGCCTGGCTGAAGCTTGCCCATGCCCGGATCGAGCGCATGGCCGAGGACGCGGGCGACGAGGTCGATTTCAACCTTGCCCGCCGCCGGCTGGGCCTGACCGAAAGCGCGGGCTTCGATGCGAGCGGGCGGTTCATCCTGCCCGATTTCTACGCGATGAAGGGCAGGCTTCTCCCCGGCACCGATGCGGTGTTCCAGGGCGCGGGCAATTTCTTCGAAATCTGGAACCCCGACGTGCTGCTGGCGACGCCCGGCATCGACGAGACGGTCAAGGAACTCGTCGCCTTCACCCGCGCCAAGCGGAGCGCGAAATGAGCGGCGTCCCCACCGCCGCCGATCGCGCGCCGCATGTGCCGGTGCTGCTGGACGAGGTGCTGGCCGGGCTCGCCATCGCGCCGGGCGAATGCCATGTCGACGGCACGTTCGGCGCCGGCGGTTACAGCCGCGCGATGATCGACGCTGGCGCGCGGGTGATCGCGTTCGACCGCGACCCCGATGCCATCGCCGCCGGCCGCGCGGTCGAGGCGGCGAGCGGCGGGCGGCTGGTGCTGGTCCCGCGCCGCTTTTCCGAAATGGCGGCGGCGCTCGCCGAGCTGGGGCAGGGGCCGGTCGATGGCCTGACCCTCGATATCGGCGTGTCGTCGATGCAGCTCGACCGGCCCGAGCGCGGCTTTTCGGTGCAGGCGGACGGCCCGCTCGACATGCGGATGGAGCAGGACGGGCCGAGCGCGGCCGACTGGCTCAACGCGGCCGACGAGGCCGAGATTGCCGACATCATCTACCGTTATGGCGAGGACCGCCGGTCGCGGCGGATCGCGCGCGCCATCGTCCAGGCCCGCCCGCTCGCACGCACGGCGGAACTGGCAGCGGCGGTCCGGCGCGCGGTCGGCTATGTCGCCGGGCGCGACAAGGACCCGGCGGTGCAGGTGTTCCAGGCGATCCGCATCCATCTCAACCGCGAACTGGATGAGCTGGAGGACGGGCTGCGCGCCGCCGAACAGGTGCTGGCCCCCGGCGGTCGGCTGGCGGTCGTCACCTTCCACAGCCTTGAGGACCGGATCGTGAAGGCATTTCTGCGCGACCGGAGCGGTGCTGCGCCCGGCGGCTCGCGCCATCTGCCCGCCGCCGCCGCTGCCCGCGCGCCAAGCTTCGAAGCGGTTGCCCGCCCGGTGCGGCCGGGGGGCGCCGAACTCGCCGTCAATCCGCGCGCCCGGTCCGCCACGCTGCGGGTCGCGCGCCGCACCGCCGCCGCCCCCTGGGGCGCGTCTTCCGCCCCGACCAAAGAGGCAAGAGCATGATCGCCCATCGTCTGCGTCCGATCGGCTGGGTCGCCGGTGTCGCCACCGCGACCCTCGGCTTCTATCTGGTCTCGCTTCAGGTCGCGACCGAGCGGGCGGCGCTGGAGCGGGTGGAGCGGCGGATCGCGGTTGCACGGCGCGATATCCGCCGGCTGGAGACCGAGTTCGCCGCGCGGGCGAGCCTGCGCCAGCTTGAGCAATATAATGGCGAGGTGCTGGCGCTCGCCGCGCCGCGCGCCCAGCAATATCTGACCAGCGACGTCCAGCTGGTGGCGTTCGATCCGCGTTCGCTCGATGGCGCGCTGCCGCCGCCGGGCCAGGTCGCGCTTGCCCGCGCCGAATCGGCTGCCCCCGCGCCCGCGCCTGCCGATGCTGCGCCCGCGCGCCCGAGCTTCAAGCCGGCAATCGTCGAGGATGCCGCGCGTGACGATGCGCCGGTGGTGCCGGCGGCGCGCCGGGTCGCGCCGCTTCAGGCTGTCGCCTATGCCGCGCCCGCGCGCGGCGCGGCGGGGCGGGCGACGCCGGCCCGCATCCCGACGGTCGAAAAGGTCGCGATGCTCGATGATTCGACGCTGGGCGAACTGGCGCGCCGCGCGGCCAAAGAGGCGAAAGCGAAACGGTGACCGGGGCGGCCGCCACCCCCCGTGCGGCGTCCGGAGCGGCGCGGGCGCGCGCCACCGCCAGCCTGCCGGGCGGCCGACCCGTGCCTGATCGCCGCATGCCGCAGGCGACCGTCCATGCGCGGCTGATGCTGCTGATGCTGCTGTTCATCGCGGCCGTCGCGATCATCGGCCTGCGCATCCTGTGGCTGGGCATTGCCGGTGGCGGAGCGGGCGGGGCCGGGGTGGCCGCAACCGCGGCGCGCGGCGACATTTACGACCGCAACGGCGTGCCGCTTGCCCAGACCATCGATGCCTGGTCGATCGGCGTCCATCCGCAGCGGCTGATCAGCGACCGGGCCGAGCTGGCGCAGCGCCTTGCGCAGCTGATGCCCGAACGCAGCGCCGCCGATTATCTGCGCATCCTGAACTCTGGGCGGCGCTTCACCTATCTGCGCCGCCGCGCCGCGCCCGAGCTGGTCGCGGCGGTCAACGCGCTCGGCGATCCGGGGCTGGCCTTTGCGCGCGAACCCGACCGGCTCTATCCGCAGGGCGCGCTTGCCAGCCATGTGCTCGGCTATGCCGATATCGAGGGCCGCGGCGTCGCCGGGATCGAGCGGGTGTTCGATGCCGAGCTGCGCGCGCGGCGCAGCGTCACTTTGTCGATCGACCGCCGCGTGCAGCAGGCGCTCGAATCCGAACTGGGTGCGGCGATGGCCCGGTTCAGCGCCATCGGCGCGGCCGGCGTGGTGATGGACATTCACAGCGGCGAGGTGCTGGCCCTGACCTCGCTGCCCGAACTCAATCCCAACCGGCCCGGCAAGGGTGCGGCGGATGCCGGGTTCAACCGCGCGACGCTTGGCGTTTATGAACTGGGTTCGACGTTCAAGCCGTTCACCGTCGCGATGGCGATGGATCTTGGCGTGGTGCGCAGCCTTGGCCAGCTTTATCAATGCCCCAAGGCGCTGAAGGCCGGGCGGTTCCGGATCACCGACACCCATCCGTTCGGCCGCGCCTGTTCGGTCGCCGAGATCATGCAGGAAAGCTCCAACATCGGCACCGCGCAGATTGCCGAGCAGATCGGCGGCGGGCGGCAGAAGGAGTTTCTGCGCCGGATGCATTTCCTGCGCCCCGTTGCGATCGAGCTGAAGGAACAGGGACGGCCGCTGACGCCGGGGGCGAACTGGGGCGATATCTCGACGATGACCGTCGGCTATGGCCATGGCATCGCGGTGTCACCGCTGCATCTGGCGACCGGCTATGCCACTTTGTTCAACGGCGGGCTGTGGCGGCCCGCCACGGTGATCCGGCGCGGCCCGGCCAATCCGGTGCCGGCGGGCGAACGGGTGTTCAGCGCCGACACGTCCTACAAGATGCGCGCGCTGTTGCGCCTTGTCGTCACCCACGGCACGGGCAGCAAGGCCGATGCGCCGGGCTACCGTGTCGGCGGCAAGACCGGGACCGCCGAAAAGATCGTCGGCGGCCGCTATACCGGGGCGGCGGTCGTCACCACCTTCGCGGGCGTTTTCCCGATGGACGCACCCCGCTATGTGGTCGTCGCCATGCTTGATGATCCCAAGGCCACCAAGGAAACTTTCGGCTTCCACACCGCCGGCTGGAATGTCGCGCCCGTCGTGTCGGGCGTGGTCAGCCGCATCGGCCCGATGCTGGGCGTGATCCCCGATCCGGCGCGCGAGGCCAATCTGGGCGAGGTGCTGCCCTTCATCCGTCCGAAGGGGCACTGATCCATGCGGCTTGGCGAACTGGCCGGCATCGACTCTGCGGCCGAGGTGACGGGCTTTGCCATCGATCACCGCAAGGTCGCGCCGGGCACGGTGTTCGGTGCCTTTCAGGGTGCGCGCGTCAATGGCGAGGATTTCATTCCCGCCGCCGTCGCCGCCGGCGCGGTTGCCGTGGTCGCCCGGCCCGAGGCGCGGGTGGAGGGGGCGGTCCATATCGCCGATGCCGATCCGCGCCGGGCGTTCGCGCTGCTCGCCGCGCGCTATTTCGCGCCCTATCCCGACACTGCCGTCGCCGTCACCGGCACCAATGGCAAGACGAGCACGGTCGAGCTGACCCGTCAGCTGTGGCGGCTGGCCGGGCACAGCGCGGCGTCGATCGGGACGCTGGGCGTCACGACCGCGCACGACCAGGTGGTGACCGGCCTGACCACGCCCGACATCGTCACCTTCCTGTCGAACGTCGCCGGGCTGAGGCGCGAGGGCGTCAGCCATCTGGCGTTCGAGGCGTCGAGCCACGGGCTTGACCAGCATCGCACCGAAGGCCTGCCGGTCGCCGCCGTCGGCTTCACCAATCTCAGCCGCGATCATCTGGATTATCACGGCACGATGGAGGCCTATTTCGCCGCCAAGCTGCGGCTGTTCACCGAAGTGGTCAGCGATGGCGGCCGCGCGGTCGTGTGGGCCGATGACGATCCCTGGTCGGGCCGGGTGATCGAAGCGGCGCGCGCGCGCGGGCTGGATGTGCTGACCGTGGGCATGGCGGGCGAGACGCTGAGGCTGATCGAGCGCACGCCGACCCGGCTTGGCCAGGCGCTCACCATTTCGGCGGGCGGGGCCAGCCACAAGGTCATGCTGCCGCTGATCGGGGCCTATCAGGCGGCCAATGCGCTGGTCGCCGCCGGGCTGGTGGTGGCAACCGGCGGCGATCCTGCGGCAACGCTTGCCCATCTGGCGCGCGTCACCCCGGTGCGCGGACGGCTGGAGCGCGCGGCGATCACGCGGGCGGGCGCGCCCGTCTATGTCGATTATGCGCATACGCCCGACGCGCTTGTCGCCGCGATCGCCGCGCTGCGCCCGCATACCGCGCAGCGGCTGATCCTGGTCTTTGGCGCGGGCGGCGACCGTGATCAGGGCAAGCGGCCCGAAATGGGCCGGGTGGCGGCGGCCGGGGCCGATCATGTGATCGTGACCGACGACAATCCGCGCAGCGAGGATCCGGCGGCGATCCGCCGCGCGGTGCTGGACGGCGCGGTCGGGGCGGAGGAGATTGGCGACCGGCGCGCGGCGATTGCCGCGGCGATCGCAATGGCCGCGCCCGAAGATGTCGTGCTCGTCGCCGGCAAGGGCCATGAACAGGGACAGATTGTGAAGGACCGGGTGCTGCCGTTCGACGATGTCAGCGTTGCGCGCGAGTGCGCGGCATGACGCTGTGGCGCGCTGACGAGATTGCCGCCGCGACCGGCGGTGCCGCCTCGGCCGACTTCGCGGTCGGCGGCGTCGCGTTCGACAGCCGCGAGGTCGGCCCGGGCGACCTGTTCGTCGCCCTGCCCGGCGAGACCAGCGACGGCCACCGCTTCGTCGATCAGGCGGCGGCGCGCGGCGCTGCCGGCATGATCGTCGCCCGCCCGGTCGCACACCCCCATGTGCTTGTCGCCGACACCCACCGCGCGCTCGAGGCGCTGGGCCGGGCGGCGCGCGTCCGGGCCGAGACGGTGGCGGGCGCGCGCATCATCGGCGTGACCGGATCGGTCGGCAAGACCGGCACCAAGGAAGCGATCTTCCGCGCGCTCGACCGGCTGACGCCGGGGCGCGCGCACCGCTCGCTCAAAAGCTACAACAACCATGTCGGCGTGCCGCTCAGCCTGGCGCGGATGCCGGCGGCGACCCGGTTCGGGGTGTTTGAAATGGGCATGAACCATGCCCAGGAAATCGCCGCGCTGACCCGCATGGTGCGCCCGCATGTCGCCGTCATCACCGCGATCGCGCCCGCGCATATCGAAAATCTCGGCTCCATCGAGAATATCGCCCGCGCCAAGGCGGAGATTTTCGAGGGGCTGGAGCCGGGCGGCACCGCGATCATCCCGTTCGACACGCCGCAGCGCGACATTCTGATCGACGCGGCGACCGCGTGCGGCGCGCGCATCGTGACGTTCGGCCTGGGCGCGGGCGCCGATGTGCGTGCGCTCGACCGGGTGCCGGCAAATGGCGGCGGGACGCTGATCACCGTGCAGATGCCGGAGGCGAGCCTGTGCCTGACGGTCGCGCAGCCCGGCGAACACTGGGTGTCGAACGCGCTCGCCGTGCTGGCGGCGGTCGAGGCGGCGGGCGGCGATCTGGGCGTTGCCGGGCTGGCGCTTGCCGAGCTGCCGGGCATGGCCGGGCGCGGCGCGCGGCTGGATATCGAGGTGCCGGGCGGCACCGCGCTGATCATCGATGAAAGCTACAACGCCAATCCGGCGTCGATGCGCGCGACCCTGGGCGTGCTGGCGGCGGAGCCGGCGGCGCGGCGGATCGCCGTCCTGGGGGCGATGCGCGAACTGGGCGAAAACGGCCCGCTTTTCCATGCCGAACTGGCCGGTCCGGTCGCCGATGCCGGCATCGATCTGGCGGTGCTGGTCGGTCCGGAAATGGCCCCGCTTGCCGATGCGCTTGGCGGGCGGGTCGCATTCGTCCATGTGGCCGATGCCGATGCCGCCGAAGCGGCGCTGGCCGGGCGGATCGCGCCCGGCGACGTGCTGCTGGTCAAGGCGTCCAACTCGGTCGGGCTGGGCCGGCTCGTCGCCCGCCTCGGCGCAACCGCGGGCCAAGGGGGGAATAGGGACGATGCTGTATCTGATCGCCGAACAGCTGGGCTTTCCCGGCGTCCTCAACCTGATCCGTTATCTCAGCTTCCGCACCGGCGGGGCGGTGGCGACCGCGCTGCTGATCGGGCTGATCATCGGGCCGCGCTTCATCGGCTGGCTGCGCGTGCGCCAGGGCAAGGGACAGCCGATCCGCGCCGACGGCCCGCAGACCCATCTCGCCAAGCGCGGCACGCCGACCATGGGCGGGCTGATGATCCTGACCGCGCTCACCGTGTCGCTGCTGCTGTGGATGGACCTGTCCAACTCCTATGTCTGGGCGGTGCTGGCGGTCACGCTCGGCTTCGGGCTGATCGGGTTCCTCGATGATTATGACAAGGTCCGCAAGGCGAGCACGGCGGGCGTGTCGGGGCGGATGCGGCTGCTGCTCGAGTTCGCGATTGCCGGCTTTGCCGCCTGGATCATCGTGCGCCAGAATGGCGGGCTGCTCTATCTGCCGTTCCTGAGCAAGCCGGTCGCCGATCTCGGCATGTTCTACATCGTCTTTGCCGCCTTCACGATCGTCGCCTTCGGCAATGCGGTCAACCTGACCGACGGGCTGGACGGGCTGGCGTCGATGCCGGTCATCATCGCCTCGGTCGCGTTCATGATCATCGTCTATCTGGCCGGCAATGCGAAGTTCGCCGCCTATCTCGGCATCCCCCATGTGCCGGGCGCGGGGGATCTGGCGATCATGTGCGGCGCGATCGTCGGCGCGGTGCTGGCGTTCCTCTGGTTCAATGCGCCGCCTGCGGCCGTGTTCATGGGCGATACGGGCAGCCTTGCGCTCGGCGGCGCGCTCGGCGCGCTGTCGGTCGTCGCGCATCATGAAATCGTGCTCGGCATCATCGGCGGGCTGTTCGTCGTCGAGGCGATGAGCGTCATCATCCAGGTGTTCTTCTTCAAACGCACTGGCAAGCGCGTGTTCAAGATGGCACCGATCCACCATCATTTCGAACAGCTGGGCTGGAGCGAGCCGACCGTGGTGATCCGTTTCTGGATCATCGCGCTGGTGCTGGCGCTGGCCGGCCTGTCGACGCTCAAGATCCGGTGATCACCAGCCCGGCCTGGCGCGGCGGACGCTATCATGTGCTGGGGCTGGCGCGCTCCGGCCTGGCGGCGGTCGCGGCGCTCCGGGCCGCAGGTGCCGAGGTGACCGCGTGGGACGCGCATGAGGACGCGCGCGGCGCGGCGCCGCCGGGCGTGGCGCTGGCCGATCCGCTGACGCTGGACCTGACCGGCTGGGCCGGGATTGTCGCGTCGCCGGGCATCCCGGTCAACACCCATGCCATCACTGCCCATGCCGCGCGCACGGCCACGCCGCTGATCGGCGATATCGAGCTGTTCGCCCAGGCGCGGCCGCATCTGCCGCCGCACCGGGTGGTCGGCATCACCGGCACCAACGGCAAATCGACGACGACCGCGCTCATCCATCATCTGCTTGGGCAGGCCGGGGTGCCGGCGCAGCTTGGCGGCAATATCGGCCTGCCGATCCTGGGGCAGCCGCCCTTGCCGGCAGGCGGCGTCTATGTGCTTGAGCTGTCGAGCTTCCAGATCGATCTGACGCACAGCCTCGACTGCGATGTCGCGGTGCTGACCAACATCACCCCGACCATCTCGACCGCTATCCGGACTTTGCCGCCTATGCCGCCGCCAAAGAAAGGCTGTTCGCGATGCAGGGGGCGGGGCGCACCGCGGTGATCGCCGCCGATGATCCCCAGACCCGCGCCATCGCCGGGCGGCTGCCGCGCGCGACGGTGGTGCATGCCG
Organism: Sphingomonas changnyeongensis; assembly: GCF_009913435.1. Lineage (NCBI taxonomy): Bacteria > Pseudomonadati > Pseudomonadota > Alphaproteobacteria > Sphingomonadales > Sphingomonadaceae > Sphingomonas > Sphingomonas changnyeongensis. The sequence goes on along the minus strand of NZ_CP047895.1, from coordinate 100,305 downwards.
GCGATGCCGCGATGCTGGGCGATCAGGCCGGCTGGCCGGCACTGGCCGGGCCGCACAATGCGCAGAATGTCGCGGTCGCGGTGGCCGCCGTCCGCGCGCTTGGGCTTGATGATGCGGCGATCGCGCGCGGGCTGGCCTCCTATCCCGGTCTGCCGCACCGGATGGAGCGCGTGGCCGAGCGCGACGGCGTGCTGTTCGTCAATGACAGCAAGGCGACCAACCCCGCCTCGACCGCCCCGGCGCTGGCCGCCTATCCGCGCATCCGCTGGATCCTGGGCGGGCTGGCCAAGACGCCCGACCTTGATGCCTGCGCGCCCTATTTCGGGCATGTCCGCCACGCCTATACGATCGGCAAGGCGGGGCCGGGTTATGCACAGATTTTGGCGCCGCACATGCATGTCCGGGAATGCGGAACGCTTGATGAAGCGGTAAGGCAGGCGGCGCGGGACGCGGAACCCGGCGATGTCGTGCTGCTGTCGCCGGCCTGCGCCTCGTTCGACCAGTTCCGGGATTTCGAGGCGCGCGGCGAGGCATTCCGCGCGGCGGTGGAGGCGCTCAGGTGACGGAAGCGACGCTCAGCCAGCGGACGCGCAGAAAGCAGGTGGCCCGGCTCGGCCGCGCCGACCAGTCGGCGCTTGGCCGCTGGTTCTGGGAAATCGACCGGCTGCTGCTGATCCTGCTGACCGTGCTGATCTCGATCGGCCTGCTGGCGGTTGCGGCGGCGGCCCCGGCGGCGGCGCAGCGTTATTCGGGCAATGGCGTGACCGTGGCGGCGCTGCATTATTTCTGGCGGCAGCTGGCCTGGGTGGTGCTGAGCGTGCCGGTGATGCTGGGCATTTCGATGCTGCCCAAGGTGATGGCGCGGCGGCTGGCGCTGGCCGGGGCGGCGTTTTTTCTGGTGATGCTCGCGCTCGTCCCGCTGATCGGGGTCGAGGTCAACGGCGCGCGGCGCTGGATCGGCGTCGGGCTGGGCCAGTTCCAGCCCTCCGAGTTCTTAAAGCCGCTGTTCGTCGTCGCGCTCGCCTGGCTGCTGTCGCTCAAGCAGCAGGACAGGACCTTGCCGGTCGCGCAGATTTCGGCCGCGCTGTTCGGGGCGGTCGCGGTCATGCTGATGAAGCAGCCCGATCTGGGCCAGACGGTCGTGTTCGCGGCGATCTGGATGACGCTGTTGCTGCTCTCGGGCGTGTCGGGGCGGATCATCGGCGGGCTGGTGGGGCCGGCTTTGTCGGCATCATCGCCGCCTATCTGTTCTATCCGGTCGCCACCAACCGCATCAACAACTTCATCTATGGCGAAGGCGATACCTATCAGGTCGACAAGGCCCATGCGACGATCACCGGCGGCGGCTTTTTCGGCACCGGGCCGGGGGCGGGCGAGGCGAAGTTCCAGCTGCCCGAGGCGCATACCGACTATATCTTCTCGGTGATCGGCGAGGAATTCGGGCTGATCGCCTGCCTCGCCATCGCGGTCGTCTATCTCGCCATCGTCGTGCGCGTGCTGCTCAAGCTGCTTGACGAGGATGATCTGTTCACCCTGCTCGCCGCCGCCGGGCTCGCGACCCAGTTCGGGGTGCAGGCGATCATCAACATGGCGGTCAATCTGCAACTCGCACCGTCCAAGGGCATGACGCTGCCGCTGATCAGCTATGGCGGGTCGTCGATGCTGGCGCTCGCGCTCGGCATGGGGCTGCTGCTCGTCTTCACCCGCCGCAATCCCTATCTGAAGCGTTCGCCCTATGTCGTCACCTGGCGGGGGCAGGCATGAGCATCACGGATCTGAACATCCCGCCGATGCGCTTCGTCCTCGCCGCCGGCGGCACTGGCGGGCACATGACGCCCGCCCAGGCGCTGGCCGAGGTGCTGATGGCGCGCGGGCACGAGGTCGCGCTGATCACCGATGAACGCGGCGCGCGGATTCCGGGGCTGTTCGACGGCGTCGCCACCCATGTGCTGCCGGCCGGGCGGCTGGCGGGCGGGCCGCTCGGCTGGCTGCGCGCCGGGCGGTCGATCCTGGCGGGCCGGGCGATGGCGCTGGCGCTCTACCGCGCGATCGAGCCGGCGGCGGTGATCGGCTTTGGCGGCTATCCGGCGCTCCCCAGCCTGATCGCCGCGCTCGGCCGCCGCATCCCCACGGTCATCCATGAACAGAATGCGGTGCTGGGCCGGGTCAACCGGCTGCTCGCCCGCCGCGTCGATGCGGTCGCAACCGCCTATCCCGATGTCGCGCGCCTGCCCGCTGACCTGGCCGAGCAGACCCATCTGGTCGGCAATCCGGTGCGCGCCGAGGTGCTGGCGTTGCGCGACCGGCCCTATCCCCGCTTGATGCCGAGGGGTGTTCCGCATCCTCGTGACCGGCGGCAGCCAGGGGGCGACCATCCTGTCCGATGTCGTGCCCGAGGGGCTGGGGATGCTGCCGCCGGGGCTGCGCCGGCGGCTGCAGGTGACGCAGCAGTGCCGCAGCGAGGATATCGACCGGGTGCGCGCCCGTTACGGCGAACTGGGCATCCCGGCTGATCTTGCCACCTATATGCCCGACCTGCCGGACCGGCTGGGCTGGGCGCATCTGGTGATCGCGCGCGCGGGCGCCTCGACCGTCGCCGAGCTGACGGCGGCGGGGCGGCCGGCGATCCTGGTGCCGCTGCCGGGCGCGACCGACGATCATCAGACGCACAATGTCCGCGAACTGGTCGCGGCGGGCGGGGCGCGGTCGATCGCGCAGGCGCGCTTCACCGCGGTCGAACTTGCCAAGCAGATGCAGAAACTGGGGCTGGAGCCGCAGGCGCTCGAAAATGCCGCGCGGCGCGCGCGCGGGTGCGGCCGCCCCCATGCCGCCGAGGATCTGGCCGATCTGGTCGAAAGCCTCGGCGCTCAGGGACGGGAATCATGAAGGGCATCGGCACCGATATCGGCACCATCCATTTCGTCGGCATCGGCGGCATCGGCATGTCGGGCATTGCCGAGGTGATGCACAATCTCGGCTACCGCGTGCAGGGATCGGACGTGGCCGAAGGCTATGCGATCGAAAACCTCCGCCGGCGCGGCATCCCGGTGATGATCGGCCATGCCGCCGCCAATGTGGAGGGGTGGCCGTCGTCGTGGTGTCGACCGCGATCCGGCGCGACAATCCCGAAGTCGCTTATGCCTATGAACACCGCATCCCGGTGGTGCGCCGCGCCGAGATGCTGGCCGAGCTGATGCGCCTCAAATCGACGGTCGCGGTCGCCGGCACCCACGGCAAGACGACGACGACGTCGATGGTCGCCGCGCTGCTCGATGCCGGGCATATCGATGCGACCGTCATCAATGGCGGCATCATCAACAGCTATGGCTCGAACGCGCGGCTCGGCACGTCCGACTGGATGGTGGTCGAGGCCGATGAGAGCGACGGCAGCTTCCTGCGTCTCGATGGCACGATCGCGGTCGTCACCAACATCGATCCCGAACATCTCGACCATTATGGCGGGTTCGACGCGATCAAGGACGCGTTTGTCGAGTTTGTCGAGAATGTGCCCTTTTACGGCGCGGCGATCCTGTGCCTCGATCATCCCGAGGTGCAGAACATCCTGCCGCGCATCCGCGACCGGCGGGTCGTGACCTATGGCTTTTCCGCCCAGGCCGATGTGCGCGCCAATGCGGTGACGCCCGAGGCCGGGGGCAACCGCTTCGATGTCGCCGTGCGCGACCGCGACGGGCGCAGCCGCGTGATCGCCGATGTGCATCTGCCGATGCCGGGGCGGCACAATGTCCAGAACGCGCTCGCGGCGATCGCGGTTGCGGTCGAACTGGGGGTGGAGGACGATCAGATCCGCCAGGGCTTTGCCCGGTTCGGCGGGGTCAAGCGCCGCTTCACCCGCGTGGGCGAGGTGGATGGCGCGGCGATCATCGACGATTACGGCCACCATCCGGTCGAGATCCGCGCGGTGCTGGCGGCGGCGCGGGAGACGGCGCGCGGCCGGGTGATCGCCGTGTGCCAGCCGCACCGTTTTTCGCGGCTGCACAGCCTGATGGAAGAGTTCGAGACCGCGTTCAACGATGCCGACATGGTCTATGTCACCCCGGTCTATGCCGCCGGCGAGGCGCCGTTGCCCGGCGTCGATGCCGCGGCGCTTGTCCAGGGGCTGAAGGCGCGCGGTCACCGCGCCGCCGCCGAGATTGCCGATGCCGCATCACTTGCCCGCGCGCTGGCGGGCACACTTGGCCCCGGCGATCTGGTCGTGTGTCTGGGCGCGGGCGACATCACCCGCTGGGCGGCAGGGCTTGCCGATGCGATCCGTGCGGAGGGGGCGTGACGGCTGAACCCCTGCCCCCGGTGCGCGGGCGGCTGACGCCGGATGCGCCGCTGGCCCCCTGGTCTGGTTCAAGGCCGGCGGTGCCGCCGACTGGCTGTTCGAGCCTGCCGATGCCGAGGATCTGGCCGCCTTTCTCGCCGCGCTCGACCCGGCGGTGCCGGTGATGGCGATTGGCCTCGGGTCGAACCTGATCGTGCGCGACGGCGGCGTGCCGGGCGTGGTCGTGCGGCTGGGCAAGGCCTTTGCCCGGGTGGAGCGCGCCGGGCCGCTGTCGCTGTCGTGCGGCGGCGGGGCGAGCGGCATCCTGGTGTCCTCGACCGCGCGCGATCTCGGCATTGGCGGGATGGAGTTTCTGCGCTCGATCCCCGGCACGGTCGGCGGGTTCGTGCGGATGAACGGCGGCGCCTATGGCCGCGAGGTGCGCGACATTCTGGTGGCGTGCGACGTCGTGCTGCGTTCGGGCGAGCGGCGGCGGCTCGGCCCCGATGATCTGGCCTTTGCCTATCGCCACAGCGCGCTGCCGGCGGGTGCGATCGTGATCGCGGCGGAGTTTGCCGGCCATGACGCCGCGCCCGCCGACATCCAGGCGGAAATGGACCGGATCGCGGCGGCGCGCGAGGCGTCGCAGCCGCTGCGCTCGCGCACCGGCGGCTCGACGTTCAAGAATCCGCCCGGCGACAAGGCATGGCGTCTCGTCGATGCGGCCGGCTGCCGGGGCTTGACCCGGGGCGGCGCGCAGGTTTCGGAAAAGCATACCAACTTCCTCATCAATCTTGGGGACGCGACCAGCGCCGATATCGAGGCGCTGGGCGAGGAAGTGCGTGCGCGGGTCCGCGCGCATGCGGGCGTCGAGCTGGAATGGGAGATTGCGCGCGTGGGACGGCCGGCATGAGCCTTCACATCCTGGTGCTGATGGGCGGCTGGTCGGCCGAGCGCGCGGTGTCGCTGATGTCGGGGGCCGGGGTCGCCGATGCGCTCGAGGCGCTCGGCCACCGCGTCACCCGGCTGGACATGGACCGCGACGTCGCGGTGCGCATCGCCGAAGCGCGGCCCGATCTGGTGTTCAACGCGCTGCACGGCACGCCGGGCGAGGACGGGTCGGTGCAGGGCATGCTCGACCTGATGGGCATTCCCTACACCCATTCGGGGCAGCAGACATCGGTCATCGCCATCGACAAGCAGCTGACCAAGAATGCGCTCGTCCCCCATGGCATCCCGATGCCCGGCGGGCATATCGTTGCATCCGAAAGCCTGTTTGCCGGCGATCCGCTGCCGCGCCCCTATGTGCTCAAGCCCGTCAATGAAGGCTCGTCGGTCGGCGTCGCGATCGTGACGGAGGGCGGCAATCACGGCGCGCCCATCGCCCGCGATGCCGCCGGGCCGTGGCAGATCTTCGACACATTGCTGGCCGAACCGTTCATTCCGGGCCGCGAGCTGACGGTCGCGGTGCTTGGCGACCGGGCGCTCGCCGTCACCGAGCTGCGCCCGCGCACCGGCTTTTACGACTATGACGCCAAATATACCGACGGGCTGACCGAACATGTCTGCCCGGCGGAGATCCCCGCGCCGGTTGCCGAACGGGCGATGGAGCTTGCGCTGGCCGCGCACCGGCTGCTCGGCTGCCGCGGCGCGTCGCGCGCCGATTTCCGCTGGGACGAGACGCGCGGGCTGGACGGGCTGTTCCTGCTCGAGGTCAACACCCAGCCGGGGATGACGCCGCTCAGCCTGGTGCCCGAACAGGCGCGGGCGGTGGGGATGAGCTATCAGCAACTGGTGGCCGCCATCGTCGCCGACGCGCTCGGCCACCGGGAGCAGGGCTGATGGCAGAGGCGCGCGCGACCATCCGGCGGGGGGCGGCACGGCCGGCCGCGCCGGCGCGGCGCGCGCGGGCCACGGTACCGGCCCGGCCGGGCCTGTTCGCGCGGCTGCTCGGCCTCGCCCCGATCAGCCCGGAGACGGTCGAGCGGACCGTCACCGGCGCAATCCTGGCCGGCGGGGCGGCGTTTGCGCTGCTGATCCTGCATCTGATGGGCGTGCCCGCCATGGCCGGCGCGGCGCTTGCCGATCTGACCGCGCGGGCGGGATTTCAGGTCAAGCGGGTCGAGCTCAACGGCGTGAACAACATGGACCGGCTGACCGTCTATGCGATCGCGTTCGACCAGCATTCGCTCGCCATGCCGCTCGTCGATCTCGACCGGGTGCGCGAGCAGCTGCTGCGTTATGGCTGGATCGCCGATGCGCGGGTGTCGCGCCGGCTGCCCGACACTTTGGTCGTCGACCTCGTCGAACGCCGCCCGGCTGCGGTGTGGCAGCATCAGGGGCAGCTGCGGCTGGTCGATGCGGCCGGGGTCGTGCTCGACGATGTCTCGGCGGTGGCGATGCCCGATCTGCCGCTCTTGATCGGGCCGGGCGCGAACCGCCATGCCGGGGCGCTGCTGGCGCTGGTCGACAAGGTGCCGGCGCTGCGCCCGGTGCTGGTCGGCGCAACCTGGATCGGCGACCGGCGCTGGGACCTGCGCTTCCAGTCGGGCGAGACGCTTGCCCTGCCCGAAGGCGATGCCGCCGCGCAGCGCGCCCTGGTCAAATTCGCGCGGCTCGATGCCGACCGGCGGCTGCTGGGCGGACAGTTTGTGCGCTTCGACATGCGCGATCCGACGCGCTTCGTCGCGCGGATCAACCGGCAGGCGCGGGCGATCGACGAGCAGGCGGATGAAGCCGCCATCGACGCGGGCGATGAAACTGCGGGGGACGGGGCGGAAGGGGCGACAGCACCCGGTGCGGGGGGCATCCGGCCGGCGCGGCCCGCAGCGCCCCGGAACGGCGGACTGGCAAAGGTGAGCGACAGCATATGAGCAGGCGGGACGGGCGGAGCGCGGGCGCGCGGACGGAGCGGCTGATCACGGCGCTCGACATCGGATCCTCCAAGGTTTCCGCGCTGATCGCCGCGCGCGGCGAGGGCGGGGCGATCGAGGTGCTGGGCACCGGCCAGCGCGAAAGCCGGGGCGTCAAGCGCGGCTATGTGGCCGACATGGCGGCGACCGAACTGGCGGTGCGCGAGGCCGTCGAACAGGCCGAACGCATTGCCGGGGTCAATATCGAGGATGTCTGGGTCAGCTTTTCAGCCGGCGGGCTGGTCAGCAACATCGCCTCGGTCGAGGTGGAGCTGGGTGGGCACCGGATCGAGCAGCAGGATATCGACCAGCTGCTCGCCGCCGGGCGCGATTCCATCGACCCGGCCGGGCGGATGGTGCTGCACGCCCAGCCGACGCTCTACACGATCGACGGGCTGACCGATGTGCGCAACCCGCGCGGGCTGCATGCCGACCGGCTGGGCGTCAACATCCATGTCGTGGCGGCCGATCCGTCGCCGGTCCGCAACCTCGATCTGTGCGTCAGGAGCGCGCATCTCGACGTGCGCTCGATCGTCGCCGCGCCGGTCGCGACCGGGCTTGCCTGCCTGTCGGACGAGGAACGCGATCTGGGCGTGGCGCTGGTCGAGCTGGGCGCGGGGGTGACCAATGTGTCGCTGTTTTCAGGCGGGGTGCTGGTCGCGCTCGCTTCGCTGCCGATCGGGGCTGCCGACATCACCGACGATATCGCCTCGGCCTTCGGCACCAGAAGGGCCCAGGCCGAACGGATGAAATGCTTCTACGGCTCGGCCACCGCCAGCCCGCGCGACAATCATGACATGATCGACGTCGCCCCCCTTTCCGCCGAGGAGGAAAGCGGCGATGTCCAGCGCATCACCCGCGCGCAGCTGATCGCCGTGATCCGCGAGCGGCTGGAACAGATGATGGGCGACATTTCCCGGGCGCTCAAGGATATGGGCTTTGCCGGTCCCAATGGCCGGCAGGTGGTGCTGACCGGCGGCGGCGCTGAACTGAAGGGCATGGCCGATTATGCGCAGGGCGTGCTCGGCCGCGCGGTCAGGGTCGGCCGGCCGCGCGGGCTGGCGGGCCTGCCCGACGCGCATAGCGGCCCGGCCTTTGCGACGCTTGCCGGGCTGACCTGCTATGCCGCGTCCGACCCGGTCGATCTGCGCGCGGCACCGCTTGCCGCCGCGCAGACGATGGTCCGGGCCAGCGGATCGGCGCTGATCCAGCGGCTGGTGGCCGCCTTCCGGACCAATCTGTGAATAATGTTGTGGATTATTAAGATTTGGCTCGATTTGGTGAATCCGCTGATTCATAAGTGATGCGGGGGCGAGCGCTTCGCCGACGGGAAAGCGACGGGAGTTTTTGAGGTATGAGCATCGAGTTTATCCCGCCCGAGGTCGATGAACTGCGGCCGCGGATCAGCGTCATCGGCGTCGGCGGCGCGGGCGGCAATGCGATCGCCAACATGATCGCGTCCGAGGTGCAGGGCGTTGATTTCATCGTCTGCAACACCGATGCCCAGGCGCTCAACGCCTCGCCTGCCGAACGGCGCATCCAGCTTGGCCTCAAGATCACCCAGGGGCTGGGCGCGGGGTCGCGGCCCGAAATCGGCCGCGCCGCCGCCGAGGAAACGATCGAGCAGGTCGAACGCGCGCTCGACGGCGCGCATATGTGCTTCATCGCCGCCGGCATGGGCGGCGGCACCGGCACCGGGGCTGCCCCGGTGATCGCCAAGGCAGCGCGCGAGCGCGGCATCCTGACCGTCGGCGTCGTGACCAAGCCGTTCAGCTTTGAAGGCACGCGGCGGATGAAGTCGGCCGAATCCGGCATTGCCGAGCTGCAAAAGCATGTCGACACGCTGATCGTCATCCCCAACCAGAATCTGTTCCTGATCGCCAACCCGAACACGACCTTCAAGGAAGCGTTCCAGATGGCCGATCAGGTGCTGCAGCAGGGTGTGCGCGGCATCACCGACCTGATGGTCATGCCCGGCCTGATCAATCTCGACTTTGCCGATGTGCGTTCGGTGATGGGCGAGATGGGCAAGGCGATGATGGGCACCGGCGAGGCGACCGGCGACAATCGCGCCATCGAGGCGGCGGAAAAGGCGATCGCCAACCCGCTGCTCGACGGCGTGTCGATGAAGGGCGCAAAGGGCGTCATCATCTCGATCACCGGCGGCGAGGACATGCGCCTGATGGAGGTCGACGAGGCGGCGAACCATATTCGCGAACTGGTCGATCCCGAAGCCAACATCATCTGGGGTTCGGCGTTCAACAACGAGCTGGAAGGCAAGATCCGCGTGTCGGTGGTCGCGACCGGGATCGAGGCCGAACAGGCCGCCCAGCCCGAGCCGGCGCGCGTGTTTTCGTTCCCCGGCGCGCGCAAGGCGGATGACAAGGCCGAGCCGCGCCCGTTCGTGATGCCGGCGGCCAAATCGGCTGATCCGGCCCCAGTTGTCCAGCCCGCGCCGGTGGCCGCTCCGGAAGAGGAGGTGCGGTTCGTCGACGACGCTGCCGAGGCGGAGCCGCTGACCCTCGACACGCCGGTCGCCGAGCCGGTGGCCGCCGCGCCCGAGCCGGTGGTTGCGCCGCCCGCGCATGACGAGCTGCTGCTTGACGCCCCGGCGGCCGAGCCTGCGCCGGTGGTGCCCGAACCGGCGGCGCCGTCCTGGCTCAAGGGCGGGCGCGAGGACAAGGCCCCGCGTCCGGGCGGCGGCACGCTGTTCGAGCGCATGTCGTCGATCGCGCGCGGTTCCGCCCGCACGCCGGGCGCGCCCGATGACGAGCGGTCCGACCCGCTCGACATTCCGCGTTTCCTCAACCGTCAGAACAACCAGTAAGCCGGCGGGCGCTGACGGGGCATGGCGTTCATGCCCCGGGGCGGCGGCGAACTCCGGTTCGTCGCCGTCTCGCCACATCTGGGCGCGCCGCCGTGCGGTTCAGATTGGCGACAGCGGCCGTGGTGCAGCTATGCTCGCATCGTGATCCGATCCTCCCTTCTCGGCAGCGGATTGGCGGCGCTCGCCCTGGCGCTCGCCGCCCCTGCCCATGCGCAGCCCGCAGCGGGTGCCGCCGAGCGCCTGTCCCAGCATCTGCGCGATCTGGCGCGCGACCCGACCAGCCTGCCGGCGCTGATTGGCGCGGGTGAGGCGGCGCTGGGCGTGGGTGACAGCAATGCCGCGCTCGGCTTTTTCGCGCGCGCCGACGAACAGGCCCCGCGCAACGGCCGGGTGAAGGCGGGCCTCGCCCGCGCGCTGCTGATGAACGACAATCCGCGCGATGCGCTGCGCATGTTCGAGGCGGCGACTGCGCTGGGCGTTCCCGAAGCCGATATCGCCGGCGACCGCGGCCTCGCCTTCGACCTGCGCGGCGACCAGCGGCGGGCGCAGCGCGACTATGCGATCGCGCTGCAGCGCGGCGGCAATGACGAGGTGACGCGCCGCTATGCGCTGTCGCTGGCGATCAGCGGCGACCGCGCGGGCGCGCTCAAGCTGCTCGACCCGCTGCTCTACAAGCGCGACCAGGCGGCGTGGCGGGCACGCGCCTTTGTGCTGGCGCTGACCGGCGATCTGCCGGCTGCGAACCAGATTGTCGGCCAGGTGATGCCCGAACGCATGGCGGCGCTGATGACGCCGTTCATGGCACGGCTGGCCACGCTCAAGCCCGCCGAAAAGGCCGCCGCCGTCCATCTGGGCGAAATGCCCGCCGATGGCGTGCGCATGGCGGGGGCCGAGGCTGATGCGCAGGTGGCGGCGATGGCCCCGATGTCGCAGGCGGCACGGCTGGCACCGGTCATCCAGTCCACACCGGCGCCTGATGCCGCGCCCAAGCCGGCTCCGGCCGCTGTCGAGCCGCGCGGCGCGCGCCGCCGCGGACGCGCTGCGCCCCCGGCCGCCGCACCTGCCCCTGCGCCGGCACCGCCACCCCCGCCGCCGCCGCCCGCGATGCTGGCGGGTGACGCGCTCGATCCCGTGCTGGCCGGGTCCGGGGCGGCGGGTGCGGGGCGTGGGCCGGCGGCATTGCCCGCCGCGCGGCGCGGCGATCTCGATGCGATCATGGCCGATATCCGCGCGGCCGCGCGCGCCGATCGCGAGTCGCCGCTCGGCACGTCAGTGCGCCGCGCCGCACCTGTCGCGGCAGCGCCCGAGACGGAGGCCCCGGCCCCCCGCGTCGCCGAGGCGCGCAAACCCGATTCCGCGAAGCCCGATCCGAAAAAGCCCGATCCCAAGAAACCGGACCCCAAAAAGCCCGACCCCAAAAAGGCCGAGGCGCGCAAAAAGCCCGAACCCAAAGTGCCGCCGCGCATCTGGGTGCAGGTGGCGGGCGGAGCCAATCGCGCCGATATGCCCAAGGAATGGAAGCGGCTGACCGGCCAGGCCCCGGCGGCGCTCAAGGGGCGTCAGGCCTCGCTTGCCCCCGGCCGGCTGCTGGTCGGCCCGTTCAAGAGCGATGGCGAGGCGCAGGATTTCGTGCGCACGCTGCGCAAATCGGGCGTCGGCGCATTTCAATGGGACAGCCCCGCCGGGGCCGATGTGCGCAAGCTGGGGGCGAAATGAGGGGACATAGCAGCTGGGCCTGCGATCCCGCCCGCAGCCGTGGCCGGCTGTTTGACGAGCATACCAACATGATGCGCGGGCCGCGCGACGCCTATCAGCGCGACCGGGACCGCATCGTCCATTCGATCCCGTTTCGTCGCCTGCGCCACAAGACGCAGGTGTTCGTGGCCCCGGACGGCGATCATTTCCGCGTGCGGCTGACCCACAGCCTCGAGGTCGCGCAGATCGGCCGCACCATCGCCCGCGCGCTCGGCCTCAACGAGGATCTGACCGAGGCTTTGTGCCTTGCCCATGACATCGGCCACCCGCCCTTCGGCCATGCCGGGGAAGAGGCGCTGGAGGCGGCGACCGCCCATGCCGGCGGGTTCGATCACAATGCCCATACGCTGCGCGTGCTGATGCGGATAGAGCGGCCCTATCCGCGTTTCGACGGGCTGAACCTGACCTGGGAGACGCTTGAGGGGCTGGCCAAGCATAACGGCCCGGTCGCCGAGCCGAGCTGGGCGATGCGCGAGGCCGACCGCGACTTTCCGCTGGCGCTCGACCAATGGCCGTCGCTGGAGGCGCAGGTCGCGGCGGTGGCTGACGACATCGCCTATGACAATCACGACATTGACGACGGGGTCCGCGCCGGCCTGCTGACGCGCGACCAGATCATGGCCGTGCCGCTGGTCGCGCGCGGGTGGCGCGAGGCCGAGACGCGTTACCCCGATATCGGCGAGCGGCGGCTGCGCGCCGAGCTGATCCGGTCGCAGATCGGGCTGATGGTCAACGACCTGATCGTCGAGACGCGCCGCCGCATCCGCGAATCGGGCGTGCAGAGCGTCGACGATGTCCGCGCGGCGGGGCGGGCGCTGGTCGGCTTCAGCCATGCGATGCAGGCCGAGGAACGTGAACTGAAACAGTTCATGTATGCCAATCTCTACCATCATCCGCGCCAGCTGGAGGCGGCGGCCGCCGCCAACCGGATCATCGCCGGCCTGTTCGCCGCCTATGCCGCCGATCCGGCGCTGCTGCCTGACGCATGGCGCGAGACGCTGCCGCCCGACGAACCCGAGCGCACGCGCCATATCGCCGATTTCATCGCCGGCATGACCGACCGCTACGCGATCGCCCGTTACCGCGAGGCGGTGGGACCGATCGACCTGCCGGATTGTTTTTGAGGGGAGCTCCGGGGGGTGCTGCTGTCGCAGCACCGGATGTTGTTTGTTGGGAAGAACGGCACCGGGTGTGTTCGTTTAGGAAGAACGGCACCGGCCCTCACCCCCACCCGGCCTCCCATAGCGTAACCTGCCGCCCATGAGGCCGGGTGGGGGTGAGGGCCGGTGCCGCCCCCCGCGCCGCAAGGCGCGGCACAGACAACGCCGCCCGTGCGGCGTGAGCCGCACCACAAACAACCCGGTGCCGCCCCCGCGCCGTGAAGCGCGCAACAGAAAACCGGGGGCTGGTGCGCGCCGGGCCGGTTCGATATTGGGCGGCCATCCCAGTCATCACGGATCCAGGCCTTGACCATCTTTGCCCGTTTCACCGCCATCACCCATGACATTCTCGACCAGCTGACCGGCGACGGCCAGCTGCCGGCGGGGCTGGGGCGATCGGGCGTGGCGGTCGAGGCCCCGCGCGATCCCGCGCATGGCGATCTGGCGATCAACGCGGCGATGGTGCTGGCCAAGCCTGCGGGCACCAATCCGCGCGCGCTCGCGCAGCTGATCGCCGACCGGCTGGGCGCGCTGCCCGATGTCGCTGCGGTCGAGATTGCCGGGCCGGGCTTCATCAATCTGCGCCTGGTCGATGCCGTCTGGCGTGACGAGCTGGCGGCGATCCACCGGCTGGGTGCCGATTACGGCCGGTCCGATCTTGGCGGCGGGCGGCGCGTCAATGTCGAATATGTGTCGGCCAACCCGACCGGCCCGATGCATATGGGCCATTGCCGGGGCGCGGTCGTCGGCGATGCGCTGGCGAGCCTGCTCGAGTTTTCGGGCCACTGCGTGACGCGCGAATATTATGTCAACGATGCCGGCGGCCAGGTCGATGTGCTCGCCCGGTCCGCGCATCTGCGCTACCGCGAGGCGCTGGGCGAGGCGATCGGCGAGATCCCCGAAGGCCTGTATCCGGGCGATTATCTGAAGCCGGTCGGCGCGGCGCTCGCGGCCGAATATGGCGCGCGCTATGCAACCGCGCCCGAGGGCGAATGGCTGGCGCTGTTCCGCACCCGCGCGGTCGCGGCGATGATGGAGATGATCCGCGCCGATCTGGCGCTGCTCGGCATCCATCACGATGTCTTTTCATCCGAAGCCGAGCTGCAGGCGGCGGGCAAGCCCGAGGCGGCCGAGGCGTGGCTGCGCGCGCGCGACCTTGTCTATGACGGGGTGCTCGAAGCGCCCAAGGGCGAGACGCCCGAGGACTGGGAACCGGTCGAGCTGCCGCTGTTCCGCTCGACCCGCTTCGGCGACGATCAGGACCGCCCGATCCGCAAATCGACCGGGCAATGGACCTATTTCGGCGCGGACATGGCCTATCATTTCCAGAAGGCCGAGAATGTCGATGCGATGATCGACATCTGGGGCGCGGACCATGCCGGCACGGTCAAGCGGATCAAGGCGGCGGTCGCGGCGCTGACCGAGGACCGGGTGCAGTTCGACGTCAAGCTGATCCAGATGGTGCGGCTGCTGCGCGCGGGCGAGCCGGTCAAGATGTCCAAGCGGGCGGGCAATTTCGTCACGCTCGCCGATGTGGTGCGCGAGGTCGGCCGCGACGTCGTCCGGTTCTCGATGCTCACCCGCAAGGCCGATGCCCAGATGGATTTCGACTTTGCCAAGGTGGTCGAGGCGTCGAAGGACAATCCGGTCTTCTATGTCCAATATGCCCATGCGCGTATCTGCTCGATCCGCCGCCGCGCCGCCGAGGCGGGGGGGATTGCGGGCGCGGCCGACCGGGCGCTGCTCGATGCCGAGGATCTGGCGCTGGTCAAGCTCGCCGCCCAGTTTCCCCGCATCGTCGAGGGCGCGGCGGCGGCGCGCGAGCCGCACCGGATCGCGTTTTTCCTCTATGACCTTGCCGCCGCCTTCCACGCCTATTTCAATGCCGGCAATGACCGGCCGGAACGGCGCGTGCTCGTTGCCGGCAATGATGCGCTGACCGCCGCGCGGCTCGACCTGATCGACGGTGTCGGGCAGGTGATCCGCAACGGCTTGGCGGTGATGGGGGTCGCGGCTGCCGAGGAGATGCAGTGATGGGCGATTTCGACCGGGACGGCTATCTGCTGCGCGACGAGGACCGGCTGCCTTGGCTGGAGGCGGTCGATGACGAGGATGATCTCGCCCGCCCCGGCCCCGGCCGGATTGCGGCGATGCTGCTGGGGGCGGTGGTCGCAGTCACAGCGGTGCTCGCCGGCATCTGGTGGTGGCAGAGCCGCCCGGTCAGCCCGAGCGGCGCGGGCGAACTGATCGCCGCCCCGGCCGGGCCCTACAAGGTCCGCCCCGCCGATCCGGGCGGCATGGAGGTCGAGGGCAAGGGCGAGGCCGCGTTCCAGACCAGCGAAGGCGCGGATCCCAAGGGCGCGCTCGACCTGACGGCGGTGCCCGAGGCCCCGGTGACGCGCGCGCCTGCAGCTCCCGCGACGCCTGCCGCGCGCCCGCCCGCCAGCACCGCTGCCGGTCCGGGGGCAGCGAGCGCGTCCGTCGCCGAAGGCGGGCGGCTGACCGCCAAGGCGCCGCCTGCGCCCGCATCCGCCCCCGCCGGCCCGGCGGGCAGCGTGATCCAGCTTGGTGCGTTCGACAGCCAGTCGGTCGCGCTGTCGGCCTGGACCGGGCTGTCGCGGCGCTTTGCCTATCTGGACGGGCTCAATCGCTTCGTCGTTCCGGCCAAGGTCGGCGGGCGGACCTTCTACCGGCTGCGCGCCACCGCGCCCTCTGCCGATGCGGCGCGCGATGCCTGTGCGCGGCTGAAGGTCGCGGGCGAAGCCTGTCTGGTCGTCAACTGAGCGCGCGGCGATGATCCCGGTCGTCTTCGGCCTGTCCGGCCCGGTGCTGACGCCCGATGAGCGGGATTTCTTCCGCGACGTCGATCCGGCGGGCTATATCCTGTTCCGGCGCAATTGCGTCGACCGCGCCCAGTTGCGCGCGCTGACCGACGATCTGCGCACGCTCCACGGCCGGGACGATCTGCCGGTGCTGATCGATCAGGAAGGCGGGCGGGTGGCGCGGATGCAGCCGCCGGAATGGCCGGCCTTTCCGCCGGCGGCGCTGTTCGGCCGGCTTTACGACATCGCGCCGGCTTCGGCGATCGCGGCGGCCAGGGCCAATGCCCATGCGCTTGGCCTGATGCTCGCCCAATGCGGGATCAATGTCGATTGCCTGCCGCTGCTCGATGTGCGCCGCGCCGGGGCCGATGACGTGATCGGCGACCGTGCGTTCGGCTTTGAACCGATGCGGGTGGCGGCGCTTGGCCGCGCGGTGCTGGCGGGGCTTGCCGAGGCCGGGGTGATCGGCGTGGTCAAGCATATGCCGGGCCATGGCCGGGTGCTCGTCGACAGCCACAAGGCGCTGCCGGTGGTCACCGCCGGCGAGGATGAGCTGGCCGAGGATCTGGCGCCGTTCATCCGCCTGGCCGACGCGCCGATCGGGATGAGCGCCCATATCGTCTACACCGCCTGGGACGCGGACCGCCCGGGGACGTTGTCGCCGGCGGTGATCGACGGCATCATCCGCCGCCGCATCGGTTTTGACGGGCTGCTCCTTACCGACGATATCGACATGAAGGCGCTGTCCGGCACGCCGGCTGAAAAGGCGGTCGCCGCGCTCGCCGCCGGGTGCGACATCGTGCTCGACTGCTGGGCGCGGATGGACGAGATGACCGCGATCGCCGCCGCCGTGCCGCCGATCACCGCCGCCGCGCGCGACCGGCTGGACCGCGCGATGATCGGGGCCGGGCGTGCGCCCGACCTTGCCGTGATGGCCGATCTGGTCGCGACGCGCGACCGGCTGCTCGCCCCGGTCGTCACGGCCAGCGCCGCCGGCTGACGCCCATTGGCCGGGGCGCTGGCGGCGCCGGGGCGCGGGCGTGATACTCTGTCGCGCGTGACCGATTCGTCCGCATCTTTGGTGATCGAGATTGACGGCTGGGAAGGGCCGCTCGACCTGCTGCTTGCGCTGGCGCGCGGGCAGAAGGTCGATCTGCGCGAAATCTCGATCCTCGCGCTGGTCGAGCAATATCTCGCCTATCTGGCCGGGGCGCGGGCGCTGCGGCTGGAAATCGCCGCCGATTATCTGGTGATGGCGGCGTGGCTTGCCTATCTGAAATCGGCGCTGCTGCTGCCGCGCGATCCGGAGATCGAGCCCAGCCCCGAGGAGCTGGCGCTGCGGCTGCAACTCCGGCTCCAGCGGCTGGCGGCGATGCGCGAGGCGGGGGCGCGGCTGATGGCGCGTGACCGGCTGGGCCGCGACGTGTTCGCGCGCGGCGCGCCCGAAGGGCTGGCGACCGTGCGGCAGAGCCTGTGGCAGGCCGATCTTTACGCGCTGATCCAGGCCTATGGCCGGGTGCTGGCGCGCACCCGGCCGGTCGTCCACCAGATCGCCCGCCGCCCGGTGATGACGCTGGAGGCCGCGCTCGAGCGTCTGGGCAGGCTGATCGGGGCCAAGCCGGACTGGGCGCGGATCGAGGCGTTCCTGCCCTATGCCGCCGATCCCGCGCTGGCGCGGTCGTCGCTCGCCTCCAGCTTCGTCGCCGCGCTCGAACTGGCGCGGCAGGGGCGGGCCGAGCTGCGCCAGGACGGGCCGTTCGCGCCGCTTTATCTGCGGGGGCATCGTGAGCCGTTCGATCCCGGACGATCCGTCCCCGGCCGATTTCGGCGTGCGCGCGGTCGAGGCGGTGCTGTTCGCCGCCACCGCGCCGCTCAGCGTTGACGAGATTGCCGCCCATGTCGGGCCGGATGTCGATGTGCGCGCGGCGCTTGCCCGGCTTGCCGCCGATTATGCCGGGCGCGGCATCGGCCCGGTCGAGCGCGGCGGGCGCTGGCATTTCCAAACCGCGGCCGATCTTGCCCATCTGCTGCGCCGCGACCGGGAGGAGCCGCGCCGGCTGAGCCGGGCGGCGGTCGAGACGCTGGCGATCATCGCCTATCAGGAACCGGTCAGCCGCGCCGAGATCGAGGCGGTGCGCGGCGTGCAGATTTCCAAGGGCACGCTCGACGTGCTGATGGAGGCGGGCTGGGTGCGGCCCGCCGGGCGGCGCGAAGGGCCGGGGCGGCCATTGCTTTACGCGACGACGCCGGGATTCCTGGCGCATTTCGGGCTTGGCAGCCGCCGCGACCTGCCGGGGATCGACGATCTGCGCGCCGCCGGGCTGCTCGATCCGGTCGATCTTGCGCTGGCGGGTGCGATGCCGGGCGAGGACGAACTGGAAAGCGGCGACGAGAGCGACTAGATAGGCGGCACAGACGCGCGGCCGCGCGACCGGGGCGACCCGCCCCTGAGGAGATTTTTCATGGGTGGTTTCAGCCTCTGGCACTGGCTTGTCGTCGGCATCATCGTGCTGCTGCTGTTCGGCAAGGGCCGGTTTTCCGACATGATGGGCGATGTCGCCAAGGGCATCAAAAGCTTCAAAAAGGGCATGGCCGAGGACGATCAGCCCGCCGCCCCGACCGCCGGGCGCGTCGAGGCGATCGAACAGGCGCGCCGCGTGGACGGGGAGGCCCGCCCGGTCGACACCCGTTCCGCCGCCGAGGATCGTCAGCAGGGCTGAGAGGTGCCGCCGCTGTCCGCCGCCGCGCCGCATCGCGGCCCCGGCGGTTCAGGGCGCGCAATCTGCTGCCCCTCGCGACCTGCTTGACTGGCCGTGGGGCGCTGCGCTGATCCCGCGGATGCGCGGCCCGGCATGCTGATCGAGCCTCGCCCAGCCTGGACCTTTGGCAGCCCGGATCTTTAGCGGCCCGGACCTTTGGCAGCGCTGGCCTTCAGCAACCGCCGCTCCGAAAAAAATTTGCCCAGAAACGGAGAATGCCCGGATCGTTTCCGATCCGGGCACCCGCGTGACGATCGCTCGTCAGCCCCCTTTTGACGTCCCGCTCGACGCCCGCCTGCTCCCCTTCAAGAGGCTGGCGGAGCGAGACTTTCCCCGAACCATGGCCATTGCCTGTGTTCAGTAATGCAAGGCTATGACGACTCTGCGCCGCTGTCATGTGCGTTTATCCGGGGTTCAGCCTATTTCCCCCATGCTGTGGCCTTGCTGCAACAGCCGGGGCGGGGGTTCCGGCGGAGCGGGGGCGGACGAAACGGACCGAAGGCGATTCCCCTGCCGCCGCAAACCTTCTAGAGCGGCCGCATGGCCAGCAACCGGAACCCGGAATGATCCTTTCCGCCTATGAACGGATGATCGCCAAACGCTATCTGCTGCCGGGCAGGGGCGAGGGCTTCATCGTCCTTGTTGCCTCGATCAGCCTGGTGGCGGTCATGCTCGGCGTTGCCGCGCTGATGGTGGTGATGAGCGTGATGAACGGCTTTCGCGCCGAGCTGTTCGACCGCGTCGTCGGCCTCAACGGACATGCGGTGATTCAGGGCTATGGCGGCCAGCTGCGCGACTGGCGGACGCTGCTTGCCGACGCGCGGGCGACGCCGGGCGTGGTGTCGGCGACGCCGCTGATCGAACAGCCGCTGATGGCAAGCTATGACGGGCGGGTCGAAGGCGTGCTGGCGCGCGGGATGCGGGTGGCCGACATCCGCGCCAATCCGGTGGTGCGCGGGGGCGTGGTCGCCGGGCGGCTCGCCGATCTGGTGCCGGGCAGCGACAATGTCGCGATCGGCGCACGGCTGGCCGAGGCGCTGGGCGCGCGCGTCGGCGGATCGATCAGCCTGATCAGCCCGCAGGGGCAGGCGACCCCGTTCGGCACGGTGCCGCGCATCGTCAGCTACCGGGTGGCGGCGATTTTCGAGGTCGGCGTCTATGACTATGACAAGGCGTTCGTCATCCTGCCGATCGAAGACGCGCAGACGCTGCTGATGCTGGGCGATTCGGTGGGGATGATCGAGGTCAAGACCGCCGATCCCGACCGGGTCGGCGAGATCCTGGCCCCGCTTGCGCCGCGCATCGGCAATCAGGGGGTGATGACCGACTGGCGGCAGATGAATGCATCGCTGTTCGAGGCGTTGCAGGTGGAACGGGTGGCGATGTTCGTCGTGCTGTCGATCATCGTGCTGGTCGCGGTGTTCAACATCCTGTCGGCGCTGATCATGCTGGTGCGCGCCAAGACCCGCGACATCGCGATCCTGCGCACCATGGGCGCGACCCGCATCGGGCTGATCAAGGTGTTCGTGACCATCGGCACGGCGATCGGCGCGCTCGGCATCGCCGCCGGGCTGGCACTGGGCGCGCTGTTCCTGTTCTACCGCCAGGCGGTGGTCGAGGCGGTGCAGTTCGTGACGGGGCAGAATCTCTGGGATCCGTCGATCCGCTTCCTGACCGAGCTGCCCGCGCGCACCGACCCGGTCGAGGTGGCGGCGATCGTGATCATGGCGCTGGTGCTGAGCTTCCTCGCCACGCTCTATCCGGCCTTCCGGGCGGCGAGCACCGATCCGGTGCAGGTGCTGCGTTATGAATGACGTGCTGGTGGTGCGCGACCTGACGCGCAGCTTCACGCAGGGCACGGAGACCGTGCATGTGCTGCGCGGTGTCGACCTTGATGTCGCGGCCGGCGAGATCGTCGCGCTGCTCGGCCCGTCGGGATCGGGCAAGTCGACGCTGTTGCAGGCGGTCGGCCTGCTCGAAGGCGGGTTTGGCGGATCGATCCGGATCCTGGGCGAGGAGGCGGCCCGGCTGGACAATGACGCGCGCACCCGGCTGCGCCGCGACCGCATCGGCTTTGTCTATCAGTTCCACCATCTGCTGCCCGATTTCAGCGCGCTCGAAAATGTCGTGCTGCCGCAGCTGATCCGCGACACCCCGCCGGCCGAGGCGGAACAGCGGGCCGCGGCGCTGCTCGGCGCGCTCGGGCTGCAGCACCGGCTCGGCCACCGCCCGGCCAAGCTGTCGGGCGGCGAGCAGCAGCGCGTCGCCGTCGCCCGCGCGCTCGCCAACCGCCCGGCGCTGGTGCTGGCCGACGAGCCGACCGGCAATCTTGATGAGGCGACCGCCGACATGGTGTTCGACGCCTTTCTGGCCGCCGTGCGCGAACAGAATGCCGCCGCGCTGGTCGCCACCCATAATGAGCGGCTGGCGACGCGGATGGACCGGGTGCTCAGGCTGCATGAGGGCCGGCTGCACGATGCAGCCGCGCCGGCAAAGGCTGTCTGAACGGGCCGGCACCGGCCGATGATGAAGGGGGATGGGGCGATGACGCGGATCGACAGGCTGGCCCGGCAGGGCATGACGGCGGTTCTGGCACTGGCGGCGGCTGCAGCGGCTGCACCGGCACAGGCGGTGCCCCCGCCCGTCAGCCATGTGCCCGCTTACGCCCCGGACGGGACACGCCGGCCCTTTTCGCAGTCGGTGCGCGCGGGCGACATGGTCTATCTGTCAGGCCAGCTCGGCACGCGCCCGGACGGCACTTTGCCCGAGGGGATCGAGGCGCAGAGCCGCCAGATGATGGAGAATATCGCGGTCGCGCTGCGTGCGGCGGGGCTGGGCTTTGAACATGTCGTCCACTGCCTCGTCATGCTCGACGACATGGCGGATTGGGAGGCGTTCAACCGCGTCTATGTGCCCTATTTCCCGGCCGGGCAGCTGCCGGCGCGCAGCGCGATGGGCGTCGAGGCGCTGGCGCTTGGCGCGCGGGTCGAGATGGAGTGCCAGGCCAATGCCGCCTGGCGCTGAATGATCGTCGCGGTCGCGCCCGGCACGGTGGCGACGGTCGTCACCTCGCTCGAGATGCGCGTGCGGCCGCGTCCCCGGCCGCTTCCCTCGGGCCCGCTGGCGCTCAGGCGCTGGCCCGCGCCCGGCCTTGCCGCCTATCGCCAGCTGTTCCGCCGGGTCGGCGAACCCTGGCTGTGGTTTTCCCGGCTGGTCATGCCCGATGCCGAACTCGCCGCGATCCTCGCCGATCCGGGGGTGGAGGTGCATGCGGTGATCGACCGGGCCGGGATCGAGGTCGGCATGCTGGAACTGGATTTCCGCCGCCCGGCTGAATGCGAGATCGCCTATTTCGGCCTCGTCCCCGAACTGACCGGGCGGGGCCATGGCCGCTGGCTGATGGCCCATGCGCTGATGCTGGGCTGGCGCGCGGGGGTGGAGCGGCTGTGGCTGCACAGCTGCACGCTCGACCATCCGTCCGCGCTCGGCTTTTACCGCGCCCACGGCTTTGTGCCGTTCCGGCGCGAGATCGAGACGTTCGACGATCCGCGCCTGACCGGGCACCTGCCGCCGGACGCGGCGCCGCACGTCCCGCTGCTCGCTGCGCCGGCCTGAGCCGATTGAGGGTCTGATTCGGGCGGGCGCTCAGCCCTGCGGGGCAAGCTGGCGATAGATGGCGATGGTCACCAGCAGCAGCACCAGCGTCACCCCCGCGCCGAACAGCGCCGACACCAGCGCCCCCAGAAAGCTGGTCACATCGCCCGCGCCCGCGACCAGCTGGATCACCGCGACGATGGCATTGGCGAGGCCCGTGACGACAAAGCCCGCGACATAGATGATCGCCGCCATGGCAAAGATCCGCCAGCCATTGCCGCGCGTGACGCTCAGGCTGCGCGTGATCGCCGCGACCGGGTTTGACAGCCGTTCGGCGACCAGCGTGACTTCGGCAAGCAGCGTGCGCCCGGCCAGATACAGGCCCGGCAGGATCAGCAGCAGCGTGCCGGCAAACAGCATCAGCCCGACAAGGATGTTGGCAATGACGAAGATCGGCAGCAGCCTCAGCCCTGCCGACAGCGCTTCGGCCACGGTCGGCCGTTCGGGGGCGAGCAGCAGGATCAGCACCGCCAGCCGGCCGAGCGCGGCGATCAGCGCGCTCAGCACCAGATAGGGCCAGTTGCTGTCGATCCACAGCTCCAGCGCCTCGACCGGCGGCAGGCCCTGCGCGATGTCCATCGGCCGCAGGATGTTCATCACCAGCGTCGGCATCAGCAGGAACACGCCGGCAATCGCGATCAGCAGATCGCGCTGGCTGCCAAGGATCGCCATGGCATCGCTCCATGCCCGGCTGAGGTCGAGCTTCATTCCCGTCTCCCGCATCATGCCCCGCATATAGCCGATCCCGCGCTTGAAGCGAGGCCCGCCAGTCGCGATGTGGGGGGCATGACGACCGAGATCGAATGGACGCTGTCTCCCGGACTGACCGATTATCAGGCGGCGCTTGCCGATATGGAGGCGCGGGCGGAGGCGATTGCCGCCGGACAGGCACCGGAGCGCATCTGGCTGCTCGAACACCCCCCGCTTTATACCGCGGGGACCAGCGCCGACCCTGCCGAGCTGCTTGCGCCGCGTTTTCCGGTGTTCCCGACCGGGCGGGGCGGGCGGTACACCTATCATGGCCCGGGCCAGCGGGTCGGCTATGTCCAGCTCGATCTCAGCCGGCGCGGGCGCGACGTGCGCTGCTTCGTCCACCGGCTGGAAGGCTGGCTGATCGCGGCGCTCGCTGATCTGGGGGTGACGGCGCGGGCGATTGACGGCCGGGTCGGCATCTGGACCGATTTTCAGGGGCAGGAGGTCAAGATCGGGGCCATCGGCGTGCGCGTGCGCCGCTGGGTGACGTTCCACGGCTTTTCGCTCAACATCGACCCCGATCTCAGCCATTTTGGCGGCATCGTGCCGTGCGGCCTGCCCGAGTTTCCGGTCGCCAGCCTCAAAAGCATCGGCCAGCCGCGCAGCTTTGCCGAAGTCGATGCGGCGCTTGCCGCAAACCTTGCCGGGTTCGTTGACGGATTGGGTTGCAGCCGCAAGAACCACTCTTGAGGGGTGAAGATTTTCTGTCTAAACACGGCGGCGATTTGGCTAAAGCAGGGCCTGCGAGCCGGCCAAATCCGAAAAACAAGGGAGTTTCGAATGCGTGACCTTCTCGCGAAGATGATGACCGGCTCGATGATCGCCGGCGCCGCTCTGCTGGTTGCCGCCTGCGGCAGCAAGGAAGAAGCCAATGTCGCCGACGCCAACGTCGCCGAAATGAACGCCATGGACATGAATGTCGCCACCGACAACATGACCGAAATGGATGGCGCGATGGCCAATGACGGCGCGATGGCGAACGACATGAACGCCACCGACGCCAATGCCGCGGCCCCGGCCGCTGCCGAAAACGGCACCGAAGCCGCGAAGTAAGCTTCGCAGCCAATGGCTGGAAGGGCCGTCCGGGCGACCGGGCGGCCCTTTTTGCATGTCCGGCGGGCTGGACGGCCGGGACGGCAGACCCCGTGCACCGCCGCCGCGCGTCGCCCGGCCACGGATCGGCGCAAAGCGCTTTTGCCGTCTGCCAAAAGGCGTTAGGCAGACGGCGCGGTGCGGAGTTTTTTGATGCGTCACGTTCGCCTTGTTGCCCTGGCCCTGATGATGGCGGCGCCGCTTGCGCCGGTGAGTGCCAATTTCTTCTGGAAACAGCCCGATTTCAGCGGCCCGCCGGTGCGCGGCGACGAACCGGGGGTCAGCGCGGCCCCGTTGCCCGGTGCGACGCCCGCCGAACTGCGCGCGATGGTGGTGTGGAATCTGCGCTCGGCGCTCAACGTCGCGGCGCTGCAATGCCAGTTCGATCCGACGCTGCTGACGCGCAACCAGTATAATCACATGCTCGACAATCATAAGGCGGAGCTGGCGGCGGCCTATCAGACGCTGTCGGGCTATTTCACCCGCCGCCACAAAAAGGCCGGGGCCAGCCATCTCGACGCCTATGGCACGCGCACCTATTCGAGCTTTTCGGCCGTCGGCCTGCCGCAGTTCAACTTTTGCGCGACCGCCGCGCGGATCGGGCGGGAGGCGCTGTTTGCCCGGCGCGGGCAGCTGCATCTGGTCGCCGAACAGCGGCTGACGACGCTGCGCAACAGCCTGACCCGCCGGCTCGCCGAACAGCAATTCACCTATGCGCCGCCCTATTTCACGCCGCTGCCGGTGCCGCTGGAAGAGGCGTGCCGCAAAAAGGGCCGCAACGGGCGCTGCCGCACCTGACCGGCAGGCGGCTGGGCACTGCTGGGTCAGGACACCAGCGCGAGGCGCGGTGTCTCGACCGCGCTCAGTTCGACGCGCACCACCCCGGGCAGCTGCTCGATCCGGGCCGCCAGCTCGGCATCGAGCCGAAAGCCGCGGCCCAGCCGCACATCGGCGGTTCCAGCCGGCCCGGCTGCTGACAGGCGCACCTCGCCGCGCCCGCTGCCGGTCCCGCCGAGCAATGCCGCGATGCCTGCCAACGCCTCCGGCGCTGCCACTTCGAGGCGCAGCATCAGCCGCGCCGCATCGCCCAGCCCTTCGAGCGGCTGCAGCCGCTTGATCGCGACGCGCGGGCTCTCCTCGCCGGGGCGCTTGTCCAGCTCGACCGACAACAGGCCGCAGCCGCCGGTGCGGGCGGCGTCTTCCAGATCCTTGGCCGCCATGTCGTCGAAACAGCTGGCGACGAACTGGCCGCTCGCATCCGAACAGGTGGCGAGCAGATAGCGCCGCCCCTTGGCCGAGGTCCGCCAGCGCACATCCTCGATCAGCGCGGCCATGGTCGCGCCGACACGCTCGTCACCGATATTGACCGTGCACAGCTGCATATAGCTGCGCGCGCCATGCGCATCGGCGATGTGGCGGTAACGGTCGACCGGATGGGCGGAGAAGTAAAAGCCGAACGCGTCCTTTTCCTGCGCCATCCGCTCGGCCAGCGACCAGCTTTGCCCGGCGGGCAGGGCGATGGCGGCCCCCGCCATTTCGGCCTCGCCGAACAGGCCGCCCTGGCCGGTCGTGCGCTGGTCGGCGGCGCGCGCCGCTTCGGCAAGGATGGTTTCGGCAGCCGCGAACACGCCCGCCCGGTCGTGCGCGATGGTGTCGAACGCGCCGGCGGCCGCCAGGCTTTCCATCTGGCGGCGGTTGAGCAGTTTCGGGTCCACCCGGTTGGCGAAATCGTCGAGCGAGGCAAATGCGCCGCCGCGCGCGCGCTCCTCGACCAGCTGCGCCATCGCCCGTTCGCCGACATTGCGCAGCGCGCCCAGCGCATAGCGGACGGCCAGTCCCGGACTGTCCTTGGCATCTTCATCGACGACCGGCTCGACCGAAAACTCGGCCTCCGACCGGTTGATGTCGGGCGGCAGCAGCGTCAGCCCCAGCCGGCGCATATCGTCGACGAACACGCAGAGCTTGTCGGTCTGGGCGATGTCGTAGCACATCGACGCGGCGAAGAATTCGTGCGGATGATGCGCCTTCAGCCAGGCGGTCTGATAGGCGAGCAGCGCATAGGCGGCGGCGTGCGACTTGTTGAAGCCATAGCCGGCGAATTTGTCGATCAAGTCGAACAGCTCGTTCGCCTTGTCGGCGGGAATGCCGTTCACCTTCTCGCAGCCCTCGACGAAGATCGCGCGCTGCGCGTCCATCTCGGCCTTGATCTTCTTGCCCATCGCGCGGCGCAGCAGGTCCGCGCCGCCCAGCGAATAGCCGGCCAGGATCTGCGCGGCCTGCATCACCTGTTCCTGATAGACGAAGATCCCGTAGGTTTCGGCCAGCACCGGTTCGAGCAGCGCATGCGGATAGGTGACCGGCTCGCGCCCGTTCTTGCGGGCGCCGAACAGCGGGATATTGTCCATCGGCCCCGGCCGGTAGAGCGAGACCAGCGCGACGATGTCGCCGAAATTGGTCGGGCGCACGGCTGCGAGCGTGCGGCGCATGCCTTCGGATTCGAGCTGGAACACGCCGACCGTGTCGCCGCGCTGGAGCAGGTCATAGACCGCCGGATCATCCCAGCCGAGCGCGCCCAGATCGACCATGATCCCGCGCGCCGCCAGCATCTCGACCGCGCGCTGGAGCACCGACAGCGTTTTCAGCCCCAGAAAGTCGAACTTCACCAGCCCCGCGCCCTCGACATATTTCATGTCGAACTGGGTGACCGGCATGTCGGAGCGCGGATCGCGGTAAAGCGGCACCAGCTGGGCCAGCGGCCGGTCGCCGATCACCACGCCCGCGGCATGGGTCGAGCTGTGGCGCGGCAGCCCTTCCAGCCTGCCGGCAAGGTCGAACAGCCGCTTCACCTCGGCATTGGTCTTGTATTCCTGCGCCAGTTCGCTGACGCCGTTGAGCGCGCGGTCGAGCGTCCAGGGATCGGTCGGGTGATTGGGCACCAGCTTTGCCAGCCGGTCGACCTGGCCATAGCTCATCTGCAGCACCCGGCCGGTGTCCTTCAGCACCGCGCGCGCCTTCAGCCGCCCGAAGGTGATGATCTGGGCGACATGGTCGCGGCCATATTTCTGCTGGACGTAGCGGATCACCTCTTCGCGCCGCGTTTCGCAGAAATCGATGTCGAAGTCGGGCATCGACACGCGTTCGGGGTTCAGGAAGCGCTCGAACAGCAGGCCCAGCTTCAGCGGATCGAGATCGGTGATGGTGAGCGCCCAGGCGACGACCGACCCCGCGCCCGATCCGCGCCCCGGCCCCACCGGAATGCCCTGCGCCTTCGCCCATTTGATGAAATCGGCAACGATCAGGAAATAGCCGGGGAACCCCATCTGGATGATGACGTCCAGCTCGAAATCCAGCCGTTCGACATAGGCGGCGCGCGCCGATTGATCGGTGATCCGGGCGGCGGCCAGCCGCGCCTCCAGCCCGGCATGGGCGTCGGCGCGCAGCTTTGCCGCCTCGCCCTCGCGGTCGCCGGCAAGGCTGGGCAGGATCGGCTTGCGCTTGGGGGCTGCAACCGCGCAGCGCTGGGCGATGACCAGCGTGTTCGACAGCGCCTCTGGCAGATCGGCAAACAGCGCCGCCATGTCGGCTGCCGGCTTCATCCACGCGTCGGGCGAGCTTTTGCGGCGATCGTCGCTGTCGACATAGCTTGACGAGGCGATGCACAGCATCGCGTCATGCGCGGGGTGGAAATCGGCCTCGGCAAAGCAGCAGGGATTGGTCGCGACCAGCGGCAGGTCATGCGCGAAGGCCAGATCGATCAGATGGCGTTCGGCGCGCGCCTCGGTCTCGTCCATCCGCCGCGACAGCTCGATATACAGCCGTTCGGGAAACAGCCGTTCGAGCTGGTCGACATAATCGATGGCGGCCGCCGCCTGCTCCTCGGCGAACAGCCGCGCCAGCGCGCCTTCGGCCCCGGCGGTGAGCGCGATCAGCCCCTCGGTGCGCCCGGCCAGCGCCTCGAACGGCACATGCGGGTCCATTTCGATCGGCCGGTCGAGATGGGCCATCGACACCAGCTCGCACAGGTTGAGATAGCCGGTCTCGTTCTGCGCATAGAGCGCCAGCCAGTCGAGCGCCGGGGGCTGATCGCCGTGCCGGGGGCGCGCAACGCCCAGCAGCGTGCCGACGATCGGCTGCACCCCGGCCTTCATCGCCGCCTCGCAAAAGGCCATCGCGCCGTAAAGCCCGTTGCGGTCGACGACCGCGACCGCCGGGAAACCATGGCCGCGTGCGGCCTTTGCCACATCCTTCGGGTCGATCGCGCCTTCAAGCATCGTGAAAGCGGAAAAGACGCGCAGGGGAACGAACGGGGCGTGCGGCATGCCCCGCTTATGGGTCCTGGCGCTGCGAAGGGGAAGGGCGGGGTGCCCTTTATCCCCAGCTTATCCGGTCAGCCCGCCATGGCCCGACGGGCTCCGGTCAGAGCAGCGCCTCGATGTCGCGGGCAATGGCTTCGGGCTTCACCGTCGGGGCATAGCGGCGCACCACCCGGCCGCTGCGGTCGATCAGGAATTTGGTGAAGTTCCATTTGATCGAGCGCGTGCCGAGCATGCCCGGCGCGCTCGCCTTCAGATGCGCATAGAGCGGGTCGGCACCGGGGCCGTTGACATCGATCTTGGCAAAGACCGGGAAGGTCACGTCATAGCTGGTCGTGCAGAAGGTGGCGATTTCCTGCGCGTCGCCCGGCTCCTGCCCGGCAAACTGGTTGCAGGGAAAGCCGAGCACGGCAAAACCCTGATCGGCAAAGCGGCGGTGCAGCGCCTCAAGCCCTGCATATTGCGGGGTGAAGCCGCATTTGCTCGCGACATTGACGACCAGCAGCACCTTGCCGGCATGGTCGGCCAGCCGGGCCGTGCCGCCGCCCGGTGCCTTCACCTCGAAATCCGTCACGTTCATCGCCGTCTCCCCCGGTTTGACGCTCTTGGCCCTTAAAGCCGGTTCGGCCAATCCGGTGCAAGGCGCGAAAACACACCCCCGCTCAGTCGATCAGCACCCCGCGCACCGCGCGTGCCCAGCCATCGAGCCGGGCGCGGCGCTGGTCGGCGGTTGCCGCCGGGCGGAAGCGGCGCGCGCCGCCGCGCATTGCCGCCGCTGCGCCAAGCGAATCGAACAGGCCCGCGCCCAGCCCGGCGAGCATCGCCGCGCCCAGCGCCGTCGTCTCGACGCTGTCGGGCCGTTCGACCTCCAGGTCCAGCAGATCGGCCATGTCCTGCGCCATCCAGTCATTGGCGGCCATGCCGCCATCGATCCTGAGGCAGGTCCAGTCGAACCCGTCGGCGGCAAAGGCGGTCTTCAGATCATGGGTCTGGTGCGCCTGCGCCTCGAGCGCGGCGCGCACGATATGGGCGCGGCCGGCGGCAAAGCTCAGCCCGGTGATCGCCGCGCGCGCCTCCGGCCGCCACCAGGGCGCGCCCAGCCCCGACAGCGCCGGCACCAGATAGACGCCGCCATTGTCGGGAACGCTCGCGGCCAGCGCCGCGGTTTCGGCGGCTGCGCCGATCAGGCCGACATCGTCGCGCAGCCATTTGATCAGGCTGCCGGCGACGAACACCGATCCTTCGAGCGCATAGGCGCGCTGGCCGCCAATCTGCCAGGCGATGGTGGCGAGCAGCCGGTTGCGCGAGGTCGGCAGGGTCGTGCCGGTTGCGGTCAGCACGAACGCGCCGGTGCCATAGGTCGCCTTGGTGTCCCCCGGCGCGAAACAGGCCTGGCCGATCGCCGCGGCCTGCTGGTCGCCGGCCAGGCCGCAGATCGGAATCGGATCGCCGAACAGCCGCGTCTCCCCGAATCGGCCCGCGCTGTCGGTGATTTCGGGCAGGGCGGCGCGCGGCGCGCCGAACAGCGCCAGCAGCCCGTCGTCCCAGCCGCCGCTGCCGATCGCCATCAGCGCGGTGCGCGACGCGTTGCTGGCATCGCTGATGTGCAGGCCGCCGGTCAGTTTCCACACCAGCCATGATTCGATCGTGCCGACCGCCAGCCGGTCGCCCGCCTCGGCCAGCTGCGGCCAGTTGCGCATCGCCCAGCCGATCTTGGAGCCGGAAAAATAGGGATCGAGCAGCAGCCCGGTCTTGGCCTGGACGGCCGCCTCATGGCCCTGCTCGCGCAGATCGGCGCACAAAGCTGCGGTCCGCCGGTCCTGCCAGACGATCGCGGGGGCGAGCGGCTGGCCGGTCTGCCGGTCCCAGAACACGATGGTCTCGCGCTGGTTGGTGATGCCGATCGCGGCGATTCGCGCCGCGCCGCCGGCGCGTTCGACCATCTCGGCGGCGCAGGCGAGGGATTTTTCCCAGATTTCGGAGGCATCATGCTCGACCAGCCCGGGTGCCGGATAGGATTGGGTCAGCTCGCGCTGGCTCATCCCCCGGCACTCGCCATCGGCTGAAAACAACATCGCCCGGGTCGAGGTCGTGCCTTCGTCGAGCACCAGGATCAGCTCTGCCATCGTCATCCTTTCGCCACCGGCTTCTATGTCCGTCGCCTCGGCATAGCGGCGGGGATGCGGCAGCAAAAGCGGGTGGGCGGACGGAAAATCGCCATCCGGGCAGATGATTTCGCACGATCGGCAATGATCTGCTTGACAGGGCTGTGCGGCTCACCTAACCGGCGCGCCTCAGCCGAAGCGCGGGTGTAGCTCAGTCGGTTAGAGCGCCGGCCTGTCACGCCGGAGGTCGCGGGTTCGAGCCCCGTCACTCGCGCCATTCGGTTGCACCGAAAAGGCCCGCAGGCACATCCAAGTGCTTGCGGGCCTTTCGTTTTTTCCGGTCCGGTGAAACAGGGGCGGCGGTGCGGATCAGCGCCAGCGGCCGGTCACCACCCAGCGCATCAGCGGGCGCGCCGGCAGCACCCAGATGATGCCGGCCAGGATATAGATCGGGGCCTGCACCAGGATCGGCAGCCCGCCGATCAGCGGCGAGAAGCTGGCGACGATCACCGCCCAGATCGCGATCAGCGCGAGCAGCGCAAACATGCCGACGACATTGCGGATGCTGGGGTCGATCATGTGATCCATTCCTTTTCGGTGACGACCGCATGGAGCGGCACGTCCCATGGGTCGTCGGGCACCAGCGGCACTTCCTGCACGCTCCACGCGACGCCGATGCGCTGCGCGTCGGGATAGCGTGCAAAGGCCCGGTCGTAAAATCCGGCGCCCTGGCCCAGCCGCCTCAGGCCCCGGTCGAACGCGATCAGCGGGGCGAGAATCAGATCGGGGGCAAGCTCCTCCGCCGTGTCCGGATCGGGCTGCATCAGGCCAAGCGGGCCGGGGCGGAGCGAATCACCCGCCGCCCAGGCCAGAAAGCGCATCGGCACCGCCGGCCGCGACACGAAGGGCAGGGCGATGCGCGCGCCGCGTGCCGCCGCCCAGTCGAGCAGCCCGGCGGGCGAGGCTTCGCTGCCGATCGCCAGATAGCCGGCGACGACCGTCGCATGGGCGAGCAGCGCCTGCAGCGGCGACGGGGGCATGCGCAGCGCGAGCGCCCGGCCGGCGGGATCGAGCGCCGCGACGAAATCACGCCGCGCCGCGCGGATGCGGGCGCGCATCGCCTGTTTTCCGTCGTCATTCGCTTCGCCGGTCATCGCCCGCCGCCCTTTCCGTGCCGCATTGTCCTATCCGCACCGGCCGCCGCCCGAACCCGGTGCCGCCGAGGTTCCACCCTCAGGCATGTTCAACCCTCAGGCATGGCGGATTTTTCCCTGGGGCCGGGTGCCATTGCCGCGCGGGGCTTGCCAGCTTTTCGTGGCGCGATTAAGCGCAGTGTCAAATTTACCTCTCGAAAAGGATCTCTCATGAGCGAGACTGCGGATCGCGTGAAGAAAATCGTCGTCGAGCATCTCGGCGTCGAAGCGGACAAGGTGACCGAGGACGCCAGCTTCATCGACGATCTCGGTGCGGACAGCCTCGACATCGTCGAACTGGTGATGGCGTTCGAAGAAGAATTCGGCGTCGAAATCCCCGACGATGCGGCCGAGAAGATCACGACCGTCAAGGACGCGATCGCCTATATCGACAGCAACAAGGGCTGATCGGACGGGCGGGGCGCTTGCTCCGCCGGCCGGCTTGAGCTGAAAAACGAAGCGGCTCTCCGGCCCATTTGGGGCCGGGGAGCCGTTTCGCGTCAACGGAGAAGAACATGCGTCGTGTCGTCGTCACCGGACTGGGTCTCGTCACGCCGCTCGGCAGCGATGTCGAGACGGCCTGGGGCAACATCATCGCCGGCAAGTCCGGCGCGGGGACGATCACCCGTTTCGATGCCAGCGACTATGTCTGCCGCATCGCCTGCGAAGTGAAGCCGGCCGACCATCCTTATGGCTTTGATCCCAATCGCCGCGTCGATCACAAGGTGCAGCGCCAGGTCGATCCGTTCATCATCTATGGCATCGACGCCGCCGGCCAGGCGCTCGAGGATGCCGGCCTGACCGACATGAGCGAGGCCGAACGGCTGCGCGCCGGCTGCTCGATCGGGTCGGGCATTGGCGGCCTGCCGGGGATCGAGAGCGAATCGCTGGTGCTCGAGCACAAGGGGCCGCGCCGTGTGTCGCCGCACTTCGTCCATGGCCGTCTGATCAACCTGATTTCGGGCCAGGTCTCGATCAAATACGGGCTGATGGGGCCGAACCATGCGGTCGTCACCGCTTGTTCGACCGGCGCCCATGCGATTGGCGATGCGGCGCGGATGATCGCGCTTGGCGACGCCGATGTCATGCTGGCGGGCGGCGCGGAAGGCGCGATCTGCCCGATCGGCATTGCCGGGTTCGCGCAGGCGCGGGCGCTGTCGACCGCGTTCAACGACACGCCGGAGCGCGCGTCGCGCCCTTATGACCGCGACCGTGACGGCTTCGTCATGGGCGAAGGCGCGGGCGTCGTCGTGCTCGAGGAATATGAGCGGGCCAAGGCGCGCGGCGCGAAGATCTATGCCGAGCTGGTCGGCTATGGCCTGTCGGGCGATGCCTATCACGTCACCGCGCCGCATCCCGAAGGGTCGGGGGCGTTCCGCTCGATGGAAATGGCGATCGCCAAATCGGGGCTGGCGCTTGCGGACATCGATTATGTCAACGCGCACGGCACCTCGACGCCGCTGGGTGACGAGCTGGAGCTGGGGGCGGTGCGCCGCCTGTTCGGCAGCGCGACCGAAACCTTGTCGATGAGCTCGACCAAATCGGCGATCGGCCATCTGCTCGGCGGCGCCGGCGCGGTGGAGGCGATTTTCTGCATCCTCGCGCTGCGCGACCAGATCGTGCCGCCGACGCTCAACCTCGACAATCCGAGCGACAGCTGCGCGGGCGTCGATCTGGTGCCGCACAAGGCCAAGGAACGGCGGGTGCGCGCGGTGCTCAACAACAGCTTCGGCTTTGGCGGCACCAATGCCAGCCTGGTGCTGAAGGCGGTCTGAGGCGGCGATGAAGCGGCTGCTGCTCGTCCTGGTGGCCGCCGCGTTCATCGCGGGAGGCGCGGTCTGGCTCGCCTGGGCCGGGCCCGGCCCCGCCGCCCGGCCGGTTGCGGTCACCATTGCCCCCGGCTCGACCCTGACCGGGGCGGCGACGGCGCTCGAACGGGCCGGGGCGATCGGCTCGGCGCGGCGCTTCCTGCTGCTTGCCCGGCTGTTCGGCGGCACCGGCGCGATCCAGGCCGGCGAATACCGGGTCCCGGCGCGGACGAGCGCGCGCAGCCTGCTGAATCTGCTCCGCTCCGGCCGCGTCACCCGGCTGATGGTGACGATCCCCGAAGGCATGCCCTCGGTGCTGGTTGCCGAGCGGCTGGCCGCGATCCCCGAACTCACCGGGCCCGCACCGGTGCCGCCCGAAGGCTCGGTGCTGCCCGACAGCTATGCCTATCGGCGCGGCGAGGCGCGCACCGCCGTAATCGCGCGCATGCAGAAGGCGATGGACGCCACGCTCGCCCGGCTCTGGGCGGCGCGCAGCCCGCGCGCCCCGGTCGCCAGCCCGGAGGAGGCGGTCATCCTCGCCTCCATCGTCGAAAAGGAAACCGGCGTTGCAGACGAACGCACGATGGTTGCGGGGGTCTATGCCAACCGGCTGAAGGTCGGGATGCCGCTTCAGGCCGACCCGACGGTCATCTATCCGGTCACGCGCGGGCGTCCGCTCGGGCGGCGGATCCTGCGGTCGGAGCTCAGGGCGAAGAACGGCTACAACACTTACGCCTCGCCGGGCCTGCCGGTCGGGCCGATCGCCAATCCGGGGCGCGAATCGATTGCCGCCGTGCTCGATCCCGCGCCCACCGATGCGCTCTATTTCGTCGCCGACGGGCGCGGCGGGCATGTGTTTGCCGCCACGCTTGCCGAGCACAATGCCAATGTCCGCCGCTGGTATGCGATCCGCCGCGCGCGCGGCGAGATGTGAGGCCTGATGCCAGCGCGCTGAGACGCTCAAGCGCGGCACGGGCTTCACCACTGCCCGATGCGTGAAGCTCATCGGGCAGTGGTGTTACACCCTCAGACCCTGATATTCGCCAAGGCCGAGCGCGAGGTTCATGTTCTGGACCGCGGCCCCCGCCGCGCCCTTGCCCAGATTGTCGAGCGCCGCAACCAGCCGCACCTGCCGCCGCGCATCATTGCCGAACACGAACAGGTCGATCCGGTCGGTGCCCGCGACATGTTCGAGCGTCAGCACCTCGGTCGCATCGGCCTCGTCCAGCCCGGCGACGCGCACCAGCGGGCTGCCGGCATAGGCGGCGGCCAGCGCCGCGTGCAGCTCGGCGCGCGGCGGGGCGGCGGCCAGCGGCACCTCGACGATCATCCCGCGATAGCTGCGCGCGACCGCCGGGGTGAACAGCGGCGGATGGGCAAGCCCGGCATGGGCCTGCATCTCCGCGACATGCTTGTGCGCCAGCCCCAGGCCATAGATGCGAAAGCCGGTGTCGGTCGCGCCGGGGGCATCGCGGTCCTCGAACGCGGCGATCATCGCCTTGCCGCCGCCCGAATAGCCCGATGTGGCATGGACGCTGAGCGGCCGGTCGGCGGCGATCAGCCCGGCGCGCACCAGCGGCGCGACCAGCGCGAGAAAGCCGGTCGGGTAGCAGCCGGGGTTGGAGATGCGGCGGCTGGCGGCGAGCGCGTCGCGCCCGACCAGCTCGGGAAAGCCATAGTCCCAGCCCGGCGCGACGCGGTGCGCGGTCGAGGCATCGATGATCCGCGTCGCCGGATTGTCGATCAGCGCCACCGCCTCGCGCGCGGCATCATCGGGCAGGCACAGGATGACCGCATCGGCCTCGTTCAGTGCCGCGCGCCGCGCCGCCGGGTCGCGGCGCCGGTCGGGGCGAGGCGGATGATCTCGATATCGCTGCGGCCGTCCAGCCGGTCCGCAATCTCAAGCCCGGTGGTGCCGGCCCCGCCGTCGATGAACAGCCGCGCGGTCATGCGCCTGCCGCTCCCGTCGCAGCACAGTCAGACGTGGCCCGGTCAGGCGTGCGCCGGTTCCCGTGCCCGGCGCGGTTCATCGGGCTGCGCATCGGTGACGCGGCCTGCGGTGCCTGCGGTGATGAACTTGCCGAAATGCTCAAGAAACCGTGTCCCTTCCCGTGTCGGCGCGACGAAGATGTTGCGGCGGTCCGCATCGTCGCGCTCGCGCCGCAGATAGCCGAGCGCGCCGAGCCGGTTCAAGGCGCGGGTGATCACGGGTTTCGAGACGTTGAGCGCGGCGGCAAGGCCGCGCACCGTATGCGGGCCGGGCTGCAGGCAGACGAGCAGCAGCAGCGCCATCTGCCGGTTGGTCAGGTCGGGCTCGCCGGAGCGGACATAGCCGAGCAACGTCTGCAGCCACGGGTTGAGACCGGTTTCCCTCACGCATCACTCTCCTGCCGCCCTCCGGCCGGACACGGGACGGAGAGGCATGTGGAGCCTGAAACGCGCGGCACGCCCAACGGTTGCCTCGACCGCGCGCTTTTTCGGCCATCGGCTGCGTGCCGGTGCGCCGATGTGGCGTCAGGCGGTCAGGCGGACGGATAACGGGCGCGCAGCATCGCCCAGGCCGCGCGCAGCCCCAGCGCCTCGCCGCCCTTGGGCCGCCCCGGCCGGGGCTTGGATGCCCAGGCAAAGGTGTCGAGATGCGCCCAGGGGATGGCGGACGGCACGAAACGCTGCAGGAACAAGGCGGCGGTGATCGCCCCGGCCATCCCGCCTTCGGGCGCATTGTCGAGGTCCGCAATCTCCGACC
Organism: Sphingomonas changnyeongensis; assembly: GCF_009913435.1. Classification (NCBI taxonomy): domain Bacteria; kingdom Pseudomonadati; phylum Pseudomonadota; class Alphaproteobacteria; order Sphingomonadales; family Sphingomonadaceae; genus Sphingomonas; species Sphingomonas changnyeongensis. The sequence goes on along the minus strand of NZ_CP047895.1, from coordinate 64,139 downwards.
GCAGCATCTCGTCATAACCGGCCCAGAGCGGCAGCCGCCACAGCGGATCATGCACCGCACCCGCCGCGGCGGCCAGATCGCCGGCCAGCCGGTCGTCATTGGCGAACAGCGCCGGCAGATCGGGGCCAAGCGCCACGCGCGCCGCGCCGGTCAGCGTGGCGAAATCGAGCATCAGCTCGGGCAGCTGCTCTCCGCCCGCACCTTCGGCGGCGCGGGCGAGCGCATCGGCCAGGATCAGCCGTCCCTCCGCATCGGTGTTGCTGACCTCGACGGTCAGCCCCTTGCGGCTGCGCAGCACGTCGCCGGGGCGCATCGCATTGCCCGCGACGGCATTTTCAACCGCCGGGATCAGCAGATGCAGCCTGACCGGCAGCCGCCGCCGCATCACCAGCCGGGCAAGCGCCAGCGCATGGGCGGCCCCGCCCATGTCCTTCTTCATCAGCCGCATCGCCCCGGCAGGCTTCAGGTCAAGGCCGCCGGTGTCGAAACACACGCCCTTGCCGATGATGGCGATGCGCGGATGGTCGCCCTGGCCCCATTCCAGCTCGATCAGCCGGGGTTCGCGGCCCGGCGCTGCGGCGCGGCCGACGGCGTGGATCAGCGGATGTTCGGCGGCCAGCGCCTCGCCCGCCGTCACGCGCAGCATCGCCCCGCAGTCCCCGGCCAGCGCCTCGGCCGCCGTCTGCAGCCCGGCCGGTCCCATATCTTCGGCCGGCGTGTTGACCAGATCGCGGGTCAGGGCGACGCTTTCGGCCAGCGCGACCAGTTCGTCGATGCGCGCCGGATCGGGCGTCAGCAGCACGCGCGGCCCGACCGGATGTTCGGGGCCTTGTAGCGGTCGAACCGGTGCTGGGCGAGCATCCAGCCCAGCGCCCCGGCGTCCGGATCGCCATCGGCCAGCCGGTAATGCCCCTCGGGCAGCTGTTCGCCGAGCGAGGCGAAACGCCAGGGCGAGCTTTTGGCCTCGTTGCACACCAAGAGCATCGCCCAGTCGTCAGGCGCATCGCCGGGCAGCACCGCGCGGTTGCCGGGACGCCCGGTCAGCCGGTGCGCGGCGACGATGGCGCGGATGCGCGGCGGCTGCGCGGCCAGCCATGTTTCCCAGCCATCGGGATGAACGATGTGCAGCGTGCGCGCGGGCTGGCCGCGATCCGGGACCAGAAGGGCGGAGAAATCGGTCATTCCCCCTGTCTAGGCCGGATCGCGGCGCGCGCAACCGCCACCATGCGCCGGGCGCGCGGCAACCGCGGGTGGCACCCGATGATCGCCGGTGCGCCGCGGGGAAAGGTCCGGGACGGATGCGAATGGCTTTGGGGCTCCGCCGTCCGCCGGGTTAGGGTGCGCCCCGGCCCGGACGCTGGCGACAGCGTATCGGCAAGCCAGCATGGGCAAACAAGCCAGCATGGGCAAAGGGGTGCGGGCATGGCCTTGATCGGGGAAATCAAGCTCTGGGCGGGCACCTATGCGCCGCAGGGCTGGGCATTCTGTGCCGGGCAGTTGCTGCCCATCAGCGACCATGAACTGCTCTATGCGACGATCGGCACCATTTATGGCGGCGATGGCAGCACCACCTTCGCGCTGCCCGATCTGCGCGGGCGCGTGCCGGTGCACCAGGGGCCAAGCTATCCGCTCGGGCTGCTGACCGGCAGCGAAAAGGTGGCATTGCTTGCCGCGCAGCTGCCGCAGCACGGCCATGCGGTCGCCGCGGCGGCAACCGCGACCGGCGGCAATCCGGCCGGCAATGTCTGGGCGGCAATCGCCAGCGAGGAAAGCGCGCCCTATTCGACCGCCGCCGCCAACGCCGTGATGGCGGATGCCTGTATCGGCCAGACCGGAAGCGGCGTGCCGCACGAAAACATGATGCCCTATCTGGTGCTCAACTACATCATCGCGCTCGAACAGACCTATGATGACACCCCTATCTCGCCGAGGTGCGGGGATTTGCCTTTGGCCGCATCCCGAAAGGCTGGGTGGCGTGCGATGGCAGCCTGCTTGCGATCTCGTCCAACTCGGCCCTGTTCGCGCTGATCGGCACCTATTTCGGCGGCAACGGCGTGGCCACCTTTGCGATGCCGAACCTTGTCGGGCGGGTGCCGGTGGGCGTCGGGGCGGGGCCGGGCCTGTCGCAGCGTGTGCTGGGCGGAGCGGCGGGTGTCGAGCAGGTGACGCTGTCGCCGGAAGAACTGGCGGCGCACAATCATCTTCCCAGCTGTTCGGGGGCCGCCGGCAACAGCGTGACGCCGGTCAACGCGGTCTGGGCGGCCGATCCGTCGGAAACGGCCAAATATGCGGCGTCCGCCGGGGCGGCGATGGCGGTCAACGCCATCGGCCAGACGGGCGGCAGCGGCGCGCATGAGAACCGCCAGCCCTATTTGGCCATCAGCTATGCCATCGCCCGCGAGGGCATTTTTCCGCCCCGCGGATAAGGGAGTTCCAGATGGTCGACGCGCCCTATGTCGGCGAGCTTCGCCTGTTCAGCGGTCAGGTTCCCGATGGCTGGGCGCCGTGCGACGGCACCCTGTTGTCAATCGCCGCCAACCAGGCGCTGTTTGCGCTCATCGGCACCATCTATGGCGGCGACGGGCGGATCAACTTTGCGCTGCCCGACCTGCGTGAGCGGGTGGCGATCGGCTATGGCTCCGCGGCGGACCTGTCCGCCTATCCGATCGGGGCAAGCGGCGGCCAGGCGGCGGTCGCGCTGACCCGCGACCAGATGCCCGCCCATGGTCATCAGGCCTTTTGCGCAACCGGTCCCGGCGGCGCGGACAGCCCCGGCAACGGCGTGTGGGCGGTCAACATGAACGAGGCCGCTTATGCCCAGACCGCAACCGGCACCATGGCCCCGCTTGCGCTGACCCTGGTGGGCGACAACCAGCCGCACCCGAATGTGCAGCCGACCCTGGCGGTGAACTGGGCCATCTGCCTGCAGGGCGTTTTCCCGAACTTCGAATAGGGCGTTTTCAGGCCGGGTGGACGTGCCCCGGCGGGTCGGAAAACGCGGCAAACCAGACACCGAGATCGGCACTGGGTCCGCGTGCATCGGCCCGGCCGGTCCGGGGGGCTGGTCGGCTCCATCTTCCGGGTCGCGGGCAGATCCGGCCCGGCGCAGCGATGCGGAGACGGCGGTCGCGCGCCTCGAGGCCCCAAAAAAAGAGGCCGGGCGGTTGTCCGCCCGGCCCCGACATCATTCGTCGATCCGCCCTCAGGCGGTGCGGAGCACCGGGCGGCGGCGGCGCAGCGCCGTGCCGGCCAGGCCGAAGCCCGCGATCATCATCGCCCAGCTTGCCGGCTCGGGGATCGGGTCCGGCCCCGGCGGGGTCGTCGCAGTGTTGATCGTCAGCTTGGCGAAATCGAGGATCGCGGCGTTGAAGTTCGTGCCGCCCAGCACATTGATGCCCGGCCCCTGCAGGTTGAGCACGAAGGTCGACGTCCCGCTCAGCAGCTGGGCATAGACCAGCTCGGGCAGCTCGATCGTGTAGAGCCCGTAAATGCCGGTGCCATAGGGGCGCGACTCGACTTCGCGGTCGAGCAGCGCCTTCAGGCTGAGGCCGTTCAGCGTCAGCAGCCCGACCTGGCTGCCGGCGGCTTCGGAATCGATGTCCCAGATGCCGATCTGGAGAAAGGCGCTGCTGACCGTGCCGCTGAGCGCACCATAGCTGTGCGTCCAGCTGGCGCTGAAGTTCTGCTGGCTGTCGATGCCCAGCAGCACGTCGAACGGCGTCGGGTCCGCAGAGCCGCTGAAGCGCAGCGATCCGAATTGCTGGCCGTCCGCGGCGGCGACGCCGTCGACCTGCACCTGCGTGCCGCGTTGGTCGATGGTTGTCGCCGCGCTGACCGCCGGGGCCAGCACTGCGGCGGCTGCCATGGCGGCGATGGTCCGCACGGTGCGCGCGCCGGCCCATTTCATGATGTTGTTCGTGACCTTGCTCATGACGTTGATCTCCACCCCTGATGGGCCGCCGGAATGTCCGGGCGGCCGTGCCCGATGCGCGCCAGATGCAAAGGCCGTGGCCGGGCCGACATTCAGTGAACGTCGCGTTTACCTTTAGTCAGGTTCAGTAATCGCGCAACATCAACTTTGATGTCATGGATGCTCAAAGCGGGACAATTGCCGGAGTTCGGGTGGCGGCTGCGCCCTGTCAATTGACCGCGGTCATGGTGCTGGCCTCAGTCATTGAACGGCCCTGGTCATCGCCGGCAGTCAGCGCAGCGATGGCCGGGGCTGTTTGGGGATGCGCGCATGGCGGACGGCCCCGGCCGGCACTCCGGCCGGTCAGCCCATCGCAATATCCTGTGCATGGCCGGCGCGGCGTCGCCGGGCCGGTCAGATCGCCGGGCCGGACGGAACCCCGAACAGGTCGTGCGCGTCCGCATCCTCGATCAGGACGGGAACGATGTCGCCGGGCTTGAGGCCGGCGGCGTCGCGCAGCAGCACCTGGCCGTCAATCTCGGGCGCGTCGGCCTGGGACCGGCCATTGGCGCCGCCTTCTTCATCGACCTCGTCGATGATCACCGGAAGCGTGCGCCCGATCCTGGCCTTGAGTTTGGCAGCGGAGATCGCGGCGGTCTTGTCCATCAGCCGCTGATACCGCTCTTCCTTCACCTCTTCGGGCACCGGATCGGGCAGGGCGTTCGCCGCCGCGCCCTCGACCGGCTCAAAGCGGAAGGCACCGACGCGGTCGAGCTGCGCCTCGTCCAGCCAGTCGAGCAGATACTGGAAATCGGCCTCGGTCTCGCCCGGAAAGCCGACAACGAAGCTCGACCGGATCGCCAGATCGGGCGCGATCGCCCGCCAGGCGCGGATGCGTTCCAGCACCTTGGCGTCATTGGCCGGGCGGCGCATCGCCTTCAGCACCTTGGGGCTGGCATGCTGGAACGGGATGTCGAGATAGGGCGTCACCAGCCCGTCCGCCATCAGCGGGATCACCTGATCGACATGCGGATAGGGGTAGACATAGTGCAGCCGCACCCAGACCGGGCGGTCGGCGGTGCCGAGCCGCCCCAGCTCGCGCGCCAGGTCGGTCATGTGCGCGCGCACCTCGCCGCCCTTCCACGGCCAGGACTGGTGGCGCAGGTCGAGCCCGTAAGCCGATGTGTCCTGGCTGATCACCAGCAGTTCGCGCGTGCCGGCGGCAACCAGCTTTTCCGCCTCGCGCAGGATCGCGTCGGGACGGCGGCTGGCCAGATCGCCGCGGATCGAGGGGATGATGCAGAAGGCGCAGCGATGGTTGCAGCCCTCCGAAATCTTCAGATAGCTGTAATGGCGCGGTGTGAGCTTCAGCCCCGCCTCGGGCACCAGATCGAGGAAGGGCGACGGCACGGGCGGCGCGGCCTCATGCACCGCACCCACCACCGCTTCATATTGATGCGGCCCGGTGACGGCGAGCACGTCGGGGAAGCGGGCGCGGATGACGTCCGCCTCATTGCCCATGCAGCCGGTGACGATCACCCGGCCGTTTTCGGCAATCGCCTCGCCGATCGCCTCCAGGCTTTCTTCCTTGGCGCTGTCGAGAAAGCCGCAGGTGTTGACCAGCACCACATCGGCATCGGCATAGTCGCCCGACAGCTGATAGCCATCGGCGCGCAGCTTGGTCAGGATGCGCTCGCTGTCGACCAGCGCCTTGGGGCAGCCGAGCGAGACCATGCCGATCTTGGGCGGGGTGGGGAGGGTGGTGGTCATGATGAAGCCGCGCCCATTAATCCAGACGCGCCGGCTTTTCCAGTCCGGGTCCGTGCGGAGGGGGGCAGGCCCCGATCAGTCGAACAGCCGGGCGATGGGCGCGAGCGACTCGCGGTGGGTCAGGTCGAGCTGAAGCGGCGTGACCGCGACATAGCCGTCCTGGACCGCCTCGAGATCGGTGGCATGGGCCGGCGTCTCGATCGTCGGCCCGAGGCCGAACCAGTGATACTCATAGCCGCGCGGATCGCGGTTGGAGACGATGCGCAGCCGGCCATAGTCGCGAAAGCCCTGGGCGACGACGCGCACGCCCCTGACCTGATCGGCCGCGCGTGCCGGAAAGTTGACGTTGATCAGCGTGCGCGGCGCAAGCGGCAGGCCGATGAGCGGGCGGAGCACGCGTTCGCCCCAGGCGCGGGCGGCGGCGAAGGGCACATCATCGCCCGGTGCCTCGGCCGCATGGACCTGGCTGAGCGCGATCGACCGCACCCCGGCCAGCGCCCCTTCCATCGCCGCCGACACCGTACCCGAATAAGTCACGTCCTCGGCCAGGTTGGCACCGCGATTGACCCCCGACAGGATCAGGTCGGGCGGCGTGTCGCCCATCACCTTGGCGAGCGCCATCATCACCGAATCGGTCGGCGTGCCGGTGACGCAGAAGCGCCGCTCGCCCAGGCGCCGCAGCCGGAGCGGGCGGGTGATGGTGAGCGAATGGCCGGCGCCCGACTGTTCCTCGGCCGGGGCGACCACCCAGATATCGTCCGACAGGGTGCGGGCGATTTCCTCCAGCACCGCCAGCCCGCGGGCGTTGATGCCGTCGTCATTGGTGAGGAGGATCCGCATCAGGCCGGCCCGATCGCCTCGTCCCCGCCCAGATAGGGGCGCAGCGCCGCCGGCACCGCCACCGACCCGTCGGCGCGCTGATGGTTTTCGAGCACCGCGACCAGCGTCCGCCCGACCGCAAGCCCCGAGCCGTTGAGCGTGTGGACGAAGCGGGTCGTCTTCTCACCCGCCGGGCGGTAGCGGGCGTTCATCCGCCGGCTCTGGAAATCGGTGCAGGTCGAGCAGCTCGAAATCTCGCGGTAGCGCGCCTGGCCGGGCAGCCAGACCTCAAGGTCATAGGTGCGCGCGGCGGCAAAGCCCATGTCGCCGGTGCACAGCTTCATCCGCCGGAACGGCAGCTCCAGCCGCACCAGAATGTCTTCGGCACAGGCGGTCATCCGCTCATGCTCGGCCTCCGACGCCTCGGGCGTGGTGATCGACACCATCTCGACCTTGTCGAACTGGTGCTGGCGGATGAAGCCGCGCGTGTCACGCCCGGCCGCCCCGGCTTCCGACCGGAAACAGGGGGTGAGGGCAGTGAGGCGCAGCGGCAGTTCCGCCTCGGTCAGGATCGCTTCGCGGACGATGTTGGTCAGGCTGACCTCCGACGTCGGGATCAGCCAGCGCCCGTCGAGCGTGCGGAACGAATCCTCGGCAAACTTCGGCAGCTGCCCGGTGCCGAACATCACCTCGTCGCGCACCAGCAGCGGCGGCACCGCCAGCTCATAGCCATGCTGGCCGGCAAGCGTGTCGAGCATGAACTGGCCAAGCGCGCGGTACAGCCGCGCCACCGGCCCGCGCAGCAGCGTGAAGCGCGCACCCGCCAGCTTGACGCCGGTGTCGAAATCCAGCCCCAGCGCCGGGCCGATCGCATCATGTTCGCGCGGCGCAAAGACGAAATCGGGCGGCGTCCCGCGTTCATGGACCAGCGCATTTTCGGTCTCGTCGGCGCCGTCCGGAACATCGGCGAGCGGCAGGTTGGGAATGACCGCCAGCCGCGCCTCAAGCGCGCCGGTCAGCTGCCGTTCGGCATCCTCGAGCGCGGGCAGGCTGTCCTTCAGGCCGGCAACTTCCGCCATCAGCGCCTCGGCGGCTGCGTCGTCGCGCTGCGCCTTGGCCTGGCCGATCGCCTTCGACGCCTCGTTGCGGCGCGCAAGGGCAGCCTGCAGCGCGGTCGCCGCCGCGCGACGGCGTTCGTCGAGCGCGAGGATTTCGGCGGCGGCCGGTTCCAGCCCGCGCCGTGCCAGCCCGGCATCGAAGGCGGCCGGATCGTCCCTGATGATGCGGATGTCGTGCATGGCACCGGCTATGGCCGGGCCGGCGATGCCGCGCAACCCCGCCCCTGAACCACGCACCGCGCAACCGCGTGCGCGCCTGCCGCGTTTCCCGGCCACGGCCATGATCCGGGTGGCGATCTTGGCGCGTGAGAGGGAGGCCGGAGATGAGGATTCCGCACGACACGCTGGTGCTGGTGGCCGATGGCAGCCGGATGCTGTTGTTCCGCAATGCCGGCAGCCCGTTCGAACCCGAGCTGGAGCTGCTGACGGCGGCCGAGCAGGACAATCCCCGGACCGCCGCGCAGGGCACCGATGCGCCGGGGCGCGGTTTTGCGTCCGCCGGTGCGCCGATGCCGGGCGTCCCGGGGCGGCAGGGCGGTGCTGCCCGGCGCAGCGCCTATGCCAACACCGATTTCCACAATCTGGAAGAAGCGCGCTTCGCCGCCGATGCCGCCGCGATGCTCAACGCCCGCGCCGAGGCCGGCAGGCTCGACCGGCTGGTCGTTATTGCCCCCGCCCGGACGCTGGGCGAGCTGCGCGACCATTATGGCAGGGCGGTCGCCGACCGGCTGATCGGGGAGGTGGCAAAGGATCTGACCAACCATCCGGTCGACCGGATCGCGGCGATTCTGGCTGATGCGTGACCGGGCCGATGCTGTGTGTTGCACGCGTGTGAACGCCCGGCTCCGGGTTCGCCCTTAGGGGAAAAATCGTGGTTCATCCGTAGTTTCACAAGCTTGCGGGAATGGCTGTTCTTGGCCGATTTTGCCCCTGTCCAGACGGAAAGGGAGCAGCAGCATGGGCAATCAGGACATGGCGGTCCGGCCGGCATCCGAAACCCGGGCGCGCCTGGAAGCGGGGCTGGACATGACCCGTGCGCTTGGCGAGCATCTGAACTGGATCCTCCATCTGGCGCGCGAAGCGGCCGAGCACCGGACGCTCGCGCTGGACGCCGCTTCTGCCGAACTGCGCGAGGCGCATCTGGAAGTGGCCGCAGCCTATCAGAAGCGGATCGAAGAGGCCCGCCGCGCGATCGGCACCGCACCCCCTTCCGGCGCCGAGGCCCGCCGCGCCGCCTGAACCGCCTGATGCTCCGTGGCGCGGCGCTGAACGGCGCGGCGGGATGCCGCTGGCCGTTACTTGGCGTCGGTCTCGCCGGTTCCGGACCTTTTTCACGCCCCCCGCACACGCGTGCGGCGCTTGTGCTGCATTGTCCGCCCGTTTATAGCCCGCCAGCGAGGGCGCGGACCCGGCTGCATAGCGGGCCGCGAAGGGCGGAGAAGGGCTATGGCGACGGCTGTGAGTAGCGTTGACGAAAGCGGAAAAACCCTGTTGCCGGTCAATGACGACGATTATCGTCCGTCGGCCGACGAAGAGTTCATGAACCCCAGGCAGCTTGCCTATTTCCGGAAAAAGCTGCTGGCCTGGAAGGACGACATCCTGCGCGAGGCGCAGGACACGCTCGATCATCTGCAAAAGGAATCGTTGCGCGAGCCCGATGTCACCGACCGCGCGTCGAGCGAGACCGACTGGTCGATCGAGCTCCGGACCCGCGACCGGCAGCGCAAGCTGATCTCCAAGATCGATGCCGCGCTGCGCCGCATCGACGAGGGCGAATATGGCTATTGCGAGGTGACCGGCGAACCCATCTCGCTCGCCCGGCTGGAAGCGCGGCCGATCGCGACGATGACCGTCGAGGCGCAGGAACGGCACGAGCGGCAGGAAAAAATCTCCCGCGACGAGTGAAACGGGGTTAAGCGCCCGTTTAACCTTAATCCGATGTCGACCTTTTTTGGCGAAGCGACAAGGGTGGAACTGCCACTTTTGGAGCGTCGCCCGGTCGTCCGTCATGTCGAAACCCGACGATCATCTTCCGGATCGCGCCCAGGCGCGGCTCAATTTCTTCCTCGGCACGGCGATTGGCTGTGGCGACGGGGCGAGCTGGCCGGCGCGCGTCCGTAACCTGTCACCCGGCGGGATGATGATCGAGCTTGGCGAGCGGCTGGCGGTCGGCCAGCCGGTCGAGGCGGAGCTGCGCGGCGTCGGGCCGGTGTCGGGAACGGTCGTCTGGGCGCGTCCGCCGCGCTATGGTGTGCGCTTCGACCAGCCGGTGGATCCGGAGATCGTGCTGCGTCCGCAATCGGCCCCCGGCTATGCGGCACCGGCCTTTGCCAAGGCCATTGTCGTCACCTCCCGCAAGCTGACCGAGGCCGCGCGCAAGCCGCCATTGTTCCGCATCGATTGAGACGGGACTCGCCGGCCTTCACCCCGGCCGGCCCGCGCAGCTGCCTTGCCGCAGGGTGGGCGGCCTGCGCCTGTGGCAGCGACGAGCCTGTCGGTCGCTGCACCGGGTATTCTGGTTATCGGGGGGGTGGTCGGGCGCACGCTGTGCGCGGGGAGGGGGGGCGGCGCGTGGGTCGTGCGTCGCCGGTTGCCGCCCGCGCCGAAGGGCGCGGGACGGCTGCGGTCCTGGCCGTTACTGGCGGGTAATCTCGTCCTTCAGGCGAAGCTTCTGCTTCTTCAGCTGGGCGATCCGGGCTTCATCGGGCAGGGGTCGTCGCATTTCCGAGACAATCAGGGCGTCCAGCCCGGCATGCTTGGCTTCAAGGGCGGCCAGATGCGCATTGTCCATCGTGCGGGTCTCCTCTGTTTGGTTCCCAGCAGCACTTTTTCCGCCAGGGGGCCGGCGGCCTGCCGTGTCGCTGCGGAAAGGTCAGTAGAACAGCTTTCCTCCGCCATGTCTCGGCCCTATCCGTTAAACAGAGGTAAATCGCGGCAGGGCGAGCGGCTTTGCCGGGCGAGCCGAAGGCGGGCAGGAGAGACGGGCGTGACCGAGGAGGAGATTGAGCGGCGACTCGCGCTGCTGCGGATCGAACATCGCGATCTGGACGATGCGATCACCGCCCTGATCGGCTCCGCGCATGTCGACCAGTTGCAGCTTGCCCGGCTGAAGCGCCGCAAGCTCAAGCTGCGGGACGAGATCGCCGCGCTGGAGGACCAGCTGATCCCCGACATCATTGCCTGACGGCACTGCCTGGCTGGGCGCGGGGCTAACTGGGCGGGCGCTCGACCGGCGACGTCCGGCCCACGATGGGACAGCGACGTCAATGGACCAAATCGGGACGTGGTTTACCGCGATTGGCCGTGGCGGCGCAGCCATGGCTGTGGCAGCTTTTTGCCATGATGGCTCTTGATTGCCGCAAGCTGATGACCGCGAGGCTCGTTGACAGCCTCTATACCGAGGCGATGCTCCTCGCCGATGAAGCGCGCGCCTATTTCGACGAGGGCGGCCGCGCCGACCGGCAGGCGCTGGAGCCGCTGGCGCGCGTGTCCTTTTCCTGCGAATCGCTGAAGGTCACGACCCGGCTGATGCATGTCATCGCCTGGCTGCTGATGCGCAAGGCGATTGCCGCCGGCGAGGTGCGCGAGGATGAGCGGGCGGAGTCGCGCCGGCTGGGCCATGCCGCCGGCAGCGAGGCGGATGCGATCGCCATGATGCCGCCCGCCGCCGTCCAGCTGATCGCGGCGAGCACCGACCTGTATGACCGGGTCGCGCGGATCGACCGCGACATGTACGAGGCGCTGCCGGTCAGCCCGGCGCTGGGCCTGATCCAGAAGCTCGAACGCGCGTTGTAAGGGGCGTCACAGCAGTAGGCTGGTGCCCGCCGCGCTGCCCCGGCAATGGGCCGAACGGCCCATTGCCGGATCGCGTAACAGCCCCTGACCGTTCCCAACCGCTGGTGTCACCAGCCCTTGCGGACCTTGCCCTGCAATTCGCCCCAGGCGGTGCGATATTCGCGTTCCAGCCGGTCGATCCGGTCGGCAACCGTCTCGACCGCCTTGACCGAACCGATCCCCTGGCCCGAACCCCAGATGTCGCGCCACGCCTTTTTCTCGGTGTTGCCGCCCGAGCCGAAGTTCATCGTGCTGTAGTCGCCCTTGGGCAGATTGTCGGGGTCAAGCCCCGCCGCCTCGATCGAGCCGCGCAGATAATTGCCGTGCACGCCGGTGAACAGGTCCGAATAGACAATGTCGGAGGCGCTGCTTTCGACGATCGCCTGCTTATAGCCCTGATCGGCATTGGCCTCGGCGGTCGCGATGAATGCGGAGCCGATATAGGCGAGATCCGCGCCCGCCGCCTGCGCGGCCAGGATCGAATGGCCATTGGCGATCGACCCCGACAGGGCGATCGGCCCGTCGAACCATTCGCGGATTTCGGACACCAGTGCGAAGGGCGAGATGGTGCCGGCATGGCCGCCTGCGCCGGCGGCGACCGGGATCAGCCCGTCCGCGCCCTTTTCGATCGCCTTGCGGGCAAAGCGGTTGTTGATCACGTCGTGCAGGGTGATGCCGCCCCAGGCATGGACGGCGGTGTTCAGATCCTCGCGCGCGCCGAGCGAGGTGATGATGATCGGCACCTGCCATTTGGCGCAGGTTTCAAGATCCTGTTCCAGCCGGTCGTTCGACTTGTGGACGATCTGGTTGACCGCGAAGGGCGCGGCCGGCCGGTCCGGATTGTTGCGGTTCCACGCCGCCAGTTCCTCGGTGATGCGGTGCAGCCATTCATCGAGCAGGCTTTGCGGCCGGGCGTTCAGCGCCGGGAACGAACCGACGATGCCGGCCTTGCACTGGGCGATCACCAGATCGGGGCCGGAGACAATGAACAGCGGCGAGCCGATGACGGGAAGCCGCAGGCGATCAAACAGGGGTGGAAGGCTCATGCCGTTTGAATAGCGCAATGAAACCGGCTGTCCACAGGTCCGTCGGCAGCCATGGATGCGCTAGCGTCAAGCCCGGCCAGCTGCCGGTTCAGGGCAGGACCGGCTCGACCGAATCGACCGGCGCGGGGTCGGCGAGCGTCACCTGATCGAGGATGCGCGCGGTTTCGTCGCGCAGCTTGAGCATCACCCAGTGGACGCGGCATTCTTCCTGGGTCACGCAGTTTTCGCACGGCTGATAGGCCAGCCGGCTGGCACAGGGGACAAGCGCCAGGCTGCCGCGCGTCAGCCGGATGATGTCGCCATAGCTGATCTCGCGCGGGTCGCGCGCCAGCCAATAGCCGCCGTCGCGGCCGCGCTGCGTCTCGACCAGCCCGGCCCGGCCGATTTCGGACAGGATGACGGTCAGGAATTTGGGCGGAATATTCTGTTTCGCCGCGATTTCGGTCAGCTGCACCGGGCCTTCGCCATGGCGATCGGCGAGATGCAGCAGCGCGCGGATCGCATAACGTGTCCGTTGGGAAAGCATGGCCGGCCAAATGCCGGGCATGGCTGGGATTTGCAAGCCGCGCGCCTGGCTGCTTTCTCATGCCGGTGTTGCCCTGCCCGCTCATCCGCCCCCATCTTCGCCCACCGGCTTGTCCACAGCGTCGGGGCGTGCCGGGGCGGACATTGACCAGGGGGCAGGCGCGGCTATAGGCCCGCCCACGTCCGCAAGGCGAGGAATGGCAGCATCGCTGTGGCTTCCGACCTGCGTGGACGAGCTTGAACATTGCTGGCGCAGCAGGGGCCGGGGGGCTGGATAGCCGCCCAGGCCCTTTCGTGTTGAACAGCCGGATGCCTGACAATCGCCCCTGGCGATGGTTGGCCTGCCGGTTCCCCCCGACGGGGCGGTTCAACGACGGATAGTCGCTGTGTCTCGATTCGGGCGTCAGCAAAGTAACCGTTTGCAACAAGGTGAAGAGCTTCAATGCCGACGATCAACCAGCTGGTCCGCAAGGGCCGCGAGCCGCAGAAGGCCAAGTCCAAGGTCCCTGCGATGGAGCAGAACCCGCAGAAGCGCGGCGTCTGCACCCGCGTCTATACGACGACCCCGAAAAAGCCGAACTCGGCGCTGCGCAAGGTGGCCAAGGTTCGCCTGACCAACCAGCGCGAAGTGATCAGCTACATCCCCGGTGAAGGTCACAACCTTCAGGAGCACTCGGTGGTGCTGATCCGCGGCGGCCGCGTCCGCGACTTGCCGGGCGTGCGCTATCACGTGCTGCGCGGCGTGCTCGACACCCAGGGTGTCAAGGACCGCAAGCAGTCGCGTTCGAAGTACGGCGCAAAGCGTCCGAAGTAAGCCGCCGGCCCGTCCGGCACCCAGGCTGAAGTTTGAAGGAACAGATCAATGGCTCGTCGTCGTCGTCCCGAAAAGCGGGAAATCCTGCCTGATCCGAAGTTCGGGGATCAGGTCCTCTCCAAGTTCATGAACAGCGTCATGCTCGACGGCAAGAAGTCCGTCGCGGAATCGATCGTCTATGGTGCGCTCGACACGGTCGAGCAGCGCGCCAAGCGCGAGCCGCTGGCCGTTTTCCATGACGCGCTCAACAATGTGAAGCCGGGCATCGAAGTCCGCAGCCGCCGCGTCGGCGGTGCGACCTATCAGGTGCCGGTCGAAGTCCGCGCCGAACGCGCCCAGGCGCTCGCCATCCGCTGGCTGATCGCCGCCGCCCGCGCGCGCAGCGAGAAGACGATGTCCGCCCGCCTGTCGGGCGAGCTGCTCGACGCGGCGCAGAATCGCGGCAATGCGGTCAAGAAGCGCGAAGACACGCACCGCATGGCGGAGGCGAACCGCGCCTTCAGCCACTACCGCTGGTAACACCTCTCACCTAAATGCGGGGGAGCCGGACGGTCCGGCTCCCCCTTTCGCAAGGAACCGACGATCATGGCCCGCAGCCATCCGCTCGAGCGCTATCGCAACATCGGCATCATGGCGCATATCGACGCCGGCAAGACCACGACCACCGAGCGCATCCTCTATTACACCGGCAAGTCCTACAAGATCGGCGAAGTGCATGAAGGCACCGCCACCATGGACTGGATGGAGCAGGAGCAGGAGCGCGGGATCACGATCACGTCGGCCGCGACCACCTGTTTCTGGAACGACCACCGCGTCAACATCATCGACACGCCGGGGCACGTCGACTTCACCATCGAAGTCGAACGCTCGCTGCGCGTGCTCGACGGCGCGGTCGCCTGCTTCGATGGCGTTGCCGGTGTCGAGCCGCAGTCGGAAACCGTGTGGCGCCAGGCCGACAAGTACCGCGTGCCGCGCATGTGCTTCGTCAACAAGCTCGACCGCACCGGCGCGAGCTTCGAGCGCTGCGTCGACATGATCAAGGACCGTCTGGGCGCGCGCCCGGCGGTGCTCTATCTGCCGATCGGCATCGAAAGCGGCTTCAAGGGCCTGGTTGACCTGGTCAACAACCGCGCGATCATCTGGCTCGAAGAGTCGCTCGGCGCGAAGTTCGAGTATCAGGATATTCCCGAAGATCTGAAGGACGCGGCCGAAGTCGCGCGCCAGGAGCTGATCGAGCTTGCCGTCGAGCAGGACGATGCGGCGATGGAAGCCTATCTGGAAGGCAAGGAGCCGGACGCCGAAACGCTGAAGGCGCTGATCCGCAAGGGCACGCTCAGCTTCTCGTTCGTGCCGGTGCTGTGCGGTTCGGCGTTCAAGAACAAGGGCGTGCAGCCGCTGCTCGACGCGATCGTCGATTATCTGCCGTCGCCGCTCGACATTCCGGCGGTCCAGGGCGTCAAGCTCGACGGCGAGACCGAGGACACGCGCCCGGCCGAAGACACCGCGCCCTTCTCGGCTCTGGCGTTCAAGATCATGAACGACCCGTTCGTCGGCTCGCTCACCTTCGCGCGCATCTATTCGGGCAAGCTCGAAAAGGGCACCGTCCTCAACTCGGTGAAGGACAAGAAGGAAAAGATCGGCCGCATGCTGCTGATGCATGCCAACAGCCGCGAGGACATTGACGAGGCCTATGCCGGCGACATCGTCGCCATTGCGGGGCTGAAGGAAACGACCACGGGCGACACGCTGTGCGCGCCCAATGCGCCGATCATCCTTGAGCGCATGGAGTTCCCCGAGCCGGTCATCGAGCTGTCGGTCGAACCCAAGACCAAGGCCGACCAGGAAAAGATGGGCCTCGCGCTCAACCGCCTGGCCGCCGAGGATCCGTCGTTCCGCGTCTCGACCGACCATGAATCGGGCCAGACGATCATCAAGGGGATGGGCGAACTCCACCTCGAAATCATCGTTGACCGCATGAAGCGCGAGTTCAAGGTCGAGGCCAATGTCGGCGCGCCGCAGGTGGCGTATCGCGAATATCTCGCGAAGCCGGTCGAAATCGACTACACCCACAAGAAGCAGTCGGGCGGCTCGGGCCAGTTCGGCCGCGTCAAGGTGCAGGTGAAGCCGGGCGAGCGTGGTTCGGGCTACCAGTTCTTCGACGAGGTGAAGGGCGGCAACATTCCGCGCGAATACATCCCGTCGGTGGAAAAGGGCTTCCGCGAAACCGCCGAAACCGGCCATCTGATCGGCTTCCCGATCATCGACTTCGAAGTGCATCTGGTGGACGGCGCCTATCACGACGTCGACTCGTCGGCGCTGGCGTTCGAAATCTGCGCCCGTGGCGCGATGCGCGAAGTGGCGGCCAAGGCCGGCATCAAGCTGCTCGAGCCGATCATGAAGGTCGAGGTCGTGACCCCGGAAGACTATCTGGGCGACGTCATCGGCGATCTGAACAGCCGCCGCGGCCAGATCCAGGGCACCGACACGCGCGGCAACGCCCAGGCGGTGAACGCGCTGGTCCCGCTCGCCAACATGTTCGGCTATGTGAACCAGCTGCGCTCCTTCACCCAGGGGCGTGCGCAGTACACGATGCAGTTCTCGCACTATGACGAAGTGCCGCAGAACGTGGCGGACGAGGTCAAGGCGAAGCTCGCCTGATCCCGGCCTGACCGGCATTGGCGCCCTCTCCGGCGTGCGGCATGTCCGCCCGCCGGGGAGGGCGCAGCCAATTTCGGACCTCGGCCGGCTGCAGCCGGGTGGGGGTGGTGCGGGCGGCGATTCGCGCGCAGGACAGGTCGCTGGGTCCGGCGGTCGGCTGTCGGCAGCGCTGGGCCGCTCGGCTGGAGCGTTTGCCCGGTCCCGGCGTCCCGTTTCGGGCATGTCGGCAGCGCTTTTCGCGCCGCCCGCCGATCATCGTCTCTTGCGCGGGCGCGCGAAGAGGCTAAATGGGCGCGCGCGACCGCGCGGCGCGTCAAAATGCCTCTGGCGTTTCCGTCGCGTTTGGGTTACGGGCCGCGCTTCGTTGCGGGTCGGGATTTCCGGGCCGGCGGCCTGCGCGTGGGGTTCGCCCCTTTCACACGATCTGCGGGTGAACGAGAGCTACGGGTGAACAGGCGCTGCGGCCCGGCGGCGAAACGGTTTGATAGACAGAGGAAGAAATGGCGAAAGCAAAGTTCGAGCGGACGAAGCCGCATTGCAACATCGGCACCATCGGCCACGTTGACCATGGCAAGACCTCGCTGACCGCGGCGATCACCAAGGTGCTCGCTGAAACCGGCGGCGCCACCTTCGTCGACTATGCCAACATCGACAAGGCCCCGGAAGAGCGCGAGCGCGGCATCACCATTTCGACCGCCCACGTCGAATATGAAACCGAAGCGCGCCACTACGCGCACGTCGACTGCCCGGGTCACGCCGACTATGTGAAGAACATGATCACCGGTGCCGCCCAGATGGACGGCGCGATCCTGGTCGTGTCGGCTGCCGACGGCCCGATGCCGCAGACCCGCGAGCACATCCTGCTCGCCCGTCAGGTCGGCGTTCCGGCGCTCGTCGTGTTCATGAACAAGGTCGACCAGGTCGACGACCCCGAGCTGCTCGAGCTGGTCGAGCTGGAAATCCGTGAGCTGCTGTCGTCGTACGACTTCCCGGGCGACGATATTCCGATCGTCAAGGGTTCGGCCCTTGCTGCGCTCGAAGATTCGAACCGCGAAATCGGCCATGAAGCCGTGCTTGAGCTGATGCGTCAGGTCGATGCCTATATCCCGCAGCCGGAGCGTCCGCTGGACAAGCCGTTCCTGATGCCGATCGAAGACGTGTTCTCGATCTCGGGTCGCGGCACCGTCGTCACCGGTCGTGTCGAAACCGGCATCGTGAAGGTTGGCGAAGAAGTCGAAATCGTCGGCATCAAGGACACCCGCAAGACCGTCGTTACCGGCGTCGAAATGTTCCGCAAGCTGCTCGACCAGGGCCAGGCCGGCGACAACATCGGTGCGCTGATCCGCGGCGTGGCGCGTGACGAAGTCGAGCGTGGTCAGGTTCTGGCCAAGCCGGGCACCATCACCCCGCACACCGACTTCTCGGCCGAAGTCTATGTGCTGTCGAAGGACGAAGGCGGCCGTCACACGCCGTTCTTCGCCAACTATCGTCCGCAGTTCTACTTCCGCACCACCGACGTGACGGGCACCGTGGAACTGCCGGAAGGCACCGAAATGGTGATGCCGGGCGACAATGTGAACCTGAACATCAAGCTGATCGCCCCGATCGCGATGGACCAGGGTCTGCGTTTCGCCATCCGCGAAGGCGGCCGCACCGTCGGCGCCGGCGTCGTGGCGAACATCACCAAGTAAGCTTTTGCTTGCATGGCCGCCCGGTCCCTTCTAGGGGCCGGGCGGCTTTGTAATTTATAGAAGCCCGGCTCAACCGGGCATGGCTCTTTCGCATCGGTAGTGGACATGGAAACCCAGAACATTCGCATTCGCCTCAAGGCGTTCGATCATCGCGTGCTCGATCAGGCGACCGGCGACATCGCCGACACCGCCCGCCGCACCGGCGCTCTCATCCGTGGTCCGATCCCGCTCCCGACGCGCATCGAAAAATTCACCGTCAACCGCTCGCCGCATGTCGACAAGAAGTCGCGCGAGCAGTTCGAGGTCCGCACCTACAAGCGCATGCTCGACATCGTGCAGCCGACCCCGCAGACGGTCGACGCGCTGATGAAGCTCGACCTCGCCGCGGGTGTTGATGTCGAGATCAAACTCGCGTAAAGGCGGCGCTCCAGATTCGGAGGCGGGCTTTCCGCTCGCTTCCAGGTTGCCCCGGCAGGCTGCACGCAGCTGATCCGGGGTCCGGCCCGAAGCGAGGCCGGGCGACGGCAAGGTCCGCCGCACCCATAGCGAACTCAGGGATACCGCATGCAGCCGCCAGGCTGCATGGCCTGCGTCCCCGCCATTCGCAGCAATGCGGATACCGGCCCGGGCGGGGGCGATTGATCTTTTGGGCTGGCTCCGGAGGTTCCGGAGCCTTTTTCGTTGGCACGCTCCCGGGCCGGCAGGACGCCGCCTTGGAGCCTATGCAGGAAGGGATCAGATCATGCGCACAGGCGTGATCGCGAAGAAAGTGGGCATGACCCGCTTGTTCAAGGAAGACGGCCGGCACGTTCCGGTCACCGTGCTCCAGCTCGACAACCTCCAGGTCGTTGCGCGCCGTGAGGCCGATCGCGACGGCTATGTTGCGGTCCAGCTCGGCGCCGGCACTGCCAAGGCGAAGAATGTCGCCAAGCCGCAGCGTGGCCATTTCGGCAAGGCCGAAGTCGAGCCCAAGGCGCAGCTGGTCGAGTTCCGGGTCGCCGAGGACGCGCTCCTCGATGTCGGCGCGGAAATCTCCGCCGATCATTTCGTCGCCGGCCAGCTGGTCGACGTGTCGGGCCATACCCAGGGTAAGGGTTTTGCCGGCGCGATGAAGCGCTGGGGCTTTGGCGGTCTGCGCGCCACGCACGGCGTGTCGGTGTCGCACCGTTCGCACGGTTCGACCGGCAACCGCCAGGATCCGGGCCGCGTGTTCAAGAACAAGAAGATGGCCGGCCACATGGGCGACCGTCAGCGCACCCAGCAGAATCTGGAAGTCGTGCTGACCGACGCCGAGCGCGGGCTAATCTTCCTCAAGGGTTCGGTCCCGGGCCACAAGGGTGCG
The DNA here is from genome assembly GCF_009913435.1 of Sphingomonas changnyeongensis. Taxonomy (NCBI): domain Bacteria; kingdom Pseudomonadati; phylum Pseudomonadota; class Alphaproteobacteria; order Sphingomonadales; family Sphingomonadaceae; genus Sphingomonas; species Sphingomonas changnyeongensis. The sequence continues at coordinate 44,612 of NZ_CP047895.1, read as the reverse complement.
TGGCTGACCGTCAAGGACGCGGTCAAGGTGCCGCGCCCGGCTGACGCGCCGTATCCGGCCGGCCTCAAGGTCGCCCAGAACAACAATGATGCGCCTGCCGACACGCCCGCTGACGCGGCTGTCGAGGCCAGCGAGACCCAGGAAGGCTAAGCGATGAAGGTCCAAGTTCAGACCCTCGACGCCCAGGGCAAAGGCGAGATCGATCTCAACGACGAGATCTTCGGCCTGGAGCCGCGCGCCGACATCCTGCACCGCGTCGTCACCTGGCAGCTCGAAAAGCGCCGCGGCACTGCCCGCGCCGCCCGCGAGCGGTCGGACGTCGCCCGCACCGGCAAGAAGTTCGGCCGCCAGAAGGGCGGCGGCACCGCCCGTCACGGCGATCGCCGCGCGCCGGTGTTCATCGGCGGCGGTAAGGCGCACGGCCCGCGTGTCCGCGACTTCAACCCGTCGCTGAACAAGAAGGTCCGCGCCCTCGGCCTCAAGATGGCGCTGTCGTCCAAGGTGAAGGCCGGCCAGCTGATCGTCATGGACAGCCTGACGGTCGATGGCGGCAAGACCCGCGCGCTCATGGGCAATCTCGCCAAGCTCGGCTTCGGCAAGACCGCGCTCGTGATCGACGGCGATCAGGTCGACACCAGCTTCGCGCTCGCGGCCCGCAACCTGCACACGATCGACGTGCTGCCGGCGATCGGCGCCAATGTGTACGATATCCTTCGCGCCGAGACGCTGGTCCTGACCCGCGCGGCCGTCGAAAAGCTGGAGGCCCGGTTCAATGGCTAAGAAGCAGGCCGTGGCGGCCGACATCCGTCACTATGACGTGGTGGTCGCGCCGCACATCACCGAAAAGGCGACCTTGCTCTCCGAGCATAACGCCGTCGTGTTCAAGGTTGCCCAGGACGCGACCAAGCCGCAGATCAAGGCGGCGGTCGAGGCCCTGTTCGGCGTGACCGTGACCGGCGTCAACACGCTCACCCAGAAGGGCAAGACCAAGCGCTGGAAGGGCAAGCCCTATACGCGCTCGGATGTGAAGAAGGCGATCGTGACGCTGAAGGACGGCGACTCGATCGACGTGACGACGGGGATCTGAGGCAATGGCGCTCAAGCATTATAATCCGACCAGCCCGGCGCGTCGTGGCCTGATCCTGGTCGACCGGTCGAGCCTGTACAAGGGCAAGCCGGTCAAGGCGCTGACCGAGGGGAAGCGCAAGACCGGTGGCCGCAACAACAAGGGTCATGTGACCAGCCGCGGCATCGGCGGCGGCCACAAGCAGCGTTACCGCTTCATCGACTTCAAGCGTCGCAAGTGGGACATGCCGGCGACCGTCGAGCGGATCGAATATGATCCCAACCGCACGGCCTTCATCGCCCTTGTGAAATATGAGGACGGCGAACTCGCCTATGTCATCGCGCCGCAGCGCCTTCAGGCCGGCGACGTCATCGTCGCGGGCAAGAAGACCGACGTGAAGCCGGGCAACGCGATGGAAATCGGCCAGGTTCCGGTCGGCACCATCGTCCACAATGTCGAGATGAAGCCCGGCAAGGGCGGTCAGATCGCGCGTTCGGCGGGCACCTATGTGCAGGTCGTCGGCCGTGACCGCGGCATGGTGATCGTCCGCCTGAACTCGGGCGAGCAGCGCTACATCCGCGGCGAGTGCATGGCGACCGTTGGCGCGGTGTCGAACCCCGACAACGCCAACCAGTATCTTGCCAAGGCCGGCCGCAACCGCTGGCTGGGCAAGCGCCCGCTGACCCGCGGCGTCGCCAAGAACCCGGTCGACCATCCGCACGGCGGTGGTGAAGGCCGGACCTCGGGCGGCCGTCATCCGGTCACCCCGTGGGGCAAGCCGACCAAGGGTGCGCGCACCCGTCACAACAAGGCGACCGACAAGTTCATCATCCGGTCGCGTCACGCGAAGAAGAAGGGTTAAGCCATGGCCCGTTCCGTCTGGAAAGGCCCGTTCGTCGAACTGAGCCTTCTGAAAAAGGCCGAGGCGGCCCAGGACTCCGGTGCGCGCGCGCCGATCAAGACCTGGTCGCGCCGGTCGACCATCCTGCCGCAGTTCGTCGGCCTGACGTTCAACGTCTATAACGGCCGCAAGTTCGTGCCGGTGCTGGTGAACGAGGAAATGGTGGGCATGAAGCTCGGCGAGTTCGCGCCGACCCGCTTCTTCCCCGGCCATGCCGCTGACAAGAAGGGCAAGCGCTAATGGGCAAGCAGGCAGCTCCGCGTCGCGTGGGCGACAAGGAAGCGCTGGCGGTTGGCACCACCATCCGCGGCAGCGCGCAGAAGCTTAACCTTGTCGCCGGTCTGATCCGCGGCAAGAAGGCTGGGGAGGCGATGAGCATCCTCCAGTTCTCGCCCAAGGCGATGGCGGTCGAGGTTCGCAAGGTCCTCGCCTCGGCGATCGCCAATGCCGAGAACAACCACAATCTCGATGTCGATGCGCTGGTCGTCCAGGAAGCGTCGGTCGGCAAGTCGATCTCGATGAAGCGGTTCGCGACCCGTGCGCGTGGCCGTTCGACCCGGATCGTGAAGCCGTTCAGCCGCCTTCGCATCGTCGTGCGCGAGCAGGAAGAAGCATAATGGGTCAGAAGAGCAATCCGATCGGGCTGCGCCTCCAGATCAACCGGACCTGGGACAGCCGCTGGTTCGCCGAAGGCGCCGATTATGGCCGGCTGCTTCTCGAGGACCTCGAGATCCGCAAGTACATCCTGAAGACGCTGCCCCAGGCCGCGATCTCCAAGGTGGTCATTGAGCGTCCGGCCAAGCTGTGCCGCATCTCGATCTATGCGGCGCGCCCCGGCGTGATCATCGGCAAGAAGGGCGCCGACATCGAAAAGCTTCGCAAGAAGCTGGGTGCGATGACGGCGAGCGACGTGTCGCTGAACATCGTCGAGATCCGCAAGCCCGAGATCGACGCGAAGCTCGTCGCCCAGTCGGTCGCCGACCAGCTGGAGCGCCGCGTGGCGTTCCGCCGGGCGATGAAGCGGGCCGTGCAGTCGGCGCTGCGTCTGGGCGCCGAAGGCATCCGCATCACCTGCGCCGGCCGTCTGGGCGGTGCCGAGATCGCGCGCACCGAATGGTATCGCGAAGGCCGGGTGCCGCTGCACACGCTGCGCGCCAATGTCGATTATGCTGAGGCCCAGGCCCACACCGCTTATGGCGTGTGCGGGGTCAAGGTCTGGATCTTCAAGGGCGAGATCCTCGGCCATGATCCGACCGCGCAGGACCGTCTGATGATGGAGGCACAGACCTCCGGCGTGCGTCCGGCGCGCTAAGGGCAGGATAGAAAATCATGCTGCAACCGAAACGCACCAAGTTCCGCAAGGCCTTCAAGGGCCGCATCCATGGTGATGCGCCCGGCGGCACCCAGCTCAACTTCGGCGCCTATGGCCTGAAGGCCATGGAGCCGGAGCGGATCACCGCCCGCCAGATCGAGGCCGCCCGCCGCGCCATCACGCGCCACATCAAGCGCCAGGGCCGGCTCTGGATCCGCATCTTCCCGGACGTGCCGGTGTCGTCCAAGCCCGCCGAAGTCCGCATGGGCTCGGGCAAGGGTTCGCCGGAGTTCTGGGTGGCGCGCGTCAAGCCGGGCCGCATCCTGTTCGAACTGGACGGTGTGCCGGGCGATGTCGCCGCGACCGCGTTCAGCCGCGCGGCGATGAAGCTGCCGATCAAGACGAAGGTCGTCGCGCGTCTGGGCGACACCTCTCACCTGGGAGCCGCGAAGTGAAGACGAGCGACCTGAAGCCGATGACCGATGATCAGCTCGCCGAACAGCTCGGCCAGCTGAAGCGTGAGGCGTTCAACCTGCGCTTCCAGGCGGCGACCAGCCAGCTGGAAAAGCCGTCGCGGGTCCGCGAAGTGCGCCGCACCATCGCGCGCATCAAGACGCTGCAGTCCGAGCGCACGCGCTCGGCTGCGAAGTAAGGATACGGAAACATGCCGAAGCGCGTGCTGACGGGGACGGTTGTCTCCGACAAGACCGACAAAACGGTGGTCGTCCGTGTGGAGCGCAAGGTGAAGCACCCGCTCTACGGCAAGATCATCCGCCGTTCGAAGAAGTATCATGCCCATGACGAGGGCAATGAGTATCGCGAGGGCGAGACTGTGCGCATCGAAGAGACCGCGCCGATCTCCAAGCTCAAGACCTGGCGCGTGATCGAGCGCGTCGCCACCCGTTCGACGCCGCCCGCGGCGACGGCCGAAGGCTAAGGAGGACAGCACATGATCCAGATGCAGTCCAACCTGGACGTGGCGGATAACTCGGGCGCGAAGCGCGTCCAGTGCATCAAGGTGCTGGGCGGGTCCAAGCGCCGCACCGCGACCGTCGGCGACATCATCGTCGTCTCGGTCAAGGAAGCTGCCCCGCGCGGCAAGGTGAAGAAGGGCGACGTGCACCGCGCGGTTATCGTGCGCACGGCGAAGGACATTCACCGCGCCGACGGCTCGACCATCCGGTTCGATTCGAACGCCGCTGTGCTCGTGAACAAGAATGAGGAGCCGATCGGCACCCGCATCTTTGGTCCGGTCGTGCGCGAACTGCGCGGCAAGAAGCACATGAAGATCATCAGCCTGGCGCCGGAGGTGCTGTAACCATGGCTATGGCCAAGATCAAAAAGGGTGACACGGTCGTCGTCCTGTCCGGCAAGGACAAGGGCAAGACCGGTGAAGTCACCCGCGCCCTGCCGAAGGAAGGCAAGGTCGTCGTCGCCGGCGTGAACGTCGCCGTGCGTCACAAGAAGCCGAGCCAGGTCAACCCGCAGGGTGGCCTGGAGCGTTCGGAAGCGCCGCTGCACGCCTCGAAGGTCGCGATCGTCGACCCCAAGAGCGGCAAGGCGACGCGCGTCCGTTTCGAAACGCGTGATGGCAAGAAGGTCCGCGTGGCCGTCAAGTCCGGGGAGGTCATCAATGGCTGACACCTACACCCCGCGGATGCGCAAGCTGTACGACGAGAGCATCGTGAAGGCGATGACCGAGAAGTTCGGCTACAAGAATCCGCTCGAAGTGCCGAAGATCGACAAGATCGTGCTCAACATGGGCGTCGGCGAAGCGACCCAGGACAAGAAGAAGGTCGAAGCGGCCGCTGCCGAAATGGAAGCGATCGCCGGCCAGAAGCCTGTCATCACCAAGGCGAAGAAGTCGATCGCGCAGTTCAAGCTGCGTGAAGGCATGCCGATCGGCTGCAAGGTGACCCTGCGCCGCGAACGCATGTACGAGTTTCTCGACCGCCTGATCACGATCGCGCTGCCGCGCGTCCGCGATTTCCGTGGCCTCAACGCCAACTCGTTCGATGGCCGTGGCAACTATGCCATGGGCCTGAAGGAACAGCTGGTGTTCCCGGAAATCAGCTATGACCGCATCGACAAGGTGCGGGGCATGGACGTGATCGTCACCACCACCGCGAAGACCGATGATGAAGCGCGCGAGCTGCTGCGTCTTTTCGGTTTCCCGTTCCCGCGCGACAACGCGGCCGAGCAGAAGCAGGCCGCTTGAGGCCGACAGGAAAGAGAACTTAAGTCATGGCGAAACTGAGTTCCGTGAACAAGAACGAGCGTCGCAGGAAGCTCGTCAAGCAGTATGCGGGCAAATATGCGAAGCTGAAGGCGATCGCGAACGACACGTCGCGCGATGAGACCGAGCGGCTGATCGCGCGGCTGAAGATGGCCGAGCTGCCCCGCAATGCGAACCCCACCCGTATCCGCAACCGTTGCGAAGTGACCGGTCGGCCCCGCGCCTATTACCGGAAGTTCCGCCTGGCGCGCGTGATGTTCCGTGAACTGGCCAACAAGGGCCTGATCCCCGGCGTCACCAAGTCGAGCTGGTAAGGACAAACGTCATGGCATTGACCGATCCCCTGGGTGATCTGCTCACCCGCATCCGCAACGGCCAGCAGGCGCGCAAGGACAGCGTGACCTCGCCCGCGTCGAAGCTGCGTGCCCGTGTGCTCGATGTGCTTCAGCGCGAAGGCTATATCCGCGGCTATCGCGAAGAAGTCGTTGGCGGCCACAGCGGCCTGCGCATCGAACTGAAATATTTCGAGGGCCAGCCGGCGATCAAGTATGTCGCCCGCGTGTCCAAGCCTGGCCGCCGCGTCTATTCGGGCAGCAAGGAGCTGCCGCGCGTGCGCAACGGCCTCGGCATCACCATCGTCTCGACGCCCAAGGGCGTTCTGTCCGACGCGGAAGCGCGCGAACAGAATGTCGGCGGCGAGGTTCTTGCGGAGGTCTTCTGATCATGAGCCGCATCGGGAAAAAGCCCGTCGCCATTCCGGCCGGCGTCACCGCTTCGATTGCGGGCGGCGAACTGTCGGTCAAGGGGCCGAAGGGCACGCTCACCATGAAGCTTGCCGACCTCATCTCTTATGAGGTCCAGGACGGCCAGATCTCGGTCCAGCCTGCCAATGACAGCAAGCAGGCCCGGTCCTTCTGGGGCATGCAGCGTACCATGGTGCAGAACCTGGTCACCGGCGTGACCGAGGGCTTCACCAAGACGCTGGAAATCACCGGCGTCGGCTACCGCGCCAACGCGCAGGGCAAGAACCTGAAGCTGCAGCTCGGCTACAGCCACGATGTCGACTATCCGGTGCCGGAAGGCATCACGATCGCGACGCCCGACCAGACGACGATCACCATCACCGGGATCGACAAGCAGCAGGTCGGCCAGGTTGCCGCCGAGATCCGCCGCTGGCGCAAGCCCGAGCCGTACAAGGGCAAGGGCATCAAGTATCGCGGCGAGTTCATCTTCCGCAAGGAAGGGAAGAAGAAGTAATGGCCAAGCTCTCTCTTTTCGAAAAGCGTCGCCAGCGCGTCCGCACGGCGCTGCGCGCCAAGGGCGGTTCGCGTCCGCGCCTGTCGATCCACCGTTCGGGCCGGCACATCTATGTCCAGGTGATCGACGACGAGGCGGGGCGCACCGTCGCTGCGGCGTCGACGCTCGACAAGGACCTGCGCGGCACCACCGGCGCGACCGTCGATGCGGCGGCTGCGATCGGCAAGCGGATCGCGGAGCGGGCCACTGCCGCCGGCGTCACCAAGGTCGTGTTCGACCGCGGTGGTTTCCTGTTCCACGGGCGCGTCAAGGCGCTCGCTGATGCCGCTCGCGAAGGCGGATTGGAGTTCTAAATGGCTGACGAAACCGAAATCCAGGCCGGCGCGGACGCCGGTCAGCCGGAAGGCGGCGAGCGGCGTGGCCGTGGCGGTCGTGGCCGGGGCGGTGGCGATCGTGGCGGCCGTGGCCGTGACGGCAATCGCGGCCGTCGCGACGAGCGTGGCGGGCGCGGCGAGGAAGGTGGCGAGGAGCTGATCGAAAAGCTCGTCCACATCAACCGCGTGTCGAAGACCGTGAAGGGCGGCAAGCGCTTCGGCTTTGCGGCGCTGGTCGTCGTGGGCGACGGCAAGGGCCGGGTCGGCTTCGGCCATGGCAAGGCGCGCGAAGTGCCGGAGGCGATCTCCAAGGCGACCGCGTCGGCCAAGAAGAAGATGATCCGCGTGCCGCTGCGCGAAGGGCGCACGCTGCATCATGACGGTGCGGGCCATTTCGGCGCCGGCCGCGTGACGCTGCGTTCGGCCCCGCAGGGGACCGGCATCATCGCCGGCGGTCCGATGCGCGCCGTGTTCGAAAGCCTGGGCGTGGCGGACGTCGTGACCAAGTCCGTCGGCACGTCCAACCCCTATAACATGATCCGGGCGACGTTCGAGGCGCTGGGCGAGCAGACCTCGCCCAAGTCGGTCGCGCAGCGCCGGGGCAAGAAGATCGCCGACCTGCTCGGCCGCGGCGGTTCGCAGACCGCCGAGGCGGATGCGGCCGCGATCACGGAGTAACCAGCGATGGCCACCATCAAAGTCAAGCAGATCGGATCGCCGATCCGCCGCACCCAGGATCAGCGCGCGACGCTGATCGGCCTGGGGCTGAACAAGATGCACCGGGTGTCGGAGCTTCAGGATTCTCCCGAAGTGCGCGGCATGATCCGCAAGGTGCAGCATCTGGTGGCGATCGTCGACTGATCGCCGGGGGCATGCGGGGTCATTGACGCCGCATGCCGCCAGTCTGTAGCGGGGCGGTCCACCCATCCGCGACAATCAGCGCGACAACAGCCATGCGCGACAACAGCGAAAGCGAGTGCAGGACATGAAACTCAACGAAATCCGCGACAATGACGGCGCCCGCAAGGGCCGCATGCGCGTCGGCCGGGGCATCGGCTCGGGCAAGGGCAAGACCGGCGGCCGGGGCCAGAAGGGTCAGAAGAGCCGTGAAGGCGTCTCGATCAACGGCTTCGAGGGCGGCCAGATGCCGCTCCACATGCGTCTGCCGAAGCGCGGCTTCAACAACATCTTCGCCAAGGACTATGCCGAGGTGAATCTGGGTGCGGTGCAGAAGGCGGTCGACGCCGGCAAGCTTGCCGCCGGGACCACCATCGATCATGCGGCGCTCAAGGCGGCTGGCCTCGCCCGTGGCGGCAAGGACGGCGTGCGTCTGCTCGGCAAGGGCGCGTTCAGCGCCAAGCTCAGCTTCCTCGTCGCCGGCGTGTCGGCGGGTGCGCGCAGCGCCATCGAGGCGGCGGGCGGTTCGGTCGAGGTGATCGCGGTCACCCCGGCGGCCGAGAAGGCGGCGGCCAAGAAGAACAGCGTCCGGGACGCGAAGAAGGCCGCGCGCGGCTGATTTTTCGCCGCTCGGGCTTCCGGGCTTAGACAAGCCCGGAGACGGCATTATATGAGCGGCGGGGCATTCATGCTTCCGCCGCTCATTTCATCTTAAGGCGACCCACACGTCATGGCATCCAGAGCCGACCAACTGGCGACCAACCTCAACCTGTCGAAATTCGGCCAGGCCACCGAGCTGAAGAAGCGGCTGTGGTTCACGATCGGTGTGCTGATCGTGTTCCGCATGCTCAGCTTCATCCCGCTGCCGGGGATCGACCCGACCGCGCTCGGCCTGCTCGCCAACCAGACGCGCGGGGGCGTGCTCGACTTTTTCAACACCTTCTCGGGCGGTTCGCTCGAGCGCATGTCGATCATCGCGCTGGGCGTCATGCCCTATATCACCGCGTCGATCGTCGTGCAGCTCGCGACCACGCTCAGCCCCAAGCTCGCCGCGATCAAGAAGGAAGGCGAAACCGGCCGCAAGCGGCTGAACCAGTACACCCGCTTCGGCACGGTCGGGCTGACCGCGATCCAGGGCTATTTCATCGCCGTCGGGCTGGAAAGCTTCGGCGCGCAGCAGGGCGTGGCCGCGGTCGTCGATCCGGGCGTGCTGTTCCGCGTCACGGCGGTCATCTCGCTGATCGGCGGCACGATGTTCCTGATGTGGCTGGGCGAACAGATCACCAGCCGCGGCGTGGGCAATGGCGTGTCGCTGATCATCATGGCCGGCATCGTCGCGCAGCTGCCGGTGACGCTCGTCAACCTGTTCGAAGGCGGGCGGACCGGCACCATGTCGCCGTTCCTGATCCTGGCGATCATCGTGGTCGCGCTCGGCCTGATCGCGTTCATCTGCTTCATGGAGCGCGCGCAGCGCCGGGTGCTGATTCAGTATCCCAAGCGCCAGACCGCGCGCGGCACCATGCAGGCCGATCGGAGCCATCTGCCGCTCAAGATCAACACCTCGGGCGTCATCCCGCCGATCTTCGCCTCGTCGCTGCTGTTGATGCCGCTGACGATCAGCCAGTTCGCCGGCCAGCGCACTGCGGGCGAGAGCGCCTGGGGTGATTTCATCATCGGCCTCAACCAGTATCTGCAGCACGGCACGCCGCTCTACATGCTGCTCTACGGTGCAGGGATCGTGTTTTTCAGCTTCTTCTACACGGCGATCGTGTTCAACCCGGAAGAGACGGCTGACAATCTCAAGCGCTATGGCGGGTTCATTCCCGGCATCCGCCCGGGCAACGCCACTGCCGACTATCTCGATTATGTGCTGACGCGCATCACCGTGATCGGCGCGGCCTATCTGACCTTCATCTGCCTGGTGCCGGAATATCTGGTGTCGGCGGCGGGCATCCCCTTCTATCTGGGCGGGACCAGCCTGCTGATCGTGGTCAATGTGACGATGGATACCGTGACCCAGATTCAGAGCCACTTGCTTGCGCATCAATATGGCGATCTGATCAAGAAGGCGAAGCTGAAGGGCGGGCGGGCGCGTTGATCGCCCGCACCGGATGCCGCGTGAAGGGGGAAGAGGATTGCCAATGAACATCATCCTGCTGGGGCCTCCGGGCGCGGGCAAGGGAACCCAGGCCGCGCGGCTGGTCGCGGCGCGGGGCATGGTGCAGCTGTCGACCGGCGACATGCTGCGTGCGGCGGTGAAGGCGGGCACGCCCGTCGGGCTTCAGGCCAAGGCGGTGATGGATGCGGGCGCGCTCGTGTCCGACGAGATCGTCTCGGCGCTGATCGGCGAGGCGCTCGACCGGATGGCGCCGGATCAGGGCGCGATCTTCGACGGCTATCCGCGCACCGTCGCCCAGGCCGAGACGCTTGAGTCGATTCTCGCCGGGCGCGGCCGCACGCTCGACCATGTGATCGAGCTCGATGTCGATGAAGATGCGCTGGTTGACCGCATCACCGGGCGTTTCACCTGTGCCAGCTGCGGGGCGGGCTATCATGACCGCTACAAGCAGCCGGCGGTCGCCGGCGTGTGCGACAGCTGCGGCGGCACCGAGTTCAAGCGCCGGCCCGACGACAATGCCGAAACGGTCCGGACCCGCATGGCCGAATATCGCGCCAAGACCGCGCCGATCCTGCCGCATTACGAGGCGCGCGGGCTGGTGTCGCGCGTCGACGGGATGGCGGAGATGGACGAGGTGACCGCCGCGATCGGGGCGATCCTCGACCGCTGAGCCGGGCTGGCCGGTCGCTCCGGCTTGCCGCCGGGGCGCACGGCGTTGACAGCTGCCGGGTGCGCGCGTATGGGATCGCGCTTCCGACAGCAGGGCGGCCCGGTGGCGACTCGTTCGCGCACCGGTGTTGCGCGTTTTCGGTAAACAAAGCGCTGAGATGGGCCGGCAGCCACCCGGCCCGTGGAGCAGGAGACAGATTTAATGGCACGTATTGCGGGTGTTAACATCCCGACCAACAAGCGCGTCGTCATCGCGCTGACCTATATTCACGGCATCGGCCTCACCACCTCGAAGAAGCTGACCGCGCAGCTCGGCATCGCGCCGGAACGCCGCGTGCAGGACCTGTCCGACCAGGAAGTGCTGCAGATCCGCGAAGCGATCGACGCCCAGTACACGGTGGAAGGCGATCTTCGTCGCGAAACCGCGATGAACATCAAGCGGCTGATGGACCTGGCCTGCTATCGCGGCCTGCGTCACCGCAAGGGCCTGCCGGTGCGCGGCCAGCGCACCCACACCAATGCGCGCACGCGCAAGGGCAAGGCCAAGCCGATCGCCGGCAAGAAGAAGTAAGCCGTGCGCCCGGCCATGTGCCGGGCAGGCTCCTTCTTCGCCGGGCCTGAGTTCGGCCCGGTTGTTTCCATAGAGTTTTGGTCAGGATTAACGGATCATGGCACGTGAACCCCAGCGCCTCCGCCGTCGCGAGCGCAAGAACATCACCGCCGGCGTCGCCCATGTGAACGCCAGCTTCAACAACACGATGATCACCATCACCGATGCCCAGGGCAATGCGATCAGCTGGTCGTCGGCCGGCATGATGGGCTTCAAGGGCAGCCGCAAGTCGACGCCCTATGCCGCCCAGGTTGCCGCCGAGGACGCCGGGCGCAAGGCCGCCGAGCATGGCGTCCGCACGCTCGAAGTCGAGGTGAAGGGTCCGGGCTCGGGCCGTGAATCGGCACTCCGCGCGCTGCAGGCCGTCGGCTTCCAGATCACGTCGATCCGCGACGTCACCCCGATCCCGCACAATGGGGTGCGGCCCTCCAAGCGCCGCCGCGTCTGACGAATCCGCGCCGCGGGCCGCGTGCGTGGCCCGCCGCGCCTCTTTACCCGCCCTGAACCCCGTTCAGGGCCAGCCCCAAGGGGAACAAAGTGGCTGTCAACGCAAAGAACTGGCAGGAACTGAAGAAGCCGACCGCGCTTGAGCGCAAGCAGGGCGGCGACCCGAAGCGCAAGGGCACGTTCGTCGCCGAGCCGCTGGAGCGCGGCTTCGGTCTGACGCTCGGCAACGCTCTGCGGCGCGTGCTGCTGTCGTCGCTGCAGGGCGCGGCAGTCACCTCGATCAAGATCGAGAATGTGCTGCACGAATTCTCGTCGCTCACGGGCGTGCGCGAAGACGTGACCGATATCGTGCTCAATGTGAAGCAGATCGCGCTCCGGATGCAGGGCGAAGGCCCGAAGCGGCTGCAGCTGTCGGCGACCGGCCCGGCCGAAGTCACCGCCGGCATGATCGCGGTGTCGGGCGACATCGAGGTGATGAACCCCGATCTGGTCATCTGCCATCTGGACGATGGCGCGACGCTGAACATGGAACTGACCGCGGACACCGGCAAGGGCTATGTCCCGGCCGCCAACAACCGCCCGGCGGACGCGCCGATCGGCCTGATCCCGGTCGATGCGCTTTACTCGCCGGTCCGTCAGGTCGCCTACAAGGTGGAAAACACCCGCGTCGGCCAGGAACTGGACTATGACAAGCTGACGCTCACCGTCGAAACCGACGGCACCGTGACGCCGGAAGACGCCGTCGCCTATGCGGCGCGCATCCTTCAGGACCAGCTGCAGCTGTTCGTCCATTTCGACGACGGCCTGCCGGTGTCGGCGCCGGTCGCCCATGGCGGCGGCAGCCTGGCCCCGGTCGAGACCGAAAGCGACGCCAACCAGCTCAACCGTTACCTGCTCAAGAAGGTCGACGAGCTGGAACTGTCGGTGCGTTCGGCCAACTGCCTGAAGAACGACAACATCATCTATATCGGCGATCTGGTTCAGAAGACCGAGGCGGAAATGCTCCGCACGCCGAACTTCGGCCGCAAGAGCCTGAACGAGATCAAGGAAGTGCTGTCGTCGATGGGGCTGCGCCTGGGCATGGAAATCCCCGGCTGGCCGCCTGAAAACATCGAGGAAATGGCCAAGAAGCTCGAACAGGACATCATGGGCTGAGCGCCCGTCCGTCGATGCTGACAGATTGAGGGGCCGTCCCGCCGGGGCGGCCCCTTTTTCATGCCCGGCCCTTTTTGATGCCTGCCCCTTTTTGATGCCCGGAACCGTAACGGGCGGGCCAATGGTCAGGGCGCGCCGGGCTTGCCAAGCCGGGGACGCGGCGGCAAAGGGCGCGCCATGTCTCCCACATCGCCGAACACCGCGCGGGGCCTTGCCCTGCTGTTTCTGCTGTCGTCCACCGCCGTGACGCCGTTGCCCGCCGCCCCGGCGGCGGACAATGACGCCGACATCCTCGTCACCGCCCAGCGCCGCAGCGAGCGGCTCGACCAGGTGCCGCTGGCGGTCACCGCGATCGGGGGCGAGCGGCTGGCGCGCGAGGATTACCGCAATCTCGACCGGCTCGCCGCGAGCGTCCCCAACCTCTATCTCAACCGCAATTTCGGGACGAGTTCGGGCGCGCTCGTCTTCCTGCGCGGGGTGGGCGAGGGGGATTCGATCTTCACCAACGATCCGCCGGTCGGCATCTATGTCGATGATGTGATCTTCCCGCGCGCGACCGGCTCGATGTTCGAGCTGCTCGATGTCGAGCGGGTGGAGGTGCTGCGCGGGCCGCAGGGCGTGCTTTACGGGCGCAACACCAGCGGCGGCGCGATCAAGCTCGTCACCCGCCGGCCGGAGCCGGGGCGCGACAGCGCGATGCTCGAGCTGGCGACGGGCAGCTTTGCCCGGCGCGACGGGCGCGGGGTCGTCAACCTGTCGCTGGGGCAGAATGCCGCACTGCGTGGCGCGCTGCTCGTCCGCCAGCATGACGGCTGGGGGCGCAACCTGACCAATGGCGCGCGGGTCAACGACCAGCGGCTGGCAACGGGGCGGATCTCGCTGCTGGTGGAGCTGGATGCGCTGACGTCGGTGCTGCTGACCGCCGATCTGACCGGCGAGGAGTCGACGCCGCGCTTTCCTCAGCCCTTCCTGGTCGATCCCGCCAATCCGGCGCGGCGGCTGCCGCGCTTCCGCACGCCTGAGGGCAGCATCGACCGCTTCACCTCCGCCGACACCGATCCGCTCAACGATCTGGAAACCGGCGGGGTGACGCTCAGGCTCGAACGGCGGCTGGGCGATGCGACCCTGTTGTCGGTCAGCGGCTACCGGTTCCTCGCCAACCGCATCGGGTTCGACCAGACGGCGGTGGCCCCGCCCGCCACCAATGTCATCCTGCTTCAGGACCAGCGCCAGCAGAGCCTCAGCCAGGAGCTGCAGCTCCAGGGGCGGCTGGGTCAGCAGATCGACTATACGGTCGGGCTGTTCGCCTTTGCCGAGCGCAACCGCCAGCTAACGGCGGTCAGCTTCGCCGCCCCGGCGGGCACACCGCAGGCGCGGTTCAGGACCGATGATTTCTTCATCGCCCCGTCGCGCGCGGCGGGGCTGGGCAATTGGTCGCCCTATCTGCCGCGCCTGGCGACGCGCAGCCTGTCGGGCTTTGGCGCGCTGACCTGGCGGCCGACGGCAAGGCTGGGGCTGTCGGCCGGCGCGCGGCTGACGCATGAGCGCAAGGTCTACCGCGTCGCCTTCCTGACCGCGCCCGAAGCCGTGCTCGTCCTGCCCGATGGCCGGCGGGCGGAGCGGCGGATCGCCGACAGCTGGACCGATGTGTCGCCGCGCCTTGCCGCCGAATACCGTCTGGGCGCGGGGGGCGAGGCGGGCATCGCCTATGCCTCGGTCGCCAAGGGGTTCCGCAGCGGCAGTTTCGACGGCCGCGCGCGCAACATCGATTTCGTCCTCAACCGCCAGGGCGCGATCGCGCCCGAAACGGTGTGGAGCTATGAGGCCGGGCTGAAGACGATGTTCTTCAACCGCGCGCTGGCGCTCAACCTCGCGCTGTTCCGCAACGATTATACGAACATCGCCTTTTCCGCCGCCCGGGCGGGGTCCAACCCGCCCGAAATCTTCCGCCAGAATGTCGGCGATGCCCGGATCGAGGGGGTGGAGGCGGAGGCCAACCTGAACCTGCCCTATGGCTTTGCCGCTTCGGGCTTTTTCTCGACGCTCAGCGACCGTTTCACCCGGCTGGCCTCCAGCCCCGGCTGCACGGCCTTTGTGGCCGATGAACGCCGGCTCGACCTGCGTTTCACCCCCGACCGGCGTTACGGCGTGCGCGGCGGCTGGAGCGGGGGGCTGGGCCGGGCCGGGCGGCTGACGCTGGGCGGCGAGCTGTCAGGGGCCAGCGCCTATTTCACCGCTTTGTGCAACGAACCGCAGCACCGGGTCGACAATGCGCAGACGATCAATGCCCAGATCGGCTTTGACAGCGCCGATGGGCGCTGGGGCGTCACCCTGTCGGCGACCAATATCGGCAATCGCCGCTTCAACGGCGGCAGCGTGGGAACGATCGGCTGGCCGGTCGAACCGCGCCAGTGGATCCTGAGCGCCCGCCGCCAGTTCTGACCCGCCTTCCCCGCGCCCCGCTCTTTACCTTGACGTAAAGGAAAAGGGCTGGACGCCGCCCGCCGGATCGGGAATGAAGGGCGCCGCCGGCGGCTGACCGGCCCCGCCGCGCGCCCGCGCGGCGAGGACATTCGGGATGAGGGCGCCGATGACAGCGTTGCTGGCGGGCCTGACGGTCATCGAGGCGTCGTCCTTCGTCGCCTCGCCGACTGCGGGATTGTATCTGGCCCAGATGGGGCGGAGGTGATCCGCGTTGACCAGCTGGGCGGCGGGCCGGATTTCCGGCGCTGGCCGCAGACCCCCGGCGGTGACAGCCTGTATTGGGAAAATCTCAATCGCGCCAAGGCGTCGGTGGCGCTCGATCTTGGCCAGCCGGCGGGGCGCGAGCTGCTGCAGGCGCTGGTCGTGGCGACCGGCCAGTTCCTGACCAACTTTCCGGCGACCGGCTTTCTGGCCCATGCGCCGCTCGTCGCGCGGCGGCCGGATCTGGTGACCGTCCGGGTGATGGGCCGGGCCGATGGCGGGCCGGCGCTCGACTATACGGTCAATGCCGCGGTCGGCATTCCGCAGATCACCGGCCCGGCCGATCTGGGCGATGCGCCGGTCAACCATGTGCTGCCGGCCTGGGATCTGCTGACCGGGGCCTATGCCGCCTTTGCGATGCTGGCGGCGCTGCGCCACCGCGATGCGACCGGGCAGGGCGGCGAAATGCGCGTGCCGCTGCAGGATGTCGCGACCGGCACCATCGCCAATCTGGGCATGCTTGCCGAAGTGCTGACGACGGGGGCCGACCGGCCACGAATCGGCAATGACGTGTTCGGTGCGTTCGGGCGCGATTTCGTCACCGCCGATGGCCGCCGGCTGATGCTGATGGCGATCACGCCCCGGCAATGGACCGGGCTGGTCACGGTGCTGGGCATCGGCGCTGAGGTCGCCGCGATCGAGGCGGCGCGCGGCGTCAGCTTCGCGCGCGACGAGGGGCTGCGCTATGCCCATCGCGACGCGCTCTATCCGCTCGTCGAGGCGGCGGTCGCGGCGATCACCGCCGCCCGGCTGATCCCGGCGCTCGAAGCGGCCGGGGCCTGCTGGGGCGGCTATCAGACGATGCGCGAGGCGGCCGCCGATCCGGCGCTGGTGACCGCCAATCCGATGTTCGGCACCGCCGCCAATCCCAGCGGGCTTGCCTATCCGGCGGCCGGGGCGTTCGGCGCCATGGCCGGCGCGCCGCGTGCCGAACCGCGCCCGGCGCCGGTGCTGGGCGCGGATACCGAAACCGTGCTTGCCACGCGGCTTGGCCTGTCGGGCCGCGAGCTTGCCGATCTGCGTCAAAAGGGTGTGATTGGGGAGTGATGGGATGACCGACCATGCGGCGATCCGCGCCGAAGTGGCTAAGCTGTGCGCCGGCTTTCCCGGCGAATATTGGCGCGAAAAGGACCGCGCCCGCGCCTATCCGACCGAGTTTGTGCAGGCGCTGAGCGATGCCGGCTATCTCGCCGCGCTGATCCCGGAAGCCTATGGCGGGGCGGGGCTGCCGCTGTCGGGCGCGGCGGCGATCCTTGAGGAGATCCAGGCCCAGGGCTGCAACGGCGCTGCCTGCCATGCCCAGATGTACATCATGGGCACGCTGCTGCGCCACGGATCGGACGCGCAAAAGGCCGATTATCTGCCCCAGATTGCGCGCGGCGAGCTGCGTCTGCAGGCCTTTGGCGTGACCGAACCGACCAGTGGCACCGACACGCTGGCGCTGCGTACCACCGCCCGGCGCGAGGGCGATGACTATGTGATCGACGGCCAGAAGATCTGGACCAGCCGGGCCGAGCATAGCGACCTGATGCTGCTGCTCGCGCGCACCACGTCGCGCGATCAGGTGGCGCGCAAGACCGACGGGCTGTCGGTGTTCCTGATCGACATGCGCGCCGCGATCGGCAACGGCCTGACCATCCGCCCGATCGAGACGATGATGAATCATTCGACGACCGAGGTGTTTTTCGACGGCCTGCGCGTGCCGGCGTCGAGCCTGGTCGGCGAGGAGGGGCAGGGCTTTCGCTACATCCTGTCGGGGATGAACGCCGAACGGCTGCTGATCGCGGCTGAGTGCATCGGCGACGCCAAATGGTTCATCGCCCGCGCCACCGCCTATGCGCGCGAGCGGCAGCTGTTCGGGCGGCCGATCGGGCAGAATCAGGGCGTGCAGTTCCCGATCGCCCGCGCCTATGCGCAGATGCGCGCCGCCGAGCTGATGGTCGCCTCCGGCATCGCCCGCTACGAGGCCGGCGAAAATGCCGGCGAGGAAGCCAATATGGCCAAGCTGCTCGCGTCCGAGGCCAGCTGGGCGGCGGGCGAAGCCTGTGTGCAGACGCATGGCGGCTTCGGCTTTGCCGCCGAATATGATGTCGAGCGCAAGTTCCGCGAGACGCGGCTCTATCAGGTCGCGCCGATCAGCACGAACATGATCCTCGCCTATGTCGCCGAACATGTGCTGGGCCTGCCGCGCAGCTATTGAGGCGGCGTGTGCCGGGCCCGTGGCGGGCGTGCCCGGCACGAAACGGCGGCGTGACGAATCGTCTTGACCTTTACGTAAGCGTGGGGCTAGACAGGTTTCGGGTCGCAACCTATGCTGCGATGCAACAGGCGATTCGGCCGGGCGTTCCCGGCCGGGCCGCACTGCCCGGCGGGCGGCCGTCTGCCGGGAACTGGAACGATATGAGCGGGCGCAAAGCCCGTCGGGACGGCGGCCTTCCGGGGCCGTCACGAGGGTGCGGGATCGGCGCGTATTTCTCCGCAAAAGGGCGGTGCTGGTGCGGCCTGTTCCGTTTCTTGCCAGTCCCGCTTCGTAAAGGAATCCGAACGATGAAGCCTGCTTTTCTTGCTTTCGCCCTGATCGCTGCTGCTCCGGCCTTCGTTTCGGCCGCGCCGGCTTTCGCCCAGGACGGCGCCATCGCCGCCGACACCCCGCTCTATGACGCCGAAGGCAAGCGCGTCGGCCTGATCAACCGCGTCGCCGAGCAGAAGTGGGTCAAGGTGATCTACAAGGATCATTTCGTGACCATCGGCTGGGACCAGCTGAAGGTCGAGGACGGCCGCGTTGTCACCAACCTGACGCGCCGCGAGATTGGCCGCCTGAAGGGCTGAGCCACGCCCGCCTGCTGCAACGCAGCGGCGGATCGCACCCGACAAAAAGGCCCGCCCGGCAAAGTCCGGGCGGGCCTTTTGCATGGCCGGCTCTCTTCGCTGCGGCCGGCGTCAGCCGCCCAGCACCGCCCGCACAAAGCCGAGCGAGGCGCCCGGTTCGCCCGCCCCGGCTGCCGCCAGCCGGGCGGTGCCGAGCCGTTCGGCCCAGAAGCTTTCGCTGCCCGCCGTCATGCGCAGCCGGTGCAGCTGCCCGGTGATCCGGTGCAGCGGAAAATCGCGGGTGATGCCGATCGCGCCGTGCACGGCATGGGCGATGCCGGTCATCACCGGCACGGCGGCACTCGCCACCGTCTTTGCCATGGCCGCCAGCGGCACCGGCGGCAGCGGGCCGGCGCGGCAAGCCGCCTCTGCCGCCACGCGCACCAGCACCACCTGCTCGGCCAGCTGGGCCAGCTGATGCTGCACCGCCTGGAACTGGCCGATCGCCCGGCCGAACTGACGGCGGGTATTGGCGTGAGCGAGGCACATGTCGAGCAGTGCCTCGCCGCCGCCGGCAATCTCGTTGGCGGCCAGCACCGCCAGCAGCGCCTGATCGGCCAGGGCAGAATCGGACGGCGCGGCAGCGGTCGCGCGCGCGGCCATCGCTTCCGCGACCGGCAGGTCGATCGCCCGCCGCCCCAGCGCGCGCAGCACCGGCGGCGCCTCCTCCAGCCCCGGCCCGGTGCCGGGGACGAGCAGATCGAGATAGCCGGCGGCGTCGAGCGCGGATCCCAGCGCATCGGGTGCGTGCGCGTCGAGCAGCCGTTCAAACGGGCCGAGCAGATCCATCACCTGACCCCCAGCGCGCGCGCGATGATGCCGCGCAGGATTTCGCGCGTGCCGCCGCGCAGCGAATAAGCCGGCGCGATCGCCAGCGCGTGGAACAGCGTTGCCGACAGCTCGGCGCTCACCGCTTCGTCGGGCCGCGCCGCCAGATCGTCGGCGACCAGCATGGGCACCGATTGTTCAAAGCCGGTGCCCAGATCCTTGAGCAGCGCCGCTTCCACCGCCGGTTCCTCGCCCGCCGCCAGCCGCGCGGTGACCGCGACCGACAGCGCGCGCAGCGCCGCCAGCTCGGCGGTCAGCCGCCCGGCCAGCCGGGTGCGGGCGGGATCGGCGGTGTGGCAGGCGACATGCGCGATCCACTGGTCGAGCAGCACCGCGCTCGACCAGATCCGCTCCGGCCCCGAACGCTCGAACGCCAGCTCGGCATTGACCTGGGTCCAGCCTTCGCCTTCGCGCCCCAGCAGCGCATCGGCCGGCAGCGCGACATCGTCGAAAAAGACCTCGTTGAAATCCTCATGCCCGGTCGCATCGGCGATCGGGCGGATGGTGATGCCGGGCAGGCGGAGGTCGATCAGCATCTGCGACAGGCCGCGCTGGCGATCGCCGCTGTCGCCCGAGGTGCGGACGAGTGCGATCATATGGTCGCAGTGCTGGGCGTTGGTCGTCCAGATCTTTTGCCCGCTCAGCCGCCAGCCGCCATCCGGCTGGCGCACGGCCCGTGTCCGCACCGAGGCGAGGTCCGATCCCGATTCCGGTTCGCTCATGCCGATGGCGAAAAAGGATTCGCCCCGGCAGATGGCGGGCAGATGGCGCTGGCGCTGCGCCTCGCTGCCATGGGCGAGGATCATCAGCGCGCTCTGCCGGTCGGCGATCCAGTGCAGCCCGACGGGTGCGCCCGCCGCCAGCAGCTCCTCCACCACCACATAGCGGGCAAAGGCATCCATGCCCGCCCCGCCATAGGCGACCGGCAAGGTGAGGCCGAGCAGCCCCGCCCGGCCCATCGCCCGGCTGAAATCGCGGTCGGCGGCCAGCCAGCTGCGGATCCGCCGGCTGGCGGGCAGGGGGGCGACATGTTCGGCGATCAGCGCCCGTACGCGCGGGCGCAGCGCCTCCGCCGCCTCGGGCAGCGGCATGAACCGCAGCGTGTCGAACATCAGCTGCCCTGAAAGCGCGGCGGCCGCTTGGCAAGGAACGCGTCCACCGCCTCGTCATGATCGGCGGTGGCGTGGGCAAGCGCCTGCATCGCCGCCGACAGGTCGAGCAGCGCCGGCAGCGTCGCCGTCTGCCCTTCGCGCAGCAGCCTTTTGGTCATGCGCACCGCCTGGGGCGGGTTGGCGGCGATCCTGGCGGCGACCGCGCGCGCGGCATCGAGCAGCGCATCGCCCGGCACCACCCGCGACACCAGCCCGATCGCCAGCGCCTCGTGAGCGTCGATGGTCTCGCCGGTCAGCGCCAGTTCGGTCGCGCGGGAAAAGCCGACAATCCGTGGCAGCAGCCATGCCCCGCCATCGCCCGGCACGATGCCCAGGCGGACAAAGCTTTCGGCAAACACTGCCGTGTCGGCGGCGATGCGGATGTCGCACATGCACGCAAGGTCCAGCCCCGCGCCGATCGCCGGGCCGTTGACCGCCGCGATCACCGGCACTTCGAGCGCATGGAACAGCAGCGGCAGGCGCTGGATGCCCGCGCGGTAGCGGCGGCGCGTATCCGCCGGCAGGTCGGCGCGCAGCCCGGTGCCCGATTTCATCGCGCGCAGATCGCCGCCCGAGGAAAAGGCGCTGCCCGCGCCGGTCAGGATCACCGCGCGCACGCCGATATCCTGATCTGCCGCCTCAAGCGCGTCGACGAGTGCGTCGACCATCTCGGGTTCCGACACCGGATTGCGCTTGTCGGGCAGGTTGAGCGTCAGCGTGACGACCGCGCCGTCGCGCGCGGCGAGCAGCGGGCCGGTCACGGCCATTTCGCCTCGGGCGGCAGGCTCATCAGGATCGCATCGATATTGCCGCCGGTTTTCAGCCCGAACAGTGTGCCCCGGTCATAGACGAGGTTGAACTCGGCATAGCGGCCGCGCCAGATCAGCTGGGCCTCGCGGTCCGCCTCGGTCCAGGCCTCGTTCATCCGGCGGCGGACGAGTGCGGGATAGATGTCGAGAAACGCCTCGCCGACCGCGCGGGTGAAGGCGAAATCGCGGTCGAAATCGCCTTCCAGATGGTCATAGAAAATCCCGCCCACGCCGCGATGCACGCCGCGATGGGGGATGTAGAAATAGTCGTCGGCCCATTTGCGGAACCGCTCATAATAGCCGGGGTCATGGGCGTCGCACGCGGCCTGCAGCCGGGCGTGGAAATCGGCGGTATCCTGATCCTTGGGCAAAGGCGGGTTCAGGTCCGCGCCGCCGCCGAACCATTGCCGGGTCGTGCGCAGGAAGCGCGTGTTCATGTGCACGGCCGGCACATGCGGATTGGCCATATGCGCAACCAGGCTGATCCCGGTGGCGAAAAAGCGCGGATCCTCGCCCGCGCCGTGGATGGTCTTGCCGAACTCACCCTCGAACCGGCCGCCGACGGTCGAGACGTTGACGCCGACCTTTTCAAACACCCGGCCCTTCATCAGCCCCTGCACGCCGCCGCCGCCGGGCGTGCCATCGGGGTCGTGCCGGTCCCAGGGGTGTAGGAAAAGCGTGCATCCGATCCGGCCTCGCGTTCGATCGCCTCGAACGTCGCGCAGATCCGGTCCCGCAGGCTTTCGAACCAGGCACGCGCCGCCTGTTGCTGTTCATCCAGTTGCACGCGTGCCGTTCCCCCTTTTGATCAACTTGTTGCGCGGCAAGGTGGGCCGGGGCGGGCACCGGGTCAAGCCCGAACCCTGAACGGGTCATCAGCCGGGGCTGGTCCCGGTCTGGCGCAGCGCCTCGGCCGCCGCGATGGCGGCGGCGACCGACAGGTTGAGCGACCTGAGGCCGGGGCGGATCGGAATGCGCACGCGCAGATCGGCGCGTTCGTGCACGAAAGCAGGCGCGCCCGCGCTTTCGCTGCCCATCAGGATGATGTCGTCGGGGCGGAACCCGGCATCAGCCACCGGCACGCTGCCGCGCGCTGCCATCACCACCAGCCGGGACTGTCCGACCGTCGCCAGAAACGCATCCCAGTCGGCATGGCGCGTCACCTGCACATGGTCGAAATAGTCCATGACCGCGCGCCGCACCCGCTTGTCGTCCCAGGCAAAGCCCATCGGTTCGATCAGGTCGACCGCGACCCCAAGACAGGCAGCGGTGCGCAGCACCGCGCCGACATTGCCGGCAATGTCGGGCTGGAACAGGGCGAGGCGGATCATTCCCCCGTAAAAACCCGGAGAACATCCTGTTTGCAAGTTAAACAAACGGCGCTATTGGCCCCTCAGCCGGGGGTATGCCCTGGCGGCGCGAGCTATGGGAAGCCAGGCCTATTCCGCTCCCGGTTCGTTCGCGCTCGGGGTTTCGCGACAAAAAGGCAGACCATGGCCACGATTGAGCAAACGCACAGCGATGAGGCGCTCGCCCCCGAAGGGCATCGCCGTCGCGATTTTATCAACATTGCCGCCGTTGCGTTCGCGGGTGTCGGCGGGGCCGCGTTCGTCGCGCCGCTGGTCAACCAGATGAACCCGGCTGCCGACGTCCTCGCGCTCGCCTCCACCGAGGTGGATCTGTCGCAGATCCAGCCGGGGCAATCGATCAAGGCCATTTATCGAAAACAGCCGCTCTTCGTCCGTCACCTGACGGCCGAAGAGATTGCCGCCGCCAACAAGGTGGCGACGGACACGCTGCGCGATCCGCAGACGCTCGCTGATCGCACCAAGCCGGGCAAGGAACAGTGGCTGGTGACGCTGGGCGTGTGCACCCATCTGGGCTGCGTGCCGCTCGGTGCCGCCGAAGGCGAGAACAAGGGCGAGTTCGGGGGCTATTTCTGCCCCTGCCACGGCTCGCACTATGATTCCGCTGGCCGCATCCGCAAGGGCCCGGCGCCGAAGAATCTCGAAGTGCCGGACTATGCGTTCCGGTCTGACACCGTCATCGAAGTGGGAGCTGCAGCATGAGCTTTCCCTGGGCAAAGCAGTATGAGCCGAAGCATCCGCTCATGAAGTATCTGGACGAGCGGCTGCCCGTGCCGCGGCTCGTCTACAACGCTGTCGGCGGCGGGTATCCCGTGCCGCGCAACCTCAATTATTTCTGGAACTTCGGCGTGCTTTCGGGACTTGCGCTGGGCATCCAGATCATCACCGGCATCGTGCTGGCGATGCATTTCGCCGCCAACGGCCTGGTCGCGTTCGACTCCGTCGAGCACATCATGCGCGACGTGAATGCCGGCTGGCTGATCCGCTACATGCACGCCAACGGCGCCAGCTTCTTCTTCATCGTCGTCTACATCCATATCTTCCGCGGGCTGTATTACGGATCCTACAAGGCTCCGCGCGAGATGGTGTGGCTGCTCGGCCTTGTCATCTTCCTGCTGATGATGGCGACGGCGTTCATGGGCTATGTGCTTCCCTGGGGCCAGATGAGCTTCTGGGGGCCAAGGTGATCACCGGCCTGTTCTCGGCGATCCCGCTGGTCGGCGAGCCGATCCAGATCTGGCTGCTCGGCGGCTTCGCGCCCGACAATGCGGCGCTCAACCGCTTCTTCTCTCTGCACTATCTGCTGCCGTTCGTGATTGCGGGCGTCGTGATCCTCAAGATC
This sequence comes from Sphingomonas changnyeongensis, assembly GCF_009913435.1. Classification (NCBI taxonomy): domain Bacteria; kingdom Pseudomonadati; phylum Pseudomonadota; class Alphaproteobacteria; order Sphingomonadales; family Sphingomonadaceae; genus Sphingomonas; species Sphingomonas changnyeongensis. The sequence continues at coordinate 20,459 of NZ_CP047895.1, read as the reverse complement.
TGGGCGCTGCATATCCCGGGTTCGTCGAACCCGACCGGCGTCGAGGTGAAGCAGGCGTCGGACACCGTGCCGTTCCACCCCTATTACACGGCCAAGGACGGCTTCGGCGTCGGCGTGTTCCTGCTCGCCTATTGCGCGATGGTGTTCTTCGCGCCGAACTTCCTCGGGCATCCGGACAATTACATCGAGGCGAACCCGCTCTCGACCCCGGCCCATATCGTGCCTGAATGGTATTTCTGGCCGTTCTACGCGATCCTGCGCGCCTTCACCGTCGACTTCATCCTGCCGGCCAAGCTGCTGGGTGTGGTGGCGATGTTCGGCTCGATCATCCTGCTGTTCTTCCTGACGCTCATCGACCGCTCGCCCGTGCGCTCGACCAGCTACCGGCCGCTCTACAAGCCCTTCTTCTGGGTGCTGGTGGCCGACATTCTGGTGCTCGGCTATTGCGGCGGCGCGCCGGCGGAAGAGCCGTATGTGATCATCTCGCAGGTCGCGTCGATGTATTATTTCGCGCATTTCCTGATCATCCTGCCGATCGTCTCGGCGATCGAGCGGCCGCTGCCGCTGCCCAACTCGATCACCGAGTCGGTGCTCCAGGGTAAGGCTCAGGGATCGGCCCCGCTTGGCGCGGGCGGCACCTTCGGCGCGCCGCAGCCGGCCGAGTAAGGAAGACAAAAATGGCTCGTTTGATCGCATTCCTGGTCGGACTTGGCTTCTGCCTCGTCCTGCTCGTGTCCGTCATCACGGGCGCCGTCAGCTTCGCGCGCGACGGCAAGCCCGTGACGGCTGAAAAGCTGTTCCACAAGCATCCGCGCAGCGCCGGCCTGTCGAGCGACGGCCCGATGGGCAAGTTCGACCGTGCCCAGCTCCAGCGTGGCTTCCAGGTTTACAAGGAAGTCTGCTCGGGCTGCCACTCGCTGAAATATGTGTCGTTCCGCAACCTCGCGGACCTTGGCTATTCCGAGGCCGAGGTGAAGGCGATTGCCGAGCAGTGGGCGGTGCAGACCCCCTCGGTGAACCCGGAAACCGGCGAACCGGCGACGCGCAAGAACCTGGCGTCCGACCGTTTCCCGACCCCGTATCCCAACGAGGTCGCGGCGCGGGCGGCGAACAACAACGCGCTGCCGCCGGATCTGTCGCTGATGGCCAAGGCCCGTCACGACGGCAGCAACTACATCTACTCGCTGCTGACCGGCTATCAGGACCAGCCCGCCGAACTGCTGAAGAAGTTCCCGGACGTGAAGACGCCGGACGGGCTGTACTACAACCCCTATTTCGCCAACCTCAACATCGCCATGCCGCCGCCGATCGCCAGCGACGATCAGGTCGCCTATGCCGACGGCACCAAGGCGACGGTTGACCAGATGGCGAAGGACGTTTCGGCCTTCCTCACCTGGACGGCTGAACCGAAGCTGGAAAACCGGCATTCGACCGGGCTGGCGGTGATGATCTTCCTGATCTGCTTCACCGTGCTCGCCTATATGTCGTACCAGAATATCTGGGCCGACAAGAAGGGCGCGGCGGTCGCCGGCTGATCCCGATGACCTGATCCGGCTGGTTTCAGCCGGACCGAACAGGGCGGTGGACCACCGGGTCCGCCGCCCTTTTTCGTGGCACTCAGAACCCGATCGTCAAAATGCGCGGGCAAAGGATACGGCCGGAACAAACGGCGTTTAAGCGGCGCTAACGACTTTTTGGCTAGGGTCCGCCGCGTGGGTGGACTTGGTGCGAGATTCGCGGCGGCGTGCGGCTGGCTGGCGCTGGTGCTGGCGTGCCTCGCCATGCCTGTGGCGGCTGCGACGCCATTGCCCTCCTCGGCCCCACCGCCGCGCACCGGGCCGGTGAAGCTGATCGAGACCTGCCGCCTGCTTGCACCCGCCGGGCTGGACATTGCCCAGATGCTGCCCCTGCTCGACCGCTGCGACCAGCCCGCGCCGCTGTCTGCGGTCGGGACGACCTGGTTCGCCTATCATGTGCCGCTGGGTCCGTCCGCGCGTTACCCGCGCAGCTGGCGGCTGATGCTCGACAATCATCGCAGCCGGTCGGTCGATGCCTGGCTGTTCGGCGACGATGGCCGGCGCGTCCATGTCCATTATGATCCGACCGACCCCGACCGGGCCTGGGGAACGGCTGGCTATATGTCGCTGCCCGCTGTGCTCGATGCCCGTGTCACCCGCGTCGTCGTCCGCCTCGAGGCGGCGGTTGGCACCACCTATGTCCGCGCGCCCTGGATGATGTCGGCGCTCGAGTTTTCAAGCTATGACCGCGACAGGGGGCTGATCTTCGGGGCTGCGGTCGGCATGCTGCTGCTGACCATCCTGTTCCATTCGTCGCTGTTTTTCGCGATCCGGCGGCGGTTCCAGCTGATCTACTGCGCCCATGTCGGGCTGATGCTCGGCTATGCGATCTGCTATTCGGGGCTGGTGCGCGTCATCGCCCCTGGCTCACCGCCGGCACCATCTCCCGGATCGTCGGGTTCACCATGGCGATGGCGACCGCGACCGGGATCAGCTTCGTCGTCACCTTCATCGACCGCGCAGCGCTGCCGGGCTGGCAGCGGCGCTGGGCGTTTGTGTCGGCGCTGGGGTCCGCGATCACCGCGATCCTCTATGCGCTCGCCCCCGACGATCAGCTGGCCGGTGCCGCGATGCTCGCCAACATGGCGGCGCTGAACACGCTGGTCGCGACCGCGGTGCTGGTCGGGACCGGTTGTATCCGGCGCTATCCCTCGGCACTGGCGCTGCTGGCGGGCTGGACGCTGCCGCTGATCGTGTCGTTCCTCTATCCGCTGCGCAGCATTGGGGTCATCCGGCCCGATCAGCTGCCCGATGCGCTGCTGCTGGCGGTGATGACGCTTGAATGCCTGATCCTGTCGCTGCCGGTCGCCGGGCGCATCCGGCAGCTGCGGCTGGAGAATGAGCGCGCTCTCGAACGGCATCAGGCGCTCGAGCAGCAGGCCCAGACCGACATGCTCACCGGTCTCGCCAACCGGCGCGGCTTTCGCGAAGCGCTTGATCGGGCGGCGCTCGGCCTTGCGCCGGACTCTCTGCTCGGCCTGCTCGCGATCGACATCGATCATTTCAAGCGCGTCAACGACCGTTACGGGCATGGAACCGGCGATCAGATCCTGCAGCATGTCGCCGATCATGTCGCGCGCGTCTCCGGTGCCGGGGCGATCGTCGCCCGCTATGGCGGGGAGGAGTTTCTGGTCGCGCTCACCGGCCATGATCTCGCGCGTGCCGCGACGCTGGCCGAGCGCATCCGCGCGTCGGTGGTGTCGAGCTTTGATCCCGAATCGCTGCTGCCGAGCGTGACGATCAGCATCGGCGTTGCGGCGGGCGCGCTGTCCAGTCTCGACATGCTGGTGCTGGAGGCCGACCGCGCGCTTTACCGTGCCAAGGATGAGGGGCGGAACCGGGTCGCGCTTGCCCGGCCGGAGGACCGGCCCGGACGGCAACGGGCTGCGGCATAAACCACGTAAAAACAATCGGCTGATGCTTATAGCTGAGAGCTCGACTTGTGCGTGTCACCAAATCGTCATATATGGCGGTGATGAGCATCGCACCGCGCCCGATAGACTATGGCGCCCCCGGCTGGGGGATGCTGGCGCGCGAACTGCGCACGGTGGTCAATCCGCGCCGGCTGGCGCCGCCGCCCGCGTCGCTCACCCGCCAGGTCGGCGCTGGCCGGCCGGTGCTGGTGATTCCGGGTTTTCTGGCGTCTGACGGGTCAACGCGGCCGCTGCGTGTCGGTCTCGGAGAGGCGGGTTTTCGCGCCCATGGTTGGGGGCGGGGGCGCAATCTGGGGCTGCGCGACGATGTGCTGGCGGCGGTCGATGCGCGCATTGCCCAGATCAGCCGTGGCCAGCCGGTGGCGCTGGTCGGCTGGAGCCTGGGTGGCCTGATCGCGCGCGAATATGCCAAGCGCGCGCCCGGTGCGGTGTCGCGGGTGGTGACGCTCGGCAGCCCGATCTGTGGCGATCCGCGCCGCAACAACAATGTCTGGCGCGTTTATGAATGGGTTGCCGGCCATCCGGTCGATGCGCCGCCGCTGCCCTGCGCGCTTGAGGAAAAGCCCCCGGTCGAGACGGTGGCGATCTGGTCGCGCCAGGACGGCATCGTCGCCGGCCATGCCGCGCGCGGGGCGTCGGACCGGGCGGTCGAGATTGGCTGCGGCCATATCGAAATGGTGTTCGCGCCCGAGGCGATCCGCGCAGTGGTCGACGCGCTGGCCTGAACGCTGCGGCCCGATTAGCCGGTAAATGCCGCAAACCGCGCCGCGACATCGCGCGGCACGCGGACGGCGCGGCCGGTCGCCCGGTCGATGATCGCCCAGACTGTGCGTGCGCGCGCCTTGACCTGACCGTCAGGCCCGAAAAACGCGACAAACCGGTCGAACCGCGCCCCGCGCGGCGCGTCACCCACCCAGGTTTCGGCGCGCACGGTCAGGCCGCGCGCCACCTCATCGGCGGAAATATTGCCAAGATAATCAATCTCATGCCGCAGCACGACCCAGATATAGGCATCGACATGGCCGGGATCGGCCGCCGCGCGCCAATGGGTGGTCGCCACATCCTGCAGCCAGCGCACCCAGACGGCGTTGTTCACATGCCCCAGCTCATCGATATCGGCGGGCTGGGGCGTGATCTCGCAGACGAAACGGGCCATTGCCGCCTTGTCCCTGCCGTCAGGCGGCTGCCGGGCTGGTGTCCAGCCCCAGCTGCCACAGGATGAAGGCGAACTCCTCCGCCGTTTCCCTCAGGCTCTCGAACCGGCCTGACTTTCCGCCATGGCCGGCACCCATATTGGTCTTCAATAGCAGGATGTTGTCGTCGGTCTTGGTCGCGCGCAGCCGGGCCGCCCATTTGGCCGGCTCCCAATAGGTGACGCGCGGATCGTTGAGCCCGGCGGTGATCAGCAGCGGCGGATAGGCCTGGGCCGCGACATTGTCATAGGGCTGTAGCTGCGGATCAGGTGAAACGCGGCTTCATCTTCGATCGGATTGCCCCATTCCGGCCATTCGCCGGGGGTGAGCGGCAGATCGGGGTCGAGCATCGTGTTCAGCACATCGACAAAGGGCACATGCGCCGCGACTGCGCCCCACAGCTCGGGCGCCTGGTTCATCACCGCGCCCATCAGCTCGCCACCCGCCGATCCGCCGGCGATGGCGATGCGCCCCGGCCGGGTCCAGCCGGCATCTGCCAGCCCCCTGGCGACATCAACGAAGTCGTTGAAGGTATTGGTCCTTTTCGTGAGTTTGCCGTCGAGATACCATTGCTGGCCAAGGTCGTCGCCGCCCCGGATATGGGCGATGGCAAAGGCCATGCCGCGGTCAAGCAGGCTGAACCGGCCGATGCCGAAGCCCGGCTCCATCGCCAGGCCATAGGCACCATAGCCATAAAGGTAGAGCGCCCCCGATCCGTCGCGCGGATAGCCACGGCGATAGACGATCGACACCGGCACCCGCACACCGTCGCGCGCGACGATCTCCAGCCGCTCGGTTGCATAGAGCGAGGGATCGTAACCCGATGGAATCTCCTGCACTTTCAGGATCTCGCGGGTGTCCGAGGCGACGTCGTAATCGATCACGGTGCCCGGCGTGACCATCGATTCATAGGCAAGGCGCAGCACCGGCGTCCGGTATTCGGGATTGTCGTCCAGCCCGGCCGTATAGCTTGCTTCCGGAAAGGCGATCTGATGCGCCGGGCCGCCGCGATAGTCATGGATGCGGATGCGGTCGAGGCCATGTTCGCGCCCTTCGACGACAAACCAGTCGGCAAAGCAGGTGACATCGGTCAGGTAGAAATCGGCGGACGCCGGCAGCAGCTCCTGCCAGTCGCCGGGTGCGGCCAGCGACGCGGTCGCAAGGCGGAAATTGGTGTGCGTGTCATTGGTGCGGATGAACAGTGTATCTTCATGTTCTTCCACGTCATATTCGCGATTTGGCACGCGCGGCGCGACCAGGATCGGCGGGGCCAGCGGATCGGCATAGGGGATCAGGCGGATCTCGCTGGTCACATGATCGCCGGTCGACACCAGGATGAACCGCCGCGACTGGGTGAGGCCCAGCCCGACCTGAAACCCCTGATCCGCCTCGCGGTAGATTTCGACGTCCTCGGCGACCGGTGTGCCGAGGCGGTGGAGCTTGGCGACATCGATGCGCCAATGCTCGTTGACCAGCCCGTAGAGCAGCGACGTCCCGTCGCCTGCGAACAGGAACCCGCCAAGCGTGCCCTCGATCACCTCGTCCAGATGCGCGCCAGTCTCCAGATCCTTGATCCGGATGGTGAAACGCTCCGCCCCGCTGTCATCGACCGCATAGGCGAGCAGCCGGTCATCGGGGCTGATGTCCATGCCGCCGAGTCGGAAATAGGGCTTGCCCTCGGCCAGCGCCGGCTCGTCGAGGATCAGCTCGGCATTGGCCAGCTCGGCACCGGTGCGCGGGCGGGCGGGATTGCCGGCGGCCGGCGCGCGCCACCATTTGCGATACTGGGCACCGGTGTCGAACGACCGCCAATACCAATAGGCGCCGTCGCGCTGCGGCACCGAACTGTCATCTTCCTTGATGCGGCCCTTAAGCTCGGCAAAGATCGTGTCAACGAGCCCCTGCCGGTCCGCCATCGCGGCGTCGAAATAGGCGTTTTCGGCCTCCAGATAGGCAAGGATATCGGGGTCGCTGACCTCGGGATAGCCGGGGTCGCGCAGCCAGGCATAGGGGTCTTCGATCGCGACGCCGTGATGCGTCATGGTTGTCGGGCGCACGGCCGCGCGCGGCGGCGGGGGAAGATCGGTCATCAGCGCGGGTTAGCCTTTCAGGCGCGCGAGGAAAAGGCGAGGCGGCCTGATTCGCCCGCCGCCCCCGGTCATTTTTGCGGCCCGCAACAGAAAATGCGCGTTTCCGCAATATCATGGTTATGAGTGGGGCGTCCCGGCCCGGCGCGGCTTGTCTTTGCCGCCAGCCGTGCCATCTTCGGCGCGCAAGGGGCAGGTGCAGGCGACCGAATGTCCGTGAACCAGGCGAGCCTAGAAACGTCCGTTATCAGCCCGAGCGACGAGGCGTCGTGCAGCCTCGATATCGTGCGCAGCCATCTGGCGATTGTCGGCGCGCGCGAAGGGGTGTGGGACTGGGATCTGCAAACCGGTGCGGCCTGGTGTTCGGAACAATGGGCGCAGGTGCTCGGTTACCGGCAGGACGAGATTCCGGACACGGCGGTCGCCTGGGCCGAACTCTGCCATCCCGACGACATCCGCGGCGTGCAGGCCGCGCTCACCGCCCATTTCAAGGGCGAACAACCATATTATGATTCCGAACACCGGCTGCGCACGCGCAGCGGCGACTGGATATGGGTGCAGGCGCGCGGCCAGGTCCTGCGCCGGTCGCCCGAGGGGCGGGCGCTGCGCTGCGTCGGCACCTTTTCCGACATTTCGCTGCGCAAGGGCAGCGAGTTCAGCGCCCGTTTCCTGCTGGCGCTCAATGACCGGCTGAAGCTGATCGGCGATCCGCTGGGGATGATCGACGCTGCCGCCGCCGCGCTCGGCCGCCATCTTGGCGTGTCGCGCGTCGGGTTTGCCGAAATCGACATCGCCAGCAATCAGTTCGCGATCGACCGGGAGTGGCGCGACGGCGATGTCAGCCCGATGACCGGGCGCTGGCCGCTGGGCCGGTTCGGCGGGGTGTTCCTCGACGCGCTGTCCAACGGCCGTACGATCACGGTCGAGGATGTGCAGGACGATGCGCGCACGCGGCAGGGCGGGTGGCCGCGGCCTATGCCCGGGTGCAGGTGCGCGCCTTTGTCGACGTGCCGCTGGTGCGCGACGGGCAGCTGATCGCCCTGCTCTATGTCCATCATGCCCAGCCGCGCCGCTGGACGAGCGTTGAACTGGCGACGATCCGCGCGGTGTGCGAGCGGCTGTGGGATGCGGTCGAGCATGGCCGCACGCTCGCCGCGCTCCATGCCAGCGAAGAGCGGCTGGAACAGGCGATGACCGCCGCCGGATTCGGGGCGTGGGACTGGTCGGCCCAGACGCGCGCGTTCCAGGTGTCGGCCAGCTTCCGCCCGGTGCTGGGGATTGATCTGTCGCGGGTTCGCACCTGGGAGGATATGGCCGCGATCGTCCATCCCGACGACCGGTCGATGGTCGAGGGGGTGTCGGCCGATCTCTGGTCGGGCCGTGCGGGCGACCGCTTCGATCTCGAGTTCCGCTCCCGGGCCGACAGCGATGCGCCGCGCTGGCTGGTGACGCGCGGGGCGGTCACCGAACGGTCGCCAGAGGGCGGCCGCTCAGGATGCGCGGCATCATGGCCGACATCACCGAACGCAAGGCGATGGAGGCCGAACTGCGCGCCGCGCAGGACATCAGCACCCAGGCCTCGCGCCTGTCGGCGATGGGCGCGCTTGCCTCCACCATCGCGCATGAGCTGAACCAGCCGCTGGCGTCGGCGACCAATTACCTGACCGTATCGTCGCTGATGATGGCGCGCGGGGCGGACGCGCGGCCGGACGAGATCACCGCGTCGATCGACGGCGCGGCGGCCAGCATCGGCCGCGCCTCCGAAATCATCCGCCGGATGCGCCGCTTCACCCTGTCGGGCGAGGTGTCGCGCGTGCCGGTGTCGCTGCGCGCGATCATCGGCCGCGCCTGGGCAACGCTGCGCACGCGGGCGGATGCGGAGGGCGTCCAGCTGGTCCGCGCGCTCGATGAGGCGGTCGACACGGTCGAATGCGATCCGGTCCAGATCGAACAGGTGGTGACCAACCTGATGAAGAACGCGCTCGACGCGATGACGGGCAGTGCGGTGCGCCGCCTGACGCTGTCGTCGCGTGTCGAGGGGCGCGAGATCCGTGTCCGCGTTGCCGACAGCGGCCCCGGCCTGCCGCCCGACGTCGCCGCCAATCTGTTCGAGCCGTTCCGCACCACCAAGGCCAATGGCACCGGGCTGGGCCTGCCGATCTGCCGGACGATGATCGAGGCGCATGGCGGGCGCATCTGGGCCGAGGATGCGCCCGGCGGCGGCGCGCAGTTCGTCTTCAGCCTGCCGCTCGACCGCGACTGAACGTCGCTTCTGCCGAGGCGCATTTTGCGCCGCCGGCGGCCAACAAAGGGTGACGAACCGGCCTGCTGCGCCTAAATCCATTGCCAAAATCAATGCCGAAATCCACGGAGGAGTGCCGATGTCCACCTATGAAGCCCGTCTGGCGGCGCTGCGCGACCAGCTGAAGCGCGACCGGCTCGACGGCTTCGTCGTGCCGCTGACCGATGAGCATATGAGCGAATATGTCGGGGCCTATGCGCAGCGGCTGGGCTGGCTGACCGGCTTTCAGGGCTCGGCGGGCACGGCGGTCGTCCTGCCCGAAGAAGCGGCGATCTTCATCGACGGGCGTTACACGCTCCAGGTGCGCGAACAGGTTGATCCGGCGCACTGGGCCTATGTGTCGGTGCCCGAGACGAGCGTTGCCGACTGGCTGGGCGCGCATGCGCCGGGCGGCGCGCGCATCGGCTATGATTCCTGGCTGCACACCCGCGCCTGGGTTGAGGCGGCATCGGCCGCGCTCGCCGAACGCGGGGCCGAGCTGGTGGCGGTCGACACCAATCCGGTCGATGCCGTGTGGCCCGACCAGCCGGCGCCGTCGGCCGCGCGGCTGATCGTCCATCCCGACAGCCATGCCGGGCGCAGCGCCGCCGACAAGCGCACCGACATTGCCCAGTGGCTGGTCGCGCGCGGCGCCGATGCGGTCGTGCTGTCGGCGCTCGATTCGATCGCCTGGACGTTCAACATCCGCGGCCAGGATGTGGAGCGCACGCCGGTCGCGCTCGCCTATGCGCTCGTCCACCGCGATGGCACCGCCGATCTGTTCGTGGCCCCGGAAAAGGTCGGCGACGATGTCGCCCGCCATCTGGGCAATGCGGTGCGGCTGCACGACCGCGCGGCCTTTGCCGCGGCCCTCGGCGGCTTTGCCGGCAAGCGCGTGGCGGTCGATCCCGAGCGCGCGGTCGCCGCGATCTTTGCCCGGCTGGAACAGGGCGGGGCGCGCACGCTGGCGCTGCGCGATCCGGCGGTCCTGCCCAAGGCGATCAAGAATCCGGTCGAAATCGCCGGCCATCAGGCCGCCCAGGCGCGCGACGGTGCCGCGATCGTCAACTTCCTGCACTGGCTGTCGATCGAGGCCCCGCGCGGCGGCCTGACCGAAATGTCGGCGGCGGAGAAGCTGCGCGGCTTTCGCGAGGCGACCGGCTGCCTGCGCGACCTGTCGTTCGACACGATTTCGGCCGCCGGGCCGAACGCCGCCATTCCGCATTACCGGGTGACCGCCGAATCGGACCGCCCGATCGTCAGGGACGGCATCTATCTGGTCGATTCGGGCGGCCAGTATCAGGACGGCACCACCGACATCACCCGCACGATCATCGTCGGCACGCCGACCGCTGAAATGCGCGACCGCTTCACCCGCGTGCTCAAGGGCCATATCGGGATCGCGACCGCGCTGTTCCCGCGCGGCACGCGCGGGCAGCAGATCGACGCCTTTGCCCGCCGCCCGCTGTGGGAAGTGGGGCTGGATTACGCCCATGGCACCGGCCACGGGGTCGGCAGCTATCTGTCGGTGCATGAAGGGCCGCAGCGCATCGCGACCTTTGGCGGCGGCGACGAGCCGCTGGCGGCGGGCATGATCCTGTCGAACGAGCCGGGTTATTACAAGGCGGGCGAATATGGCATCCGCATCGAAAATCTGGTGCTGGTCGTGCCGCGCTCGGTCGCGGGGGCGGAGCGCGAGATGCTGGGCTTTGAAACGCTGACCTTCGCGCCCATCGACCGGACGCTGATCGACGCCGCCATGCTGACCGCCGCCGAGCGGGACTGGCTCAACGCCTATCATGCCGATGTGCTGGCGCGGATCGGCCCGCTGGTCGAAGGCGAGACGCGGGCGTGGCTGGCGGCGGCCTGCGCGCCGGTCTGACGCGTTTCGGCAGGGGCGGCGGAGGCGGCTCAGTCCCGGACCAGTCGGCCCTTAATCGGCTGGACTGGACTCCGGGACGTCGGCGTCAGGCTCTCCGTCTGCGCCGGGGACGTCATCGGCCATGGACGCGCGGGCCTGTGCCTTGCGTTTGCGGAGGTTTTCGCGCAGCGCCGCGGCCAGCCGCCGGGCGCGTTCATCGTCTTGAGCCATGGTCCGGGCGCTAGCGCCCGCAACAATGGCTTGACAAGAGCCGCCCGCTGAACCAAGTGCGCGCCTCGCCCGTCGGGCCGTGCTGCCGTAGCTCAGTGGTAGAGCGCATCCTTGGTAAGGCTGAGGTCGCGAGTTCAATCCTCGCCGGCAGCACCATTTTTCTCCCTCAGCCCCGATCCCCCGGCGCTTCTGTCGGTGCGATGGATGTGCCACACCCTGACCACGACATCATGGCAGGGCGGGGACAGCATGACCTCAATCGACGCGCTTGAGCCGGCCAGTGCGGGACAGGCCAGTGCGGGACAGGCTGGAATGGAGCCGGCCGGGGACCGGCGCAGCTTTGCGGGCTTTCGGCAGCGGATGACGCGCGGCGTGCGCCATGATGCAGTGCTCGCCACGGTCGAACGCGATGCGGTGATCGGGCCGCCCTTCCTGTTCATGACGGTCATGTCGGCGGGCGTTGCCATATTGGGGTTGCTCCAGTCCTCACCGGCGGTGGTCATCGGCGCGATGCTGATTTCGCCATTGATGGGGCCGATTCTGGGGCTGGGCTTTGGCCTTGCGCTGTTCGATTCCGCGCTGCTGCGCCGGGCGCTGATGGCGCTGGCGGCGGGGATCGCCCTTGCCGTGAGCTTTGCCGCGCTGGTCGTGCTGATGTCGCCGCTGACCGAGGTGACGCCCGAGATCGCGGCGCGCACCAGGCCCAATCTGTTCGATCTGATCGTCGCGATGCTGTCGGGGCTGGCCGCCGCCTATGCGCTGATCCGTGGCCTGTCGGGCACGCTGGTCGGGGTCGGCATTGCGGTGGCGGTGATGCCGCCGCTGGCAACCGTCGGGTTCGGGCTGGCGACCGGCAATATGGCGATTGCCGGCGGTGCCGCGTTTTTGTTCTTCACCAATCTGATGGCGATCAGCCTGAGCGCGGCGGCGCTCGCCCGGCTTTACCGGTTCGGGCACAAGCTGTCGGAACGCCAGACCTGGCTGCAGGCCGGGCTGATCGTCGCGGTCTTTGCCGGGCTGTCCGTCCCGCTCGGCCTGTCGCTGGGGCGCATCGCGCAGGAAGCGGTCGCCGCGCGCCAGATCCGCGACGCCATCGCTGCCGAGTTTGCCGACAAGGCACGCATCGCCCAGCTGGCCATCGACCATGATTCCCGTCCGCTGCGCGTGTCGGCGACGGTGTTCACGCCCGAGTTGCGCACAGATGCCGCTAGCCGGGCGGAAGCGGCGATCACCGCGCGGCTCGGCTACCCGGTCGATGTCGCGCTCGATCAGGTGCGCGTGGGCAGCGGGGCACCCGACGCCGCCCAGCTTGCCGCCGCCCGCGCCGAGGCCGCCGAATCGGCGGAACAGCAGGTGCGGGCGCAGCTGGCGCTGGTCGCCGGCGCGCCGCCCGAAGCGCTGCTCGTCGATCCGCAGCGGCGCGTTGCCCGCGCACGGGCGGCGCTGCTGCCGGGGGCAACGCTTGCCGCCTACCAGATGCTCGAGGCGCGGGCCGCCGCCGCGCTGCCGGGCTGGACCGTCATCATGGCCCCGCCGGTCGATGCGCTGCCGGCGCTGACCGACGCGCCGCTTGACGAACAGGCGGACGCGCTCGCGCTGATCGCGTGGGCCTCAGCCCGGCTGGAGCGGCCGGTGCGCGTGGCGGGCGAGGGGGCGGATGCGCTTGCCGCCCGGCTGGCCGAGAGGGGGGCAGAGGTGGAGCAGGGGGCAATGTCCGGGGCGCTTCGCCTCGGCTGGGCCGGGGACATGGACACAGGGGCCGGATCGCCGGGCCCGAAATAACTTGGCGTCACCGGCTTGCCCGGCAGGGGCGGCGCCGCAATAACCGGCGGCATGAACCGTCGCATTTCGCCCGCCCTTGCCCTGTTCCTGTCCGCCAGCGCGCTGACTGCCGCGCCCGTTCAGGCCAATCCGTCCGCCGCCGATCCCGTCAGCGCGGGGCCGGCGCTGACGCTTGAGCGCATTTTCGCCAACCCGGCGCTGGGCGGTCCTGCCCCCCGGCTGCTGCGCCTGTCGCCCGACGGACGCTGGCTGAGCGCGCTGCGCAACCGGCCGGACGACAAGCAGCGTTACGATCTGTGGGCGGTGGACACGCGCACCGGCGCGCAGCGGATGATCGTCGACAGCCGCACGCTCGGCGGCACCGGTCCGCTGTCGGAAGCCGAGAAGATGCAGCGCGAACGCGCGCGCATCGCCGACCAGACCGGCATCGTCGCCTATGACTGGGCGCCCGACGCGCAGAGCCTGCTCGTGCCCGTTGACGGTGACCTGTATCTCCAGCCGCTCGGCGGCGCGCCGCGCCGCCTGACCGCGACCGCGACCAGCGAGCTTGACGGCACGATCAGCCCGCGCGGCGGGTTCGTCTCGTTCGTCCGCGATCAGAATCTGTTCGTTCATGATCTGAAGACCGGCACCGAACGCGCGCTGACCCGGGATGGCGGCGGCACGCTCAGCTGGGGCGTGGCCGAGTTTGTCGCGCAGGAGGAGATTGACCGGACCCGCGGCCATTGGTGGTCGCCCGATGACCGCATGATCGCGGTTGCCCGTGTCGACGAGGCCCCGGTCGCGACGGTGACCCGTGCGGCGATCGGCGCGGACGGCACCCGCGTCTATGAACAGCGTTATCCGCGCGCCGGCACCGCCAATGCGCGCGTCGGCCTGTATCTGATCGACGCCGCCGGCGGTGCGCCCCGCCGGGTCGATCTGGGCGCGGACGAGGACATCTATCTGGCGCGGGTCAACTGGCTGCCCGACGGCTCGGCCTTGCTCGTCCAGCGCCAGACGCGCGACCAGAAGCGGCTCGACCTGCTGCGTGTCGATCCCGCGACCGGCACGTCGACCGTGCTGTTCAGCGAGACGGCGGCGACCTGGGTCAATCTCAATGACGATCTGCGGCCGCTGGCCGGGGCGGGCTGCTCTGGACGTCGGAGCGCGACGGCCATGCCCATCTCTACCGGTTCGACAAGGGCCGCTGGACCCAGCTGACGCGCGGGCCGTGGCAGGTGAAGCGCCTGCTCGGCGTCGACGAGGCGGCGGGTCGCGCCTGGATCCTCGCCAATCGCGACACGCCGCTCGAATGGCATGTCTATCAGGTGTCGATCACCGGCCCGGCAACGCCGGTGCGCGTGACCGAGGCCGGGTTCAGCCATCAGGCGGCGATGGATGCGGCCGGGCGGCGGCTGATCGTCACCCGGTCGAGCACCGTGCAGCCGCCCCAGACCTATCTGGCCGACGACAAGGGCAAGCGCATCGCCTGGGTGGAAGAAAACCGGCTGGCGGGCGATCACCCCTATCAGCCCTTTCTCGCCCGCCATGTCCGGCCCGATTTCGGCACGCTCAAGGCCGCCGACGGCCAGATCCTGCATTACAAGATCTTCCGCCCGCGCGGCTTTTCCGGCCCGCGCCCGGTGTTCTTCCAGGTCTATGGCGGGCCGGGCGGCGGCCGCCAGGTCGTCAATGAATGGAACAGCCTGACCCACCAATATCTGGTGCAGCGGGGCTGGATCGTGTTTTCGATCGACAATCGCGGCACACCCGATCGCGGCAAGGCGTTCGAGGCCCCCATTCATCTGAAGCTGGGGCAGGCCGAGGTTGCGGACCAGCTGGCAGGGCTGGCCTGGCTCAAGACCCAGGCCGATGTCGATCCGGCGCGGATCATCGTCAATGGCTGGTCCTATGGCGGCTATATGACGCTCAAGCTGCTGCAGGCCGCGCCGGGGGCGTTTGCCGGCGGCATTTCGGGCGCGCCGGTGACCGACTGGGGGCTGTACGACACCCATTATACCGAACGCTATCTGGGCGATCCGCGCCAGGACGCTGCCGCCTATGTGCGCGCGGGTGCGCTCGATCAGGCGGGGCGCATCGCCGATCCGCTGCTGCTGATCCACGGCATGGCCGACGACAATGTGGTGTTCGACAACTCGACCGCGCTGATGGCGCGGCTGCAGGCGGCGGGGACGCCGTTTGAAACCATGGTCTATCCGGGCTTTGGCCACCGCGTCGCCGGGCCGGGGTGAGTGTGCATCTGTGGCGGACGATCGAGCGTTTTCTCGACCGGGTGGTGGCGGGCGCAGCCGCCGGGGAGCGTGGCGCAGCGCCAGCCGGCGCACAATAACCAAGGTGCCGGGGTTGCGCGCCGCGCCCCGAGGCGTCACAGGGCCGGGCCATGACTGACACCGCCACCCTGCCGCCTGCGCTTGACGGGCTGGTCCCGCCTGCGCTTGCGCCGCGCAGCTTCCGCATCTTTCTCGAGGATTTCGAGCTGCCGGTCGATATCGGCTTTCATGATTTCGAGGTTGGCACCCCGCAGCGCCTGATTGTCACCATCGATGTCGAGATCGACCCCGCCAGCTTTCCGGACGAGGATGAGCAGGCGAGCGCCTGGGATTATGATTTCCTGCGCACAGAGGTGACGCGGCTGGCGACCAGCCGGCGTTTCAACCTGCAGGAAACGCTGGCGCGCGAAATCTATGCGCTGATCGCCGCGCGCAAGGGCGTGATCGGCCTGCGCGTCGCCACCCGCAAGCCCGACGTCTATCCCGATTGCCGCGCGGTGGGCATCGAGATCAGCTCGCGCTGACCCCGTCAGGGCCGGAGCGGAAACCCGCCCGGCCCCCCGGATGCGCGCACCGCCGCAGCCCGGTCATCCGCGCGGCGCTTCGCCCCCACGGTGGCGCGCGCAGCGCCCCAGCCCTTCCAGCACCAGCGCATAATCGGCGCGTGCCGCCGCCTGTGCGGACGCGCCGAGCGTGCCGAGCGCCGCAGCCGGCAGCGCCGGGGCAGGCCGCAGGCGAGCCGATACCAGAGCAATGTGTCGCGCGCCGGGGCCGCCGCTGCTTCATCGACAATCTCGCCCAGCGCGACCGCCCAGCGCGGCGTTTCGCCGGGGCGGCGCAGCACCGACAGCGACACCGGCCGCCGGTCGGCGGTGGCGAGGAAGATCTGCGTCTCGCTTTCCCCCGGCAGCGCGCCCGGCACATGAAACGCCCCGGTGATGCCGGTGATGCGTGGCGGCGCATCGGGCAGGCGGCTTTCGCTCAGGATCGCTTCCGCCTGGGCGAGCTGCGCGGCGTCGACCGCCAGCTGTGCGTCGGGCGCGACCAGCTGGATCATGTCCGTCCGGCCCGGCACCGGGCGCGCGAAGATCAGCAGGCTCTGGCCGCGCAGCTTTGCCGGCCGGCCGCGCGAATCGACCGCCACGTCCGCCAGATAGCTGAGCCGCGGCGGCAGGCCGTCGATACCGCGAATCAGTCGCGACACATCGACCTCGACCAGCAGCCGCGCCCGTCCCGGCATGACACCGATAGACAGCTCGGGAGGCAGTAGCTGGGCGCGGCGGACTGTGCCGATCAGGGCCAGTGGGGCGTCGATGCCCAGATCAGCCAGGTCCGCATAAGTGGCGGAAAAGGCCGGGGACCGATTGTCGGTCTGGGCGGCAAGCGGGGCGGAAGCGGCGATTGCCGTAACGGCAAGGGTCAGAAACAAGCGGTTCATGGCGTTCCATAATTGCGGCGGGCGGGGGAGGCGGCTCACACAAAAACGTCATAAGGCCGATCTAGGTTCGATCCGTACGACAAAGAGTTTGCGTCTCCCAGGGGCGACGATAGAAAACCGGCCTTCTGCCTAACAAGACAATAAGGGAGGGCGGAACCGATCACTGCGGCACCGGCCCTGCGCTCCCTTCGCGCCTGGCCAGGCCGCGAGAGGGAGTCTCGTTACTGAATGGCCTACGCTGACAAACAGGGCTTGAGCGGTAGCAAGGTCGTGTCGATCGGGATTGTCATCCTGATCCACGCGGCGCTTGGCTACGCGTTCGTGACCGGCCTTGCCTTCAACGTCATCAAGAAGGTCGCCACAGATCTGAAGACCTTCGACGTCGAGGAAGAGCCGCCACCTCCGGAGGAAGAACCGCCGCCTCCGCCACCCGATCAGCCGATCGAACCGCCGCCCGTGGTGACGCCGCCGCCGATCGTCCAGACGCCTGCCCCGCAGGCTCCGGTGATCCAGTCGCAGCCGAACCCGCCGCCGGTGTACGTGCCCGATCCCCGTCCGGCCCCGCCGCCGCCCCGCCCGCGCCGCGCATCAGCAAGGCCGCAGGCGCCAAGGGTGACCCGGCACAGTGGGTCACGCAGGACGATTACCCGCCGCGCGCGCTGCGTGAAGAGCGGGAAGGCACGACCGCCATCAGCTGGGAAATCAACGAGCAGGGGCGCGTGGAAAACTGCCGCGTGACCAGCTCCAGTGGTTCGCCCGACCTGGACGAAGCGGCCTGCCGCGCCATCACCCGCCGGGGCAAATACACCCCGGCCCAGGATGAAAATGGCAGCCCGATGCGCACGTCCCAGTCGCGCCGCATCCGCTGGCAGATCCCGAAATAAGGCGGCAGGCCCCGCAGCGGCGGGGCCGCCCCCGGCAGGTAAAAATCTTTAGAGGAAGTCTCGAACAATGCTCACCCATATCGCTCTTTTCGCCGCTGAAGCGGCGGCCGGCGCCCCCGCGGGCGAAAACCCCTACGGCCTCAAAGCCGCGCTCGAGCAGGGCGGCCTGATCGCCTGGTCGACCTTCATCATCCTGGTCGGCATGTCGATCGTGTCGTTCTACATCCTGTTCACCAAGCTGTTCGAGCAGCAGAAGATCCTCAACCAGGGCAAGAAGGTCCGTCAGAGCTTCTGGTCGATGACCAGCCTGAAGGACGGCGCCAACAAGCTCGACAAGAACAGCGCCTATCGCCAGATCGTCGACGACGCGCTCGTCGCCCAGGAACAGCACACCAAGCTGACCGATCCGGTCGAGGCGCATGACTGGCTGCACGGCTCGCTCCACCGCAGCCAGGGCATGATCAAGTCGAAGCTGGCGGGCGGCCTCGCCTTCCTCGCCACCGTCGGCGCGACCGCGCCGTTCGTCGGCCTGTTCGGCACCGTCATCGGGATCTACCGCGCGCTCATCAAGATCGGCCTTGCCGGCCAGGCGTCGATCGACGCGGTCGCCGGTCCGGTCGGTGAAGCGCTGATCATGACCGCGCTCGGCCTCGTCGTCGCCGTTCCGGCCGTGCTTGCCTTCAACTGGCTGCAGGGCCGCAACAAGGCGATCTCGGAAGAGCTGTCGGACTTCTCGAACGACGTGCTCGGCTACATGATGTCGGGTGGCGCGGTGAAGCCGCAGACCGCCGTCGCCGCGCGTCCGGCCACCGCCGCCGCTGCCAAGCCGGCTGCGCCGGCCGCCGCCGCGCCCAAGGCTTAAGCATCGGTCGGGCAGGCGGGGCGACCCGCCTGCCCCTCCCGCCGCTGGTCCGCCGGCGGCGCAGACAGGATAACTCAACATGGCAATGGCAGTCGGGGGCGACAGCGACTCCCCCATGTCCGACATCAACACGACGCCCCTTGTGGACGTCATGCTGGTGTTGCTCATCATCTTTCTGATCGCCGTGCCCGTCGTGATCCAGACGGTCGAGGTCAAGCTGCCTGACGTGCGGTTCGATCCGACCACGACCAAGCCTGAAAACGTCTCGCTGTCCATCCGGGCGGTGAACGGTGAGTGCGAGGTCTATTGGGGCGTGACGCGGGTGAATGCGGACGAGCTGCTGGAACGCGCGGTCGTCAAGCTCAAGGCGGAAATCGACCGTCAGGGCGGGGTGAACAATCCGGATCTCGAGCTGCCGGAAGTGCATATCCGCGGTGACGTGGCGACGCCCTACCGGTGCATCGGCGGGGCGATCTACACGATGCAGCGCGCCGGTTTCGCCCGGGTCGGCTTCATCTCGCAGCCCGCGCCCGGTGGCGCGACCACCCGCTTGTAAGGCAGGAGCAGTCTAGATGGCTATCAGTGGCGGCCGCGACGACGGCGAGCCGATGGGCGAAATGAACACGACGCCGCTTATCGACGTCATGCTCGTTCTGCTCATCATGTTCATCATCACCATCCCGATCCAGACCCATGCGGTGAAGATTGACCTGCCGGTCGATTCTGGACCGCAGAGCACCCCGCCGATCGACCCGGTCAAGAACAAGGTCTCGGTCGATACTGCGGGCCAGATCCTGTGGAACGGCGCCCCGATCGACGAGGCGACGCTCGGCCTGTATCTGGAGCGGACCCTGGCGATGAACCCGGAACCCGAACTTCATGTCCAGCCGGACGCGAATGCCCGTTACGATGTGGTCGACCGTGTTCTGGCGGTGATCAAGAAGTCCAAAGTGACCAAGATGGGTTTCGTCGGCAACGAACAATATGGCAATTTCTGATCGCTGACCGGTCGCCGTCCGCATACGGGCGGCGGCGGGGCGACAGGCCTGACAGGGGGCGGTCCGCACGGGCCGCCCTTTTTTTGTGTCCCGGGTCCCGGGGCGGGGCATGGGACGCGCCGCCGGGTGATTCCACCCGGCTTGAAAATGCTCTAGCGGGCGGCGGGTGACCGACCTGCCGATCCATCATGTGCTGGACGAGCTGCTGGCTGCGCTCGCGGCGCGGAACAGCGCGGTGCTCGTCGCGCCGCCGGGTGCCGGCAAGACCACGGCGGTCGCCCCGGCGCTGATCGAACAGAGCTGGTGCACGGGCGAGGTGCTGCTGCTGTCGCCGCGCCGGCTGGCGGCGCGCGCGGCGGCCGAACGCATGGCCGACATCGCGGGCGAACCCGTCGGCCGCCGCTTCGGCTATCAGACCCGGCTCGACAGCAAGCGCTCGTCCGCCACCCGCGTTACCGTCCTGACCGAGGGGATTTTTGTCAACCGCATCCAGGCCGACCCCGAACTGGCCGGCGTGTCGGCAGTGCTGTTCGACGAGGTGCATGAGCGCAGCCTCGACAGCGATTTTGCACTGGCACTGGCGCTCGATGCCCAGGCGGCGCTGCGCCCGGATTTAAGGCTGATGCCGATGTCGGCAACGCTCGACGGCGCGCGCTTTGGCGCGCTGCTGGGCGATGCGCCGGTGATCGAAAGCGCCGGGCGCAGCCATGATCTGCGCATCGTCCATCTGGGGCGCGGGCCGGACCAGCGGATCGAGGATGCGGCGGCCGCCGCCGTCCGCACCGCGCTGCGCGAGCAGGAGGGGGCATCCTTGTCTTCCTGCCCGGTGTTGCGGAGATCGAGCGGGTGGCCGAACGGCTGGATGCATTGCCCGACACGGTGGCGCTGCACCGGCTGCACGGCCAGATCGATCCGGCGGCGCAGCGCGCGGCGATCGCCCCGGCCCCGGCCGGGCGGCGCAAGCTGGTGCTCGCCACCTCGATCGCCGAAACCAGCCTGACGCTCGACGGCGTGCGCGTCGTCATCGATTCGGGGCTGGCCCGGCGGCCGCGTTACGA